>DATAVK010000103.1:0-19386 GCA_036267755.1 Mycobacteriales bacterium
CTCGACGAGGTCGAGGTCGCCGTGGTTCCCGGTGAGGCGTTCGGTGCGCCGGGCTGCTTCCGGCTGTCCTACGCGCTCGGCGACGATGACCTGGTCGAGGGGATCACCCGGATCGGCAAGCTGCTCGGCGAGATCGCCTGATCCGTCGTACCTGTCAGTCGTGCCGGAGGGTGCGGGCGAGCCAGTCGCCGAAGAAGTTCTGCAGGTCGGCGTCCACCGCGGGACCTAGCTCCTCATCGACCGCGACCCGCGCGAGCGGACGCAGCCGCTCGACGATCGCCGCGATCTCAACGATCTCGGCGTCCGTCGGCACCCAGTCCGGTGGGTGCTGGGCGAGGATGTGGTCGGCGACCGTCGTCACGAACAGGCTGCTCACCGCCTGAACCAGCTCGCGCATCGCCGCGGCGAGCCGCAGCGCGTCGTCCACGGACATCCCGACCCCGACCAGCTCGGCCCCGGCCCGCAACAGCCGCGGCCGATGCACCCGGAACCGGTCGTCGGCCAGCCGGCTGAGCAGCCCGAGCTCGATCGCGCGGTCCAGGGCTCGGGGGTCGTCCAGACCGCCCAGCGTCTCGACCAGCTCGGCGTACCCCAGCTCCTCGGGCAGCTCCGCCGATCCCGGTGCGAGCAGCGCCGTCTCCAGCCCGAGGGTCGCGCCGATGTCGTGACCGGACTCCCAGTCGGCGATGAAGGCAGCGATGTGGGCGCTGGTGTACCCGCGCTCGAGCAGCCGGCCGATCAGCCGGAGCCGGGCCAGATGGGTGTCGTCGTACCAGCTGGTCCGCCCCCGTCGAAGCGGCGCCGGCAGCAGGCCACGCTCCTGATAGGCACGGACGTTGCGGACCGTCATGCCCGCGGCCTGAGCGAGGTCGTCGACGCGGTACTCAGCCACGCCGGAGCCTCCCGATCCTCGATGTGGGGTGCGTCACACGATAGCCAGCCGCTATTGCGCCATTGGCCAATGGGACGTTTACTAACGGCATGGTGATGACCGAGCTCCCGCCCCGCGAACGGACCGGCGAGAAGTTGCTGCGCTCCGCGGCCAAGACGTCCTTCGATCCCGCGGTCGACGTCGACTGGGCGGCGCCCCAGGACCCGCTGCAGTTCTACTGCCCGCCGTACCGCTCGAGCCTGTTCGGGACCGCGCTGTGGGACCAGATGACGCCCGAGCAGCGGGTCACGCTGACCAAGCACGAGGTCGCGAGCATCGCGAGTGTCGGCATCTGGTTCGAGGAGATCCTTATGCAGATGCTGCTGCGCCATGCCTACGACCGCGACCTGACCCGCAAGGACATCCAGTGGACGCTGACCGAGATCGCCGACGAGTGTCGGCACTCGATCATGTTCGCGACGATGATCTCGACGTTCGGTACGCCGAACTACGGCGTCGACCGGCTGCGCCACGGGCTCGGGCGGTGGTTCAAGGCCACCTCGACCGGCGTCCAGACCTTCGCCGGCACGATGTACGTCGAAGAGATCCTCGACGCGTTCCAGCGGGAGGCGATGGACGATGAGTCACTCCAGCCGATCGTGCGTCAGGTCAGCCGGATCCACGTCATCGAGGAGTCGCGCCACATCGGCTACGCCCGCGAGGAAGCGCTCCGCGCGCTGCAGCACACCGGCCGGATCGGCCGCTGGTACGACCAGCTGATGCTCGGCGTCGTCATGTACCTCGCGACCACCGCCCTGATCAACCCGCGGGTGTACGCCGAGTGCGGGCTCGACCCTCGCGAGGCCCGGCGCGCCGCCGCGCGCAACCCGCACTGGCGGGACACCAAACGCTTCGCGGCCGCGAAGGTGCTGGCGTTCTTCGACTCGGCCGGGCTGATCGGCCGCGGCAACCGGTGGCTGCTCCGTCGTGCCGGCGTACTGAGCCACACCCACGGGCCATCCGGGTTGGGGTAGTCAGGAGGACCCGGCTCCGGCCGGATCGATGAGCCGGCGGGGGCGAGGCTGCCGCTCGGCCCGGACCATGGCCCGGCCTGCCTCCCGGCCGGCCCGGATCAGCCACGAGGTCCGCGAGAAGTCGCGCATGTCGTGGCGGCCCAACGACAGCGCCGGAAGCGCGACCACCCGCTGACCCGCACGGGGCGTCGGCTGCTGCCGCCCCAGGTGCGAGCGGGAGATCGCGAAGCACTCGAGCAGGACGTCCAGGGCCGACATCCGCTCGTCGGCCCAGCCGGCGTAGGTCCGGGCGACATCGAGCACCCACACCCGCGCCGCGCCCAGGCCGAGCGCGTGCTGAGTCGGCACCGGGCAGGACACGCCGCCGTCGACGTGCAGCCGGTCACCCAGCTTCACCGGGGGGAACAGTCCGGGAATGCACGCCGAGGCGCTTAACACCTCGAGCGGGTCGCCGGTAGTCCACCAGACCGGCTCCCCGGAGAGCAGGTCGGTGGTGACGACGTGGCATGGGATCGCGGTCTCGGACAGGTCGTCGATGGTCAGGCTGTCGGCGAGGATTCGGCGCAGCCCCGACGCTGTGTAGAGATGGTTGTCGCGGGCCACCAGCCGCCGGGCGATGGCGAACCTGCCGTCGGGGAAGACCGCCCGCCTCGACATCGACCGCCAGACCGCCTCCAGGGCGGTCAACCGGTCGAGGCTGGGGTCGGTCGCGACGTAGACCGCGTTGATCGATCCCACCGAGCAGCCGACGACGGCGTCCGGGACGATGCCTGCCTCGACGAGGGCCTGCAACGCGCCGACCTGAGCGGCGCCGAGGCTGCCGCCGCCGGAGAGTACGACGACTTCACGAGGCGGGATCGGGTTGGTGGCGCGGCCGGGTCGGCGGCCACGTCGCCAGGGGTTCAGCGCGCCCACGTCGTCCCTCCCGCCTGCCGGACGAGGCGGCTGGCTCACACCGGTGAGGCCCCGGTGATACCCGCCTGAACCCGCGTCACGCCACCGGCCAACAGTGCCGGGCCGGTGGCGTGACGATAGGACGGTTCAGACGCTGACGGGCAGCGACACCGCTTCCGACTCGACGTCCGAGCCGGGGAACGCCTCGTCGACCGGTGACTCGACGGTGCCACGACCGGGCACTACGAGCATCGACAGCGCCGCAAACGCCACGACCCCTGCACCGACGGCGACGGCCGCGCGCAGCCCGTGGACGAAGTCCGGACCCGATAGGTAGCTGCCGTGCGCTGCGAACACCGACGCCAGCACCGCCACTCCGAAGACTCCGCCGAGCTCGCGCAGCGCATTCGTCGCACCGGACGCGATGCCTTCCTCGCTGCGCCGCACGCTTGACAGCACCACGGTCGCCACCGGAGCGAAGAACAGCGCCATGCCGGTGCCGCTGACGATGAACGCCGGAACCAGATGCGAGTAGGGCACGTCCACCGTGGTCACCGCGGCCAGCCAGGCCAGGCCGACCGCTTGCAACGCGAGGCCGGTAATGACGACGACCTTGCCGCCGATCTTGTCGGCGAGCAGGCCGGCCAGCGGGGAGACCACAATCGGCATGCCGGTCCATGGCAGGGTCCGTAGCCCCGCCTGGAGCGGCGAGTAGTGCTGAACCGTCTGCAGGAACTGGGCCAGCAGGAAGATCGAACCGAACATCCCGAAGAACATCAGCATGCTGGCCAGGTTGGTGGCCGAGAACCCACGCGAGGCGAACAACCGCATCGGCAGCATCGGGGTCGACGTACGGGTCTCCCAACCGACGAAGGCCACCATCAGCGCCACACCGATCGCGATCGAGGTGACGACGAACGACGAGGACCAGCCGAGGTCGTTCGCCCGGACGACGCCGAGCACGATGCCGAACAGACCCGCGCTGGCGAGGGCGACACCGGGGACGTCGAGCGCCAGGGCCGGGCCACGGCTCTCGACGAGGCGCAGCCGGGCGATCGGCACCAGCAGGACGCCCAGCGGCACGTTGAGCCAGAAGATCGTCTGCCACGACCAGCCGCTGACGACCGCGCCGCCGACGACCGGGCCGGTCGCGATCGCGAGGCCCGCCACGGCGCCCCAGATCCCGAGGGCCATGCCGCGTCGCTCGATCGGGACGGCGGCCGACAGCAGGGTCAGGGTGAGCGGTACGACGATGGCCGCGCCAGCCCCTTGCACCGCGCGGAACGCAATCAGCCACTCGATGCTGGGCGCCAGGGCCGCGGCGGCCGAGCCGAGGGTGAAGATGCTGAGCCCGACGACGAGCATCCGGCGCCGGCCGAACCGCTCACCGAGCGAGGCACCGGTGAGTAGCAGCACGGCGAACGTCAGCGTGTAGGCGTTGACGGTCCACTCCAACGATGAAAGCGACGCATTGAGGTCGTGCCGGATGACCGGCAGCGCGGTGGTGACCACGAGGTTGTCCAGCTGCGCCATGAACAGCGCGACGCTCGTCACGACGAACGTCCAGATGGTGCGGGTTCGAGCAGACATCGATCCTCCTAGTAGTGAGTAGTCACTCACTTGTCGGGTCAAAAAAAATCAGCTGTCAGTGTCGGGGATGCTGAGCCAGGCCGGCGGGAGGCAGGCCTTGATCCAGGCCGAGTCGTGTGAGGTGGCGTCCATCGACGCGATGACGTTCAAGAGCATTCCGGTGGCGAAGAACTGCTGCATCCGCTCGTCACTGGCGCCGGAGAGTCGGACTACCTCGCGCCACAGCCGGCCGAA
Organism: Mycobacteriales bacterium; assembly: GCA_036267755.1. Lineage (GTDB taxonomy): Bacteria > Actinomycetota > Actinomycetes > JAFAQI01 > JAFAQI01 > DATAVK01. The sequence goes on from DATAVK010000103.1 coordinate 4,624, forward strand.
CTCGCGCCGGGTGACCTCGGCGATCTCGGGGTCGTCGCAGGCGCTGTAGGCGTGCATCTGCAGCAGCAGCTCGTCGCGATCCCGAAGCAGCTCGCTGTAGACCTCGGCCATCGCCTCGATGGCTGCCTCGCCGGTGCGGTCGCCGGCCGCCGCGGTGAAGGCGTCACGTACCCGGCCAAACCCCTGCTCGACCAGGGCGATGAACAGCGCCTTCTTGGTCGGAAACAACCGGAACAGGTAGGGCTGGCTGATGCCGGCGGCCCGCGCCACGTCCTCGGTCGAGGTCCCGTGATACCCGCCCGCCGCGAACACGTGGACGGCGGCGCGGAGCACGTCAGCACGACGGTCCGTTGCGGTCATCCGTGTGGCGGTCGGGGTCATGGGGACATAGTGAGTGATCACTCACTACTTGTCAAGCGACACCCGCCCGCGACCCGAGATCAGGCGAGCTGGACGGTCAGCCTCGCCTTGGTGAGCACGGTGGCAGCGTTCGCGCTGGCTTCGAGGACGACCGAAACCTTGCGATCGTCAAGCTTGCTTTCGACCCGGCCGGCGACGGTCAATGTGGTGCCAACGTCGTCGTCGGGCACCGGCACGGGTGCGGAGAACCGCACGCCGTACTCCACCACTGCCGCCGGGTCGCCGGCCCAGTCGGTGACGACGCGCCCGGCCTCGGCCATCGTGAACATCCCGTGGGCGATGACGTTGGGCAAGCCGACCGACTTGGCGACGCGCTCGTTCCAGTGGATGACGTTGAAGTCTCCCGAGGCGCCGCAGTACTTCACCAGGTTCACCCGCTGGACCGTGAAGGTCTGCGTGGGCAGCTCGGTGCCCACCTCGACGTCGTCGTAGCTGACGGTTGCGGTCATGGTCAGCCTTCCTTGGCCGCGGCGGTCCCGCGGGAGACGAGCGTCGAGTACATGTCGCTGACCGGCTGACCCGCGGCGTCGATCACGCTGATCCGGGTTGTCATCAGCTCGTTGCTGCCGGCATCGCGGATGTCAATGACGCTGCTGGTCGCCGACAGAACGTCACCGGCGTACACCGGGCGGTGGTGGACGAAGCGCTGCTCGCCGTGCACGACCATCGCGTAGTTCAGGCCGAGACCCGGGTCGGCGACCGGTCCCTCGAGCGCGAACCGGAACTGCAGGGTGGTGAGGAAGGTCGGCGGGGCGACGACGTCCGGGTGACCCAGCGCCTTCGCGGCCTCGACACTGGTGTAGGCCGGGTTGGCGTCGCCGATCGCTTCGGCGAACCGGCGGATCAGCTCGCGCGACACCTCATAGGTGTCACTGGTCGGGTACTCCCGGCCGATGAACTCGCGGTTGACAGGCATGGGCGGGACGCTATCGCCCCGCGCCTATCGCGGTGACTAGCGGGTTTCGCGGTGCGCCGTGTGGTGCCGGCAGTTCGGGCAGAACTTCTTCAGTTCCATCCGGTCCGGATCGTTGCGGCGGTTCTTCCGCGTGATGTAGTTGCGGTGCTTGCACACGTCGCAGGCCAGGGTGATCTTCGGCCGGACGTCGGTGGCTGCCACGGGTGGGACCCTTCTTCGTACGATGAGCTGACGGCGGCCTTCGAGACTACCGCCAAAGGCCGGTGGGTAGCGGAGGCCGGATTTGAACCGGCGACACAGCGATTATGAGCCGCTTGCTCTGCCTGGCTGAGCTACTCCGCCGCGGCTGTCCATCCTGCCACAGCTTCGAGGCAGCGATCAGGCCGGAAATGCTCTGCCGTCATGAGTCAGTGGATCCGGCCTACGGGTTGTCCCTTCTGGCTTCGGGATGCTCGGCCAGGTACCGGTCCCAGGCCCTGCCGCGGAGGATGGCCCACGCAGAGTCATTCGCCCATCGGCCCAGCCCGCGGAACTGCTCCGCCCACCAGGTCAGGGTCGCCGCGGTGTCCGCATAGTTCTGGCTGGCCGACTGGGTCGTGTTGTGCAGCTTTTCGAGCGAGTTGTAGAGCGCGAATGCGATCGCGTTGTCGGCCGTACCGCTGGTGTTCGGCGACACGACGGCCAGCAGCTGCTTGTACATCTCGCCCAACATCGGATCCGCGGCGGCTTTCAGATCGTCAGCGAGTCCTTGCGCCACGGCGGCGGAGTGATCGAGAGAGTCGCGCAGGGAGCTAGCCGCCTCATCGATGGCGAACAAGGACTTATCGTCGTTGGCGCGCTCCGTCTCGCCGGCCAGTACCGTCCACGCCACCAAGTCGATGTCCTCGGTGACCTGGTCGGCTTCGTCCTTGGCGAGATTGCTGTCGGACAGCACCTGATCCGCTTGCTTCTGCTCCTTAGGCAGCGCAGTCCCGTTCGCGAGCATGCTCTGCATGTCGTCGATCGCAGAAAGCAAAGTGAGAAAGTGGGCGAGCGCGTAATAGGCCTTGACGTAGATCTGGATCCGGGCGGTCAGGGCTACCGCACGAGCAGTGCTCGTGCCGCTTTGGGCGATGGCCTTGGCCATCTCGGCCCGCGTCGCGGCGGAGGTTGCAGCACCCGTCGCCGGCGTTGAGGTTGTGGCACCCGTCGCCGGCGTTGAAATCGGCGGTTTCCCCCCACCGGCGAGCCCTTGACCTGCTGGGGCGGGTCCACCGCTCGACGGTCCGGTTCGGGTCCCTCCGCCGGATCCTGTCCCGCCGCCACCGCCTCCACCAGGCCGTGACTTGATCGGATCGGTGTCGCGGAACCGCATGTTGCCTTGCCATACCACCCGACCCTGCGAGTCGTAGACGCGGACGCGGACCCCCGCCAGCTCCGGGATGCCGTTTTGGATGCCGTTCATGGCCTGCCGGATCGACTGGGTCGTTGCACCAGGGCTGTTGATCTGCAAGTAGATCTCGCGGACCCCGGTTTGGCGGGCTTCCTCCTGGAGGTGGGTAGTCAAGTTCTGCTCATCGAGTCGACCGGTGTGCACAGAGACTTCTCGGGTTACATGCTCGTCGAGGACCACGTCTCCGCCTGCGCCGCCGGCACCCATCACCCGTTTAGCGCCGTTGACGGCATCGTTCGCCACCTTGATGTTGAGGTTCTTGTGCTCGTCCATCAACTCCTTGACCATGGCTTGGCGAGTGGGGGACGGGGGAATCACCACGGGCGGCTTTTTCGGCTCTCGCTGCACCACCCCGCGTGTGGGGTACCCCGCGACCGGCGATGACGGATCCTCGGCCCCCACGTGCACGCGCTGCGGGCCGGCCGTGGTGGCTGAAGCAGGAGCAGAGACCGCCTTCTCGGCGTTCGCCACCGCCTCACGCTCGAACCGATCGCTCGGTTCGCTGACCCGGATGCCGCCGGGTACCTCGGTGCCATCGACCGGCCCTTGGCTCTGCTGAACGACGTGGGTCAGTTCGTGGGCGAGGGTGCGCTTGCCCTCCGAGGTGGCAGGGTTGTAGCCGCCTGTCTGAAAGACGATGTGCGAGCCGACGGTGTAGGCGTTCGCGTTCACCGTGGCAGTTGACTCGTGAGCCCGGCTGTCGTCGTGGATGCGGACCTGGGAGAAGTCGTGGCCGAGCCTGGTCTTCATGTCGGCCCGCACTTCAGGTTCGAGCGGCCGACCCCCACCCAGGGCGCCCGGGCTGCCCGCGGCCCAGCGAGGGATGCTGGCCAGCGATTCGATGGGGTCAGCGCCAAGCTGGGTGGGAGCCGCTTTTTCCGCTTCGGCTGAGCCGACAGGTCGGGTCGGCTCACCGATTCGCTTCGCCGTACGTGCATTCTCTGGCACGTTGGAGCCTCCGAGCCGCGAGCGGGGTTCCGGGACGTTATCCGGCCACTGTCACGGCAACGTCACGGGAATCCCGCCGCAGTCGGCTACGGCTCGCGGGCCGACACAACATGGCTCTGACCTGGGACGTTGCTCTGAGCTGGAGCCCCCTTACGGAATCGAACCGTAGACCTTCTCCTTACCATGGAGACGCTCTGCCGACTGAGCTAAGGGGGCCGGGGCGCAGCGTGAGATTACACGCTGCGACCAACCGTGGCGGGTGATGGGTTCGAACCATCGTAGGCTGAGCCGGCGGATTTACAGTCCGCTCCCTTTGACCACTCGGGCAACCCGCCGTGCACGGCACCGGAGTGCGCGCGACGGACAGGATAGCGGGCGACCAGGAGGTAGGAAACATGGCGGATGCGTCCTTCGACGTGGTGAGCAAGGTCGACCGGCAGGAGGTCGACAACGCGCTCAACCAGGCAGCCAAGGAGGTCGGCCAGCGATTCGACTTCAAGAACACCGGCGCCTCCATCGTGTGGAGCGGTGACGACGGTGTCGTCATCACCGCCAACAGCGACGAGCGGGTACTGGCCGTCCTCGACGTCTTCCAGAGCCGGCTCGTGAAGCGGCAGGTGTCGCTCAAGGCGCTCGACCACGAGGACCCCCAGCCTGCTGCCGGCAACACGTCCCGGCTCGCGATCACGATCCGCCAGGGGATCGACTCGGACAAGGCTCGCGCCATCGTCAAGGCCATCAAGGCCGACGGTCCGAAGGGTGTGCAGGTCGCCGTGCAAGGCGGCACGGTGCGGGTGTCGAGCAAGAAGCGCGACGACCTTCAGGCCGTCATCGCGATGCTGCGCGAGGGTGACTTCGGGATCCCGCTGCAGTACGAGAACTACCGCTGACCCCGGCTCACAACCAGTCGCGGCGGCGGAACGCGGCGTACAACACGCTGACCAGCACCACCATCAGCACCAAGGCCGAGATGCCACCCGAGAGGGTGTCCGCGCCCGGAAAGATCCGCACGTTCATGCCGTAGTAGCCCGTGATGATCGTGGGCACGGCAGCGATCGCCGCCCAGGACGTCACCTGCTTCATCACCTGGTTCATCTGGTTGCCCTGGATCGTGAGGTGGGTCTCGAGGATGGTCGAGACCAGGTCGCGCAGCGCGTCGATCGAGTCGGCCGCCCGCAGGACGTGGTCGTAGACGTCCTGGTAGTACGGCATCATCGCGGCGTCGACGAGGCCGTCTTCGCGGCGCATCAAGGTGTTGAGGATCTCCCGGGTCGGGAGCACGTAGCGCCGAATCGCGACCAGGGACTTGCGCAGCTCGAAGGTACGACGCTGCACCTCGTTGGAGCGCCTGCCGGTATTGAACAACAAGTCCTCGAGCGACTCGATCTCGTCGTCGAGCGACTGCACCGCGTCGAAGTAACCGTCGATGACGACGTCAAGCACGCCCCAGAGCAGGAAGCCGACGTCGTGGTGGCACAGCTGGGTGTTGTCGTTCCACCGCTTGACCACGGCGTCCATCGAGTAGCCCGGGTCCTTGTGAACCGTGATCAGGTAGGACTTCCCGACGAACAGCGACAGCTCGCGGGTCGTCAGCTCCCCCGTCTTCATGTCGAGCTGCGAGTCGTAGAGCGTGATGAACAGGTGGTCGTCGTAGTGGTCGAGTTTCGGCCGCTGCCGCTCGCCGAGCGCGTCCTCGACGGCCAGCGGGTTGAGCTCGAACTCCTCGGCGATGAGTTGGAAGTCCTTGGCCTTGGGCTGGTCGATGTCCAGCCAGATCACGTTGCCCTTCTCCGCCAGATGGTCGGAGATCTTGGCCGGGTCGAAGTCTTCGTCGACGCACTTGCCGTCGCGGTAGAGGCGCGTTCGGTTCACCAGACGACGGTACGCGGAGCGGGTCTGATCTAGGGCGTGCCACCCCGGCGGCTGGTCGCGCCCGGTACGCCGATGACCGTGGCGAGCTCCTTGGGTGGCTCGGCCCCGGGGTCGGCCGCTGGCGGCGGCGGCACCGTCCGCACCCACTCACGCAGCTGGTCCCGCTCGTGCGTCAGGCCGATGATGTCGGTGTCGGCATAGCTGAACTCCGGCGACCAGAACAACGCGTCGAACGGGCAGACATCCACGCAGATCCCGCAGTACATGCAGAGCGCGTAGTCGATGGCGAAGCGGTCGAGGACGTGCGTGTGGCGGTCGCGACCGCCTGGGGCGGTGGCCGGGGTGATCTCGGTGTGCGAGTCGATGTAGATGCACCAGTCCGGGCACTCCCGGGCACAGAGCATGCAGCTGGTGCAGTTCTCCTCGAGCAGCCCGATGACACCCCGGCTACGTGGCGGCAGGTCCGGACGCACCGGGACGGTCACGGCTGCGGCCCCCAGCTGCCGGGTTCGGGAACCCCTGGCGGTTGGATCCGGCGCCGCGGCCGGCGTGCCATGCCCGGCCGGTCCTCCGCGGGCGCGGCGAGATCCTGATCGGACTCCCCCGGCTCCTTGCGGCCCGGCCACTGCCTCGCGACGCGCGACGCCAGCACGAACTCCTTGCGCAACGGGTTGCCCTCGAACCCGTCCGGCAGCAGCAGCGGCAGCAGGCCGGGATGGCCGTCGAAGCCGACACCGAACATCTCGAAGGTCTCCCGCTCGTGCCAGTTCGCACCCGGCCAGACCCCGGTCAGCGTCGGGAGCCGGCCGCCCTCGCGGGGCACCCGGGTACGCAGCATCACGGACGCGCGCCGCTCGACCGACCAGACATGGACGACGATCGCGAGGCCGGCGTCGCGATCGTCGTACGCCGAGAGCCAGTCGAAGAACCCGGCGCCGAGGCAGTCCCGAGCCGCCTTCGCTGCGTCGACCCAGCGCGAGGCAGGTACGTCGACCGTGAGCCGGCCGAACGAGTCAGCGACGACCGCATCATCGATGCCCAGTGCCGCAAGCAGTTCCTCACCGGTCACCCGGCACCCGCCAGGTCAAGGGCGCGGTGCAGGGTCAGGATGCCGCCGAGCAACGCCTCCGGCCGGGGCGGGCAACCGGGCACGTAGACATCGACCGGCAGGATCTGGTCGACCCCCTTCGTCACGCAGTAGGAGTCCCAGTACGGCCCCCCGCAGTTGGCACAGGAGCCGAAGGAGATGACGTACTTCGGATCGGGCATCTCGTCGTACATCCGGAGGATGGCAGGCGCCATCTTGTCGGTGACGGTTCCGGACACGACCATCAGGTCGGCCCGCTCGGGCCCGGCGACGAATGGCGTGACCCCGAGCCGGGTGAGGTCGTCGCGGTGCATCGCCGCGGCAACGAACTCGACGGCGCAGCAGGCCAGACCGACGCTGAACACCCAGAGGCCGTAGCGACGCCCCCAGTCGAGCTCGAACCGGATCGGTGCCGGCGCGAGGTCCGGCCCGGCATCGGCCCCACCGAGCGGACCGATCGTTACGGGGGTCACGCCCACGCGGTCATCCTAGTGAGCGGGCCAGGACCCTTCGGCTGCCAGCCGGCGGGCCTTCTCGTAGTCGACCGGCGTGCCGCAGTCGACGAACGTGGCAGTCGTCGGGACCAGGTCCAGCGGGGTCCGACTCCACACCGCTTCGTAGAGCCCGGACGGTACGGCGGTGAGCGGCTCGGCCAGTCGATCGGGCAGCAACGAGATCCCGGCGAACCGCCAGCGGCCCTCGAAGTCGGGGCGGTCGGTGTCGGCGACAACGAGCAGCCGTGGCCGGCGGCGATCCCAGCCAGCCACGAACTCCGGCAGGCCCAGGTCACCGTTGAGATAGGCGTCGCCGTTGGCGATGAGCAGGTCGCGGCCAGCTCGCCACGCGCCGAGCCCGGCGACGGCGCCGGCCGTGCCGAGTGCCTCTGGCTCCTCGACGCTGACGTGCACCCGCCCGGCGAGATGGCCAATGATCTGCTCGGCGAGCCAGTGGGCATTGACCGCCGTGGTGTCCGGGCTCTCCGTCACGACCGCGCCGATGCGGTCGAGCATCGCGTCGAGCAGTGTCGTCGTACCGATCGGCAGCAGCGGCTTCGGGATGCTGTCGGTCAGCGGCCGCAGCCGCCGGCCGCGGCCCGCCGCCAGCACCAGTCCGGCCAGCGAGGTGCTCACATCAGCCGGGCGCCCGTGAGGATGTCCAGCGTCGGTTCGGTGACGTCGGGCAGCGCCTCGGTGGTGAACCACCCCACCTCGAGCACCTCGTCCTGATCTTCGCCTCGCTCGGCCACGACATCCGGACCAGCGCTGCACACGAAGACGATGTCGATTCGGCGGACCCGAGGCGAGACGACGGCGAACGGCACCGGCAGCTCGTCCGGGTCGAGCGAAATCCCCACTTCCTCGTAGACCTCGCGGGCGACGGCGGTGGTCGGCGGCTCGCCGCGGTTCATCAGGCCACCGGGCAACGCCCACCCTCCGGTGTGACGCTGCCGGACGAACAGCAAGGCGCCGTCGTCGCGGCGCAGTGCCAGCACCGCTCCCGAACTGAACGTCGGCGAGATGACACGGATCGTCATCCGGCGCACCGGCCTGGGCAGGGTGCGGAACACTGCCATCGCCGTCCGCTTCATGGCGCCAATGTTTCAGATGCGCAGCCAGTAGGGTTCGGCAGATGGCTCGGGCACTGCGGATCGGCAACTGCTCGGGCTTCTACGGCGACCGGTTCGCGGCGATGCGCGAGATGCTCGAGGGCGGCGAGCTCGACGTCCTCACTGGTGACTACCTGGCCGAGCTGACCATGCTGCTGCTGTGGCGGACCCGATCGAAGGATCCGTCCCGGGGGTACGCCGCCAGCTTCGTCCGGCAGCTCGAGGACTGCCTCGGCCTGGCCTGGGAACGCGGCGTGCGGATCGTGGCGAACGCGGGCGGGCTGAACCCGGCGGGCTGCGCCGCGGCTGTGCGCGAGGTCGCCGCTGGGCTCGGACTGCGGATGCCGGTCGCGCACGTCGAAGGCGACGACCTGCTGCCGCGGCGGGACGAGCTCTCTCGCGCCGGGGTCGAGCTGCCCGAGTCGACGATCACGGCCAACGCCTACCTCGGCGGCTGGGGCATCGCCGCCGCTCTCGACGCGGGCGCCCAGGTCGTCGTGACCGGGCGCGTGACGGACGCGGCACTCGTCATCGGGCCAGCGGCGTGGTGGCACGGATGGGCGCGCGACGACTGGGACCCGCTCGCAGGCGCCCTGGTCACCGGCCACGTCCTGGAGTGCGGCGCACAGGCCACCGGCGGCAACTACTCGTTCTTCACCGAGGTGCCCCGGATCGAGCACGTCGGGTTCCCGCTGGCAGAGATCGACGCCGATGGCTCGTCGATCATCACCAAGCACCCGGGCACCGGTGGCCTGGTCGATGTCGGGACAGTGACGGCGCAGCTGCTCTACGAGATCGGCGACGCGCGCTACCTCAACCCCGACGTGGTCGCCGACTTCGGCTCGATTCGGCTGACCGACAAGGGACCAGACCGGGTGTGGATCTCGTCGGTGTCGGGGGGGCCACCACCGCCGACGACGAAGGTGTGCGTGAACACCCTTGGCGGGTTCCGCAACTCGATGACCTTCCTGCTAACCGGGCTCGACATCGAGGCGAAGGCTGACCTGGTCCGACGGCAGCTGGCTCCGGCGCTGGACGGGATCGAGACCGTCGAGTGGTCGCTGTCGCGGACCGACCACGACGACCCAGACACCAACGAGCGCGCGGTTGCTCGGCTGACGGTGTCGGTGAAGGATGCCGACGCGAAGCAGATCGGGCGGCCGTTCTCCTCGGCGGCGGTTGAGATCGCTCTCGCGTCCTATCCGGGCTGCACGCTCACGTCGCCGCCGGGAGAGGCCTCGCCGTACGGCGTCTTCCAGGCCGCGTACCTGCCGAACGAGCTCGTCGAGCACCGCGTCGTCACGGCGGAGGGCTCCCTCATCGACATCACGGCGTCGCCCTCAACTCCGACCGTCCGCCACACCACGGTCGCTTCCTACGCGGGCATGAGGATCGACGAGCCGCCGTACTGGAAGCTGCCGCTCGGGAGCATCGTCGGAGCCCGCAGCGGTGACAAGGGCGGGGACGCCAACGTCGGAATCTGGGCCAGATCCGACGTTGCCTACGACTGGCTGTCCCGCTGGCTCACTGTCGAGCGATTCCAGCAGCTGCTGCCCGAGACCTCGGGCCTGGAGGTGGGCCGGGCCGAGCTACCGAACCTGCGGGCGCTGAACTTCGTGGTGCACGGCCTGCTCGGTGAGGGAGTCGCGTCCTCGACCCGGCAGGACCCGCAGGCGAAGGGGCTCGGCGAGTGGCTACGGGCTCGGTACGTCGACATCCCGACCGCTTTGCTGGAGGACTCGTGACCGACGTCTGGACCACCCCGGAGCGGGTGGCGCTGCGCCGGCTCGTGCGTGATTTCACCGAGCGCGAGATCGTCCCGAGCCTCACGCAGTGGGAGGCCGATGGCGAGGTGCCGCGGTCGCTGCACCTGCAGGCGGCCCAGGCAGGCCTGCTCGGGCTCGCGTTCCCGACCTCGGTCGGCGGCTCCGGTGGCGACATCATCGACAGCACCACGTTGGCCGAGGAGATGCTGTACGCCGGTGCGTCGAGCGGCCTTCTGTCCGCGCTGTTCACCCACGGGATCGCGCTGCCGCACATCGTCGCGTCGGGGAACACCGACCTGATCGAGCGCTACGCGACGCCGACCCTCGCGGGTGAGCTGATCGGCTCGCTCGCAGTGACCGAGCCGGACGCGGGTTCCGACGTCGCGGGGGTCCGGACCCGGGCCGTGCGGGACGGCGATGTGTTCCTCGTCAACGGATCGAAGACCTACATCACGTCGGCGACCCGGGCGGACTTCGTCACGACGGTCGTGCGCACCGGTGACGACCCACATCACGGGGTCTCCTTGCTGGTTGTCGACACGGGATCACCGGGGTTCACCGTCGTACGCCGGCTGGCGAAGATGGGCTGGCTGTGCAGCGACACCGGGGAGCTCGGGTACGTCGATGTCCGGGTGCCGGCCGGGAACCTGGTCGGTGCCGAGGGGACCGGGTTCGCTCAAGTGGCGACGCACTTCGCGGGAGAGCGGCTCGCGCTGGCGACCCACGCCTACGGGATCGCGCAGCGCTCGCTCGACCTGACGGTGGCGTGGGTTCGGCAGCGCACCGCGTTCGGCAGGCCGCTGATCGGCAAGCAGGTGGTGCGTCACAAGCTCGTCGACATGACGCGCGCCGTCGACGTGGCGCGAACCTACGTCCACACGATCGTGGAGCGCCACGCCGCCGGCGAGCCGGTGTTCGCCGAGGCGGCGATGGCGAAGAACCAGGCGGTCGAGGCCGGGTCGTTCGTGGTCGACCAGGCGGTGCAGCTGCACGGCGGTGCTGGGTACATGCGGGACAGCGAGGTGGAACGCCACTACCGCGACGCTCGGCTACTGGGCATCGGCGGAGGCGCGACCGAGGTGATGAACGACCTGGTCGCCAAGGCGCTCTTCGGCTGAGGTTCTTTGCACGTTCACGGCGGCGTCGCCTGCTGACCACGTCGGGTGATCATGCTTCGAGGTGTGCAGATACTGCTCATCGCTATCGCCGGGCTCGCTGTCGGGCTCACGGCGGGACTCGTCATCGGCGCACGCGCCGGATATCTCGCGCTGCGAATCGCCGCACGGGTAATCGCGACGGCGCCACGCGAGACCACGCACCAGGACGTCCAGCTCGCCGCCTGACCCTGGCGGGCTGGCCAGCTTTGGCCCGCGCCCATCGGGTTGACTTGAGCCCGTGCCGACCCTGATCCTCCCGACGACCGCCCAGCACGCCTCGTTTCTTGCTGCGATGGCGGAGTTTCGCGCCGAAGGGCGAGGCGGACCCGACGACGCCTCCATGATCGGCCACGAGCACCAACGGTTCGGACTGACCTGGAACGACCCCGACGCCTTTGCGAACTACGTCCGTCAGCTGCGCGCGGACTCCCTCGAGGACACGCCACGAGCCGTTGGCTACGTGCCCAGCACGACCTGGTGGTGGGTCGATGAGGGTGGCTACCTCGGGCGCATCGCGGTCCGCCACCGGCTGACACCGTTCCTGCTCGAGGTCGGTGGCCACATCGGGTACGACATCCGGCCGAGCGCGCGGCTGCGAGGTCATGCCACCGCGATGCTGCGAGCCGTCCTCCCGCACGCCCAAGCGCTCGGCATCGACCCTGCCCTGCTGACCTGCGACCACGACAACGTCGGGTCCCGCAAGGTCATCGAGGCGAACGGTGGCGTCCTCGAGGACCTGCGCGGCGTCAAGCTGCGTTTCTGGGTGCCCACCTCCTGATTCACCGGCCGGGATGTGACAGCTATGCGGTCGCGCGCCGTTCCAGGATGACGTCTTTGCTGCGCACCAAACGCAGCAGCGTCACGAGCCCGATACCGCCGACCACGTTGCCGAGCACCGCCCAGCCGAACCAGCCCAGCCAGTCCAGGTAGCCGAACGGCGCGGTCCCGTTGTGCAGCGCCGAGAAGATCAGCAGCGAGTCGAGGATCGAGTGGCCGAGCCGGAGCCCGGCCAGGATGAACGCCGTGAAGATGGACGCCACCAGCCGCGCGGTTACGGAGTCGGTTCCGTTGTGCATCCGTGTCATCAAGGTGATGGCGCTGCCGCCGAGCACGGCCATCGAGAAGCTCCGCAGCCCGATCCCGCTGTCGATGAAGTACGACGCGGACGACACCGCCTGCGCGTGCAGATTCGGATAGGCCCGCATCGCGAACCAGGTCAGGACCCAGCCGCCGGCGAGATTCGCGACGAGGATTCCGACCCAGAACCGCACCAGCTGCCACCAGGTGGCCTGCTTCACCGCGACGACCGCGACCGGCACGAGGAAGCCCTCCGTGAACAGCTCGCTGTGGCCAAGCAGCAGGGCGACGAAGCCGAACGAGAACGCCAGTCCACCGAGCAGCGGGTTGCCGTTCGTGGCCGCCTCGACCGTCAGCAGCGCGAGAACGCCGAGCGACACTTCCGCGCCGGCGACCGCACCGGTCGAGAGCATGGCCGGCCAGGTGCGTTCGAGTCGCGGCCGACCCTCCTCGACCATCCGGTCCAGCGCACCGGTGAATCGCTCTTCGGTCCCGGACTTGTCGGTCTGGGTTCTTTTCCGGGTAGGTGGCACACCGTTGTCATGCTGCGTCGCTCGCCCGCTTAATCACATTGAGTGCGACGCGATGTCCCCAACTTGCCGGGTCCGAGGGCTAAAACGTCACACTCGACGGGCTGGGTCAGCTGGCGTGGCTGATGATCTTGACGATCACGCCCACGGCCGGCAGCGAGACGACCAGCGCGATGTTCCACGCGATCAACTTCAGCGTGCGTGGCTCGCGCGGTCCCCGCGGCGGCGGCGGCGCCCCGCCCAGGTCGGCGTCGGGCGGCACGGGTGGCAGGCCCGGGTCATCCAGGCTTTCGCGGGGCCGATCGATGACGGGGATACCCATCAATGGAGCGTGGCACGGGCTTCTACCGGTCGCAACCTGGTTGGTCGATGTGCGGTCTTTGTCGCACTCGACGGGTCAGCTGGAGCGGTGGACGACGAACTCGCTCAGCGACTGCAGCGCATGCCGGGCCGGCACGTCCGGCAACGGCTCGAGCGTGACGCGGGCGTCGGTGGCCCACTGGGCCGTGACCTCCCGAGCCCGGTCCATCACCGGATGGGCACGAAGCTCGGCCAGCACCTCGGCGAGCTCCGCATCGCCGGAGAGGTCACCCGACAGCGCGTCGAGCAGGTGAGCGTCCGCCGGCTGCGCGTCACGTTGCAGCAGCAGCACCGGCAGCGTGGGCACGCCCTCACGCAGGTCGGTGCCAGGCAGTTTCCCGGAGTCGTTGGACTCCGACTCGACGTCGAGCAGATCGTCCGAGAGCTGGAACGCGACACCGAAGCGTTCCCCCCACTGGGTGAGCAGCTCGATGGTCGACTCGTCCGCGCCGGACATCATGGCGCCGAAGCGCGCCGACGTACCGATCAGCGAACCGGTCTTGTCCGACAGCACGCGCAGGTAGTGCTCGACTGGGTCTTGACCCTCGGCGGGGCCGACGGTCTCCCGGATCTGGCCCTGCACCAGGCGTTCGAAGGTCCGCGCCTGCAAGCGGACGGCCTCCGGGCCGAGGTCGGCGAGGATGTCCGAGGCGCGGGCGAACAGAAAGTCGCCGGTCAGGATCGCGACCGTGTTTCCCCATCGGCTATTGGCCGAGTCGGCACCACGACGCAGCACCGCCTCATCCATCACGTCGTCGTGGTAGAGCGTCGCGAGGTGGGTCAGCTCGACGACGACCGCGGACGGCACGACGCCCGCTCCGGCCGCGTCACCGAAGTGCGAGGCAAGCAGGGTGACCAGCGGGCGGAACCGCTTGCCACCGGCCGAGAGCAGGTGGGCCGCCGCGTCGGAGATGAACGCGTCGGAGCTCTTCACGGAATCGCGCAGCAGCGCCTCGACCGCGTCCATCCCCTGCCGAACCGCAGCGTCGAGCGCCGGATCGGCGTCGTAGCCGAGATCGCGGGCGCGGCTCACGAGGTTCTCGACCCCCTCGACTCGTCGGCTGTCAGTGATAGAACGGCGCGGCCTTGTTGGCGAGGTCCAGCAGCGGCTGCGGGAACACACCCAGGAGCACCGTAACCGCGACGGCAACGGCCAGCGTTGCGGACGTCGCCGCGCCTGGGGTCACGACCGCGGGCCCGTCGACCACCGGCTCGGCGAAGAACATCAACACGATGACCCGCACGTAGAAGAAGGCCGCCATCGCCGAGGCGACGACACCGACGACGACGAGCGGCGTAGCGCCGCCGCGGACCGCGGCCTGGAACACCGCGAACTTGCCGGTGAAACCGGACGTGAGCGGGATCCCCGCCAACGCGAGCAGGAACAGCGCGAAGACGCTGCCCACGACCGGTGAGCGCCGGCCCAGGCCTGCCCACCGGGACAGGTGCGTGGCTTCCCCATCCGGGTCGCGGACCAGGGTGAGGATCCCGAACGCGCCGATCGTGGTGATGCCGTAGGTGAGCAGGTAGAACATCGAGCCCGACAGGCCGGCCGGGTTCAGCGCGATGACGCCGATGAGGATGAAGCCGGC
>DATAVK010000104.1:0-28205 GCA_036267755.1 Mycobacteriales bacterium
CCTCGGTCGGGTGGTCCTGGCCGAGGCCGAGCGTCGCGCCCGAGACGAGTGGCAGTGCGCCACCATGGAGATGACCGTCATCGCGCAGCGGCGCGACCTCATTGCGTGGTACGTCAGACGCGGGTACGACGAAACCTCCGATACGCGTCCGTTCCACTACGGCGACGCAGCCTTCGGGATGCCACGGCGCGACGACCTGTACTTCGTCGTCCTTAGGAAGCAGCTGGCTTGACGGCTCGCTTCGTGGCCTTGCGCCGGGGCGGGGTGCGCCGGGGGGGCGTCGCGGTCAGGTCGATCTCGGGGCTGCCGACGACGGCGACGGTCAGCACGTCGAGCTCGTCGGCGAGGTAGCCCGCCAGAGCGTCGAGGTCAGGCACCAGATCACGGTCCGCGATCAGCCCGAAGTGCAGCTGGCCGCCATAGCTCATCACGGTGATGTTGAGTCCCTGACCGTCCGTGATGGCCGACAGCGGGTAGTAGGCCACGAGCCGGTGGCCGGCGTAGTAGAGCGGGATGTTCGGCCCGGGCACGTTGGAGATGATGAGGTTGAACAGGTTGATCCGTTCCAGCAGCCGCAACCGCGCCGAGAGCCGCGCCGCCTGACCGGCCAGGGCCGGCATCGCGAACTGCGTGACGTCCGCGAGCAGGTCCGCCGGCAGCGCGCCGTGCTGCTCCTTCGCGGCTCGCATCGCCTCGTGCGACGCGGTGAGCCGCTCGGCCGGGTCGTCGAGGTTGGTGGGGATCGCGGCGATGATGCTCGACACCCGGTTGCCACCGGTGCCCTGTTGCTCCTCGGTGCGCACGGAGACCGGCACTGCGGCGACCAGGGGGCCGTCGGGTAGCTCGTCGTGGTCAATCAGCCAGCGTCGAAGCGCGCCGGCGCACAGTGCCATGACGACGTCGTTGACGGTCGCGCCGGACGCCGTACGGACCGCTTTCACGTCGGCGAACGGCAGGCTGCGGAACGCCCAGCGGCGATGCGGACCGATCGGTTTGTTGAACGGCGTCGCGGGGGCGCGCAGGCCGGGCGACGAGAGCACGGCGCTCGTGTTGCGCGGAAACAGCCGGTCGATGATCGGGAGTGCCGGTCGCGCCGGGCTGCCGGCCAGGCTGGGGATCGACCGGCCGAGCGACACGGTCAGCCGAGCGGCCCGGACCGGGTGCCCGGCGAGCGATACCGCGCTGCGCGCCAGCATCGACCAGGAGCTCGGCTCGCTCTCCGAGCTCCACGGTTTCGATTCCTCGGGCGGCCGGCCGTCGGGCGACAGGTCCAGCAGCGCTGCCAGGATGTCGTTGCCGGAGACACCATCGATCGCGGCGTGATGAACCTTCGTGTAGATCCCGATCTTGCCGTCCTTGAGACCATGAATCAGATAGAGCTCCCACAGCGGGCGACGCCGGTCGAGATGGCGGGCGTGCAGCCGCGCCGCCTGCTCGGCAAGCTGCAGGTCGTCGCCCGGCGCGGGCAGCGCGAGCTCGCGGACGTGGTACTCGATGTCGAAGTCCGGATCCTCGATCCAGTAGGGCTGGTCCAAGCCGAGCGGCACCTCGACGAGCCGCCGGCGGAACGGCGGGATCAGGTGCAGCCGCGACTCGATCAGATCCGTCATGGTCTGCAGGGTGAGTGGCTGCTCGGCCGTGCTCGGGTCGAGGATGCAGATGCTGCCTACATGGCCGTACGTCGCAGGGGTCTCCATCGCGAGGAACGCTGCGTCGAGACCGGTCAGCTGCTGCATCGACCACCTCCGGGTTGGTGCAGAGGTTGGCAGTAGTGCATCACCACGTCAACGCGAACCACCTTCGCCCTTCGCCGTCGGATGCAACCATCGCCCCATGCGTACGACACCGGGCTGCCCCGCATGAGGTTGAGCTATGCCCTCGCAGCTGCGACTGGGGCGGGCGTGGCGGTGGTGCTGATCGCGACCGGTCCGCTCACCGCGGCTGCCCGTGACGCTCGGTCGGTGACGACGACCTCAGCAGCAGCGAAGCGGTTTGCGCCGTACGTCGATCTTGGCGAGGGCCGGCCGGGGCTGCTGCGCAAGGCGATCGCGGGCACCCCGTTGCGCACCTTCAGCGCCGGCTTCGTGCTGGGTCGCGGCTGTAGGCCGGTCTGGGACGACGGCAAGAGCTCGCCCGTGTCGACCGACAAGGTCGTGGACCGCGTCATCACCTCCGCCGAGCACAAGGGCGTGGCCGTCGTCGTGTCCTTCGGTGGCGCGGCTGGGACCGAGCTAGCGCAGTCGTGCCACGACGTCCACCGGCTAACGGCGGCGTACCGGTCGGTGGTGCGGCGCTTCTCGTTGACGCGCGTCGACTTCGACATCGAGGGTGATGAGCTCACCGACCACGCGTCCGTCGTACGGCGGTTCCACGCGATTCACGCCCTCGAGCATGCCGACCCGAAGCTCGGCGTGTCGCTGACCCTGCCCTCGGGAGTGCACGGCATGCGACCGGTCGACGATCCGCACGTCCTCGCGATCGTGCGCCAGGCGAAGGCGGAACACGTTCGGGTCGCGCTGGTGAACCTGATGGCGATGGACTACTACGACGGCATCCATCACGACATGGCGACCGCCGCGATCACGGCCGCCAAGGCCGGCCTCCGGCAACTGCGAGGGGTCTGGCCTGGTTCGACGTACCGCCGGATCGGCATCACGCCGATGATCGGGGTCAACGACGACACCTCCGAGGTCTTCACGCTCGCGGACGCCAAGGCGCTGGACCGGTTCGCGGCGACGCATCACCTCGGCCGCGTGGGGTTCTGGTCGATCGGCCGGGACCGGACGTGCACCGGATCCGCGCCGCAGCCGAGGTCCACCTGCTCAGGTGTCGCGCAGCACCCGCTGGCCTTCACCCGCGCCCTGCTGGGGTGATCCAGGCGGCGGTGTCGGTCGGGAGCGATCGCCCCTCAATGACGGCGCTCACGAGCAGGATCTCGCCGTCGGGAAGCTCGACCGTCTCCGGACCGAAGTTGATGATGCAGCGGACCCCCGGGTCGCCGGCGATCGTGATGTCGAGCACCGAGTCGCGTCGGTTCCATACGAGCGGCGCGCTCGGGTCGAGCGTGCGGGGCCGGCGGGCCAGCGCCGCCCGGTAGAAGCCGAGCATCGATGTCGGGTCATCGGCCTCCGCCTCGACGGTGAGCGACGCCCACTGCTCCGGCTGCGGCAACCAGGTCCGATCGCCCGACGTGAAACCGTACGGCGGCACGGCGCCAGACCACGGCAGGGGGACGCGACAGCCGTCACGACCACGCACGGTGTGGCCAGAGCTCTCCCAGATCGGATCCTGCAGCGCGTCGTCGGGCAGCTCGACCTCTTCCAGGCCGAGCTCCTCGCCCTGATAGAGGAACGCGGCGCCGGGCAGCCCCAGGATCATGAGCAGTGCGGCACGCGCTCGCCGCAGACCGGAGTGGCCGCCGCCGTACCGAGTCGGATGCCGGACGACGTCGTGGTTCGACAGCACCCAGGTCGACGCGGCGCCGACGGCACGCAGCTCGTCGATCGACCGCTCGATGGCCTGGCTCATCTCGGCCGGCTCCCATGCGGAGAACAGGAGCCGAAAGTTGAAAACGAGGTGCAGCTCGTCCGGCCGGACGTACTGGGCCTGCTGGGCGGCGTCTCCGATCCACACCTCACCGACGAGCATCGGATCGTTGGGGTACTCCTCGGTGACCCGCCGCCAACGGCGATACACCTCGTGGACCTCGGGCTGGTTCCACATCCCGGTCGGCTCGGCCGTCTCCGACATCAGATCCGGTGCCAGCCCAGCCGGGTTGTCCGGCAGCCCCTCGGCCTTGTACAGGCCGTGCGCGACATCGATCCGGAAGCCGTCGACGCCACGGTCCAGCCAGAAGCGCAGCGTCGCCTCCATGTCGTCGCCGATCTCCGGGTTGCGCCAGTTGAGGTCGGGCTGCTCAGGCGTGAAGAGGTGGAGGTACCACTGACCGTCCGGCACCCGGGTCCATGCCGGGCCGCCGAAGGTCGACAACCAGTTGGTGGGCGGCTCCGACCCGTCCGGGCCGCGCCCGTCGCGGAAGATGAACCGGTCCCGAGCGGCGCTCCCGGGCCCGGCGGCCAGCGCTTCCACGAACCACGGATGGGCGCTCGAGTAGTGGTTCGGCACGATGTCGAGGGTCAGCCGCAGGCCGCGCTCGTGCGCCGCGGCGAGCAGGTCGTCGAAGTCCGACAGCGTCCCGAACATCGGGTCGACATCGCGCGGGTCGCTGACGTCGTACCCGTGGTCGGCCATGGGGGAGGGATAGAACGGCGTCAGCCACAAGGCGTCCACGCCGAGGGCGGCCAGGTGGTCGAGGTGGTCGTGGATCCCCCGGAGGTCACCGACGCCGTCACCGGTCGAGTCCGCGAAGGACCGGACGTAGATCTCGTAGTAGACGGCGGTCCGCCACCAGGGCGAGCTCGAGAGGTCTGGCATGGGGATGACCCTACGGACCGGCAGCCTCGAGCAGTTCATCCCGGTACGGCGGGTCGGCGCCTGCCCGGCTGCAGGTGATCGCTGCCGCCGAGCTGGCATGCGTTAGCGCTGCGACGACGTCCGACTCCGCGAGGTCGGTGAGCCGGCCCCCGAGCTTCCCGGCCCGGTAGAGCCAGTCGAGCAGCGCGCCGGCGAACGTGTCACCGGCGCCGATCGTGTCCACGACATTCACGGGTACGGCGGGACAGCTCGACTCTCCGGTCGCCGTGACAGCCCGCGATCCCGCGCCTCCGTCCGTGATGACAACAAGCGCTGGGCCGTGGCGCACCCATCGCTGCGCCACGTCGGAAGCGCGCTCGCCGGGATGCAGCGCATCGAGGTCCTCGACACTCACCTTCACGATGTCAGCCGCCGCGACGCAGCGTTCGACGGTGTCGCGATGCGCGGCCAGGTTGGTGGCCAGCGCCGTCCTGATGTTGGGATCCAACGAGACGGTGCAGGTCGTCCGTGCGCGGATCAGCATCCGTTCCACCGCTGGGCCGCCCGGCGCGAGCATTAGCGCGAGCGAGCCACCATGAACGGCGACAGCGCCCTCGGGCAGCTGGCCGAGCTCGGTGTCGGTCCAGCCCCAGTCCGCCGTACCCGCGACGAGGAAGCGGTAATCCGCGCTGCCGTCGGCAGCGACCGTGGCGATCGCGACACTGCTCGGCTCGGCGGCGTCGACCGCATGTGAGACGTCGACACCGTTGTCGACCAAGTGACTGCGCAGCATTCGGCCGAAGCCGTCGCTCCCCAGCCGCGCCAACATCGCCACCGGCGATCCGAGTCGTGCCAGCGCGACAGCGGTGTTCGAAGGGCTGCCGCCGGCCCGGGCATCGAAGCGTGTGGGGGTCGCAGGATGTGGCACCAAGTCGACGAGCGCCTCACCACAAATGACGATCACATCGGAATGCTGCCTTACTCCCGTCTTGCCGGAAACGTGTCGTGGACGTAACGTTCGCGTGTCCAGCCGGGAGATACTCGTCGAACGCTCGATCGGGAGCGTACGGCGGGCCCTAAGGAGGGCAAACGTGCCGAACGCGCATCGCCGTACCCGGCTGGCTCGTACCGCCGGTGTCGCTGCTCTCCTCGCAGCGGCGCCCCTGCTCGCGTCGTGCGGAGGCAGTGCCAACGCGTCCGGCACGGTCACCCTGAACTTCTACTCGTTCCCCGACAACTCTGGGGCGATCCAGCAGGCCGTCGACGACTGTACGAAGGCGAGCAACGGCGCCTACAAGATCAGCTACAACAAGCTGCCGAATGCTGCTGACGGGCAGCGGGACCAGTTGGTACGCCGGCTGGCGGCACACTCGAGCGACATCGACATCATGGGTCTCGACGTCACCTGGGAGCCGGAGTTCGCACAGGCCGGCTGGATCCTGCCGTGGACCGGAGCCAACAAGACGGCGGCTGAGAACGGGACCCTGCAAGGGCCGCTCGACACCGCGATCTGGAACGGCCAGCTTGTCGCGGTGCCCTACAACAGCAACACCCAGTTGCTCTGGTATCGCTCGGACCTGGTGCCCAACCCCCCGAAGACCTGGGCGGAGATGATCGCCGACAGCGAGCAGCTCGCGAAGCAGGGCAAGCCGCACCTGATCGAGATCCAGGGCGCGCAGTACGAAGGTGTCGTGGTGTGGTTCAACACGCTGATCGCGAGCGCGGGTGGCAGTGTGCTCACGCCCAACGCCAAGAACGTGCAGATGGGTGCGCCGGCGATCAAGGCGCTGAGCATCATCCAGCAGTTGGCCCAGTCACCGGCCGCAGACCCGTCGCTGTCGGTGCAGATGGAGGACCAGAACCGGCTCGCGATGGAGGCCGGCACGGCCGCCTTCGAGCTCAACTACCCGTTCGTGTACCCCTCGATGAAGACGGACCAGCCGAAGCTGTTCAAGAGCTTCAAGTGGGCGCCGTACCCCGCCGTCAACGCCGGCCAACCGGCCAAGGTGACGATCGGTGGCATTGACCTCGCCGTCAGCAAGTACTCCAAGCATCCGCAGCAGGCGTTCCAGGCGTCTCTGTGCCTGCGTAACGCGGCGCACCAGAAGGTAGCCGCGATCAAGGGTGGGCTGCCACCCACCCTGGCCAGCGTGTACGACGACCCGTCGCTGCAGTCGGCCTATCCGTTCCGGGCCCTCATCAAGCAGCAGATCGAGAACGGCGCGGTCCGGCCCAAGACGCCGGTCTACCAGAGCCTGTCGATCGCGATCTCACATGCGATCTCGCCACCGAGCAAGGTCGATCCGACCCACACCCTCAGGTCACTGGATACCCAGCTGAACAACGCCCTGCAGTCGAAGGGACTCATCCCATGAGCACCACGGCGACGGCCACTACCGCCACCACCGATCGGCCTGCGAGGAAGGGCAAGCCGCCGCTGTCCGAGGGCGCCAAGGCCGAGCGGCGGCTGGGCTGGATGCTGATCGCGCCCGCCGTCATCGTCATGGTGGCGGTCACGGCGTACCCGATCGTCTACGCGGTCTACCTCTCGCTGCGTAAGTACGACTTGCACTTCCCGAGCCAGGCAAAGTTCATCGGGTTCAGCAACTACGGAGCGGTGCTGTCGTCGACGTACTTCTGGCAGGCGTTCTGGGTCACGATCATCATCACCGTCGTCTCAGTGTCGATCGAGTTCGTGCTCGGCATGGGGCTGGCGCTGATCATGCACCGCACGGTCGTCGGCCGTGGCACGGTCCGCACCGCGGTCCTGATCCCCTACGGCATCGTGACGGTGGTAGCGGCTTACAGCTGGCAGTACGCGTGGACACCGAATGAGGGCTATCTGTCATCGGCCTTCGGCAACGCGGCGCCGCTCACGCACCGCACGGCCGCGATCGCCGTCATCATCCTGGCGGAGATCTGGAAGACGACGGCGTTCATGGCGCTCCTGCTCATGGCTGGCCTGTCGCTGGTGCCGGAGGACCTGCAGAACGCCGCGAAGATGGATGGCGCGACCACCTGGCAACGGTTCATCCGGATCACCTTGCCGCTGATGAAGCCGGCGATCCTCGTCGCGCTGTTGTTCCGAACCTTGGATGCGTTCCGAGTCTTCGACAACATCTTCATTCTCACCGCCGGCAACAACGGCACCGGATCGTTGTCGATCCTGAACTACGACAACCTGTTCACCTCGCTGAACCTCGGCATCGGCTCGGCCATCTCGATCATCATGTTCATCTGTGTCGCCATCATCGCCGTGGTCTTCATCAAGCTGTTCGGCGCGGCGGCACCCGGCACCGGATTGGACAACTGATGGCTGTCACCACGAATCAGAAGCTGGGCTGGGGCGCCCTCAACACTGTCGTCATCGTGATCGTCGCCGTCCCCGTGCTGTGGATCGTGTCGCTGTCGTTCAAGACGCCGTCGACCATCACGGACTCCCACTTCGTCCCTAGGTCGTGGACGCTCGACAACTACCGCGGCATCTTCGACACATCCCTGTTCACCAGGGCGCTCATCAACTCCATCGGCATCTCGGTGATCTCGACCCTGATCGCGGTCATCTTCGCGTCGATGGCCGCCTACGCCGTCGCAAGGCTGGCCTTCCCCGGCAAGAGTCTCCTGATCGGGTTCGCGTTGCTGATCGCGACGTTCCCGGCGATCGCGCTCGTGACCCCGCTGTTCAACATCGAGCGTCAGCTTGGGCTGTTCGACACCTGGCCCGGCCTGATCATCCCGTACGTCGCCTTCGGCCTGCCGCTCGGCATCTACACCCTTTCAGCGTTCTTCCGGGAGATCCCCTGGGAGCTGGAAAAGGCGGCCAAGATGGACGGTGCCACACCGTTCCAGGCCTTCACCAAGGTGATCGCCCCATTGGCCGCTCCCGGCATGGTCACGACGTCCATCCTGGTCTTCATCGTCTGCTGGAACGAGCTCGTGTTCGCCATCTCGCTGACCGCCACTGACCGGGCCCGCACCGTGCCCGCTGCTATCACGTTCTTCACGGGCGCCTCACAGTTCACCGCACCAGTCGGTTCGATCGCTGCCGCGGCCGTGATCATCACGATCCCGATCATCTTTTTCGTGCTGTTCTTCCAACGTCGCATCGTGGCCGGGCTTACCTCCGGCGCGGTCAAGGGTTAGGAGCCCCGCTCGTGGCCGACATCGTCCTGGACCACATCACCAAGCGCTATCCCGATGGCGCGCTCGCCGTCGACGACATCAGCATGGAGATCAACGACGGCGAGTTCGTCATCCTGGTCGGGCCCTCCGGCTGCGGGAAGTCCACGACGCTGAACATGATCGCCGGCCTCGAGGACATCACCGAGGGTGAGCTGCGCATCGGCGGCGTCGTCGTCAACAACAAGGCGCCCAAGGACCGCGACATCGCCATGGTGTTCCAGAGCTATGCCCTCTACCCGCACATGACGGTGCGGCAGAACATGGCGTTCGCGCTCGAGCTCGCGCACACGCCGGACAACGTCATCAAGGAGAAGGTCGACGAGGCGGCACGGATCCTCGACCTCACCCAGCACCTGGACCGCAAGCCGGCCAACCTCTCCGGTGGGCAGCGTCAGCGGGTCGCCATGGGCCGGGCCATCGTCCGTGACCCGGCCGCGTTCTTGATGGACGAGCCGCTGTCGAACCTCGACGCGAAGCTGCGGGTTCAGACGCGGACCGAGGTGTCACGGCTGCAGAAGCGGTTGGGTACGACGATGGTCTACGTCACGCACGACCAGACCGAGGCCATGACGTTGGGTGACCGGGTGGCCGTGATGCGGGCCGGCAAGATCCAGCAGTACGACTCGCCGCAGACGCTCTATGAGCGCCCCGACAACCTTTTCGTCGCCGGCTTCATGGGCTCGCCCTCGATGAACTTCATGTCGGCGACCGTTGAGGAGGGCAAGGTGCGCAGCAAGCTCGGCGACATCCCGCTCTCCGACGAGCTCCGCCGCTCGCTCGAGGCGGCGAAGGCCGATCGCGGGGTGATCCTCGGTGTCCGGCCGGAGAACTTCGAGGACGCTGGGCTGGTCGACGCCACGATCCGGCAGTACGGCGTCACCTTCAACGCGACCGTCGACGTCGTCGAGTCCATGGGCTCGGATGTCTTCGCCTACTTCACCCCGACCGGGCAGGACCCGGAGCGCGACGCCGGCCCTGGCCACGCCGAGCTGGAAGAGCTGGCCGCGGATTCCGGTGCGACGGACACCGGCGGCGCCAACGACCAGGTGACCGCTCGACTCGACGCCGCGACGAAGATCCACGAGGGGGACACCGCAGAGCTGTGGGTGGACTCGCGGAAGATCCACGTCTTCGACTCGGAGTCCGGCAAGAGCTTCAACCCAGCTCTTGACGCAGCCGGCTGATCACCTCGTCGTTCCACTCGTGCGTGCGTATCAGGCGATAGCGCTCGCGTGCGATGCGGAGGTAAGCCTCGGCGTGGGTTCCTGATCCGAGCAGGTCAGCCTGCTCGATCATCCGCATCACCGGCCGGTACTCGTCGGCGTACCACCGCTCCGCGATCTGCGCGCGGTCGAAGTACTTGCCCTCGTGGTGCATGAAGCGAGCGCCCCACGCCTCGACCGCTTCACCGAGCTCGGCGTACGACCACGGGTCGGAGAAGTCGATGTCGGCGCGGGCTTCGGGTGAGAGCGGTACGCGAGCGAGGAAGACCCGCTGGTAGCTCTTCATCAGCAGGTCCGAACGGCGAAGGATCCCCTTAGCCGGCAAGGTGGTGCGTACCACGGTGACGTACGCCTCGATGGTGGTCTGACCGGTGGCGAGCGCGATCGAGACCCGGTGATGGCCGTCCCGGACGAAGTGCAGGGTGCCGACGCGATACACGTCGATCGGCGGCATCGATTCGCCGCGTCGTTGAGCCAGCGCGATCCGCTCCCAGCGTTCCCGGACCCGGGCCGAGGTAGGCCGGAACCGGCGGTCGAAGTCCCGGTGCCCGTCGACGGTCCCGACGATGGTGTCGAGCTTGATGGTCTGCAGGCCGATGTACTGCTCGCCTTCCATGCCAACCGCCGCGACCACTTCGCCGAACGGCAGGATCATGTTGATGTCGTCCGGCTCGCGCATCAGACGCTGGATGAGCCTCGACATCGCCTGCCGCCGCCGAGCCCGTAGGAAGTCGTTCTCCACGTCGGCGCGTGGGAACCCCGTGTCACGAGCCATGGCGCACATCCGTCGGGTCGTGCTGGTGCCTCGCCGGCACATCGAACAGGTGCCACCCCACCACGTTCCGGACCGTAGTCGCGCCGATGGTGAGATCCGGGGTGTCGACGCCGTACGGATGGACGTGACCGTGCAGCAGCAGCTCGGGAGAAGTACGCGCGATCAGCGGGTGCAGCGCTGAGAAACCGCGGTGCGCGGCGTCCTCGCCGTCCCCGACGCCGAGCGGCGGCGCATGCGTGAGCAACACGTCGATCGGGCCACGGCCGCGGACGGCTCGCCATCGCTGGGTGGCCGCGAGCCGGCGGGCCCGCCGGCCGAACTGCCGCTGGGTGTATTGGTTGGGGCCGTCCCGGTAGCGCACGCAGCCACCGAGCCCGGCGATCGTCAAGCCGGCCACCTCGGCGATGCGACCGTCGATGTTCACCGCACCCGCCGGCCAGGGCGGCTCGACCGGGATCCCGGCCCGCAGCTGCAGCCCGGCCCGAGACGTGCGATAGCCGCTGATGTCGGGATCGTGGTTGCCCGGGACGAAGACCAGCGGAATGTCGAGCCGCGCCATGAGAGATCCGAGATAGTCGAACGGTAGATCGCCGCAGGCCAGGATGAGCTGGGCCGAGGCCACCGCGGACGGGTTGTAGCTGAGCGCTTGGTCGACCTCGTCGGATACCGCAAGGACCCGCACCGAATCGGCCGTCAACTCAATGCAGCGCCGTCGGCCGCACGTCGAGGCCGCGGTCGCGTAGCGCCGACTCGAGCCGATAGATCTCAGCCGTGGTCAACCGGGCCGGGTCGGTCGGCGCATCGGGGACCTCGAGCGATCGGCACGCGTCCAGCAGCGAGTCGCCGTACGCCGCCCGCATCGCCCTGACCCGCAGCCCACGGCCGGGCGTGCCGTCCGGCGCATCCTCGAGGCGGATCAGCTGGCGGTGGAGGCGTCGCAGCTGCGCGGCCAGGTCCTCCAGCGGCACCGCGGCTGCCTGCACCCTGGAGGCACGACTCCGGTGACGACGCCCGAGGTACCGGCTCAGCCGGACCAGGCCGATCAGCCCCATCCCGACCAACGTCGGGATCAGAAGGATCAGCACCACCTCGGAGACCTTCAGCACGGGACCAGTGTCTCCCCATCGCGGATCTACCTCAACTGGCGAGGTCTAGGACATGATGCGGAGATGGATACTCGCGCCTTCACGCTGACGATGGCCGACGGACGCGACCTCGACGTCGTGCTCGACGGCCCCGCGCACGGACCGGTCCTGGTGTTCTACCCGGGTACGCCGTCGGGCGCCGTGTCGTGCCCGCTGCTGACCGGCCCGGCCGCCCGCCGGGGGATGCGGACCGTCGCCTGGTCGCGGCCGGGGTACGGGACGTCGACGAGCCGGCCGGGTCGTGCGGTCGCTGATGTGGTGAGTGACGCCGCCGAGGTGCTCGAACACCTCGGAGCGGACAGCTTCGTCACGATCGGCTGGTCCGGAGGCGGCCCGCATGCGCTGGCGTCGACGGCGCTGCTCCGGGACCGCTGCCTCGGGGCCGCACTCATCGGTGGGGCTGCGCCGTACGGTGCCGAGGGGCTGGACTGGTTGACCGGGATGGGGCCCGAGAACCTCGAGGAGTTCGCAGCCGCGGTGGCTGGCCAGGCCGCGATGGAGGACTTCCTGCGGCCGATGCAGGAGCCGCTGCGGTCGATGAGCGCGAGCCAGGTGGCGGAGGGCCTGGGGGAGCTCATCGACGACGTCGATCGGGCTGCCGCGGCCGGCGAGCTGGCGGCGTTCCTCGCGGCGAGCATGCGCCGTGCTGTCCTCACCGGCATCGACGGGTGGCGGGACGACGACCTCGCGTTCGTCAAGGACTGGGGTGTTGACCTGTCGACGATCTCGCGGCCGGTCACGATCTGGCAGGGCGTGCACGACCGGATGGTGCCGGACTCCCACGGTCGTTGGCTTGCCGAGCACATCCCCGGCGCGACGCTGCGACTCGAGCCGACCGAGGGCCACCTGTCGCTGATGCACCGCGCCGAGGAGATCCTCGACGACCTGCTGTCCGGTCAGGCCACCGCGGCCTGAGGCGGCAGCGGACCGCGGTAGGACGCGAGCTCTTCGCGGGTCGGGCGCTTGGTCGGCCGCGGCGGCTCGGGCGTCGTGTCACTGCCCCGGTTAGGCAGGGTCAGCCGCATGATGGTTCGGAGCGTCTGGCCGTACTGCTTGTACAGCGGCCCGGTGGTGTACGTCAGGTTGTACTTCTCGCACAGCGCCACGATCCGCTCGGCGATCTCGGGATACCGGTTGCACGGCAGGTCCGGGAACAGGTGGTGCTCGATCTGGTAGCCGAGGCTGCCGGACATGATGTGCAGGAAGCGGCTGCCCTCGAAGTTCGCCGACCCGTAGAGCTGGCGCAGGTACCACTCCGCCTTGCTCTCGTCCTCGAGCTGCTCCTCGGTGAACTTCTCCGCACCGTCGGGGAAGTGACCGCAGAAGATGATCATGTAGGACCACAGGTTGCGGATGATGTTGGCGGTCGCGTTGGCCGACAACGTGGTCGCCCACGACGGCCCGGCGAGCGCGGGGAAGATGAGGTAGTCCTTCGCGACCTGCTTGCGGATCTTGCGCCAGATCCCCTTGAGCTGCCGCTTCATCTCCTTGGGGTCCTTGCGGCCCTTACGGATGCTCTCGATGTCGAGGTCGTGCAGTGCGACGCCCCACTCGAACAGCAGCGCGAGCATCGCGTTGTAGATCGGCTGGCCGAGGTTGACCGGGTGCCACTTCTGGTCTCGGGTCACCCGCAGGATGCCGTATCCGACGTCGTTGTCCTTGCCGATCACGTTGGTGAACGTGTGGTGCAGGAAGTTGTGCGAGTGCTTCCACTGCTCGGCCGGGCAGGTGGTGTCCCACTCCCAGGTGCCGGAGTGGATCTCGGGGTCGTTCATCCAGTCGAACTGCCCGTGCATGATGTTGTGGCCGATCTCCATGTTCTCGAGGATCTTGCCGGCAGCGAGCATCGTCGTCCCCGCCACCCAGGCCGGTGGGAACGCACTGGCGAACAACGTGACGCGGGCGGCCACCATTAGGCGGCGCTGCCAGGAGATGACGTTGCGGATGTACGCCGCGTCCTCGGCGCCCCGAACCTCCTCGATGTCGCGGCGGATCTCGTCCAGTTCGCGGCCGAGCGCCTCGACGTCGGCTTCGGTCAGGTGCGCGAACTCAGTGATGTCGGAGATGGCCATGTCAGCCCTTCAGATCTCGATGACGCAGTCGCCGGCGGCTGCCGTGACGCAGGTCTGGATTCCTTGGTTTTCGGTGTATTCCGCGCCATTGCGGAGGTCCTTCACGAGCCCCTTCTTCAACGGGACGATGCAGGTGTGGCAGATGCCCATCCGGCAACCGAACGGCATCTGGATGCCGGCCGCTTCGCCCGCTTCGAGCAGGGTGGTCGCGCCGTCGAGGTCGGCTTCCTTGCCGGACTCCTCGAAGACCACATGGCCGCCCTCGGCCGACGCGGTCAGCGCTGCGGAGAACCGCTCGAGGTGCAGAGCCTTGGCGAGCCCCGCTCGTTCCCAGTGCTGACTCGCCGCGTCGAGCATCGGGCCGGGGCCGCAGACCCAGGCCTGACGGTCCTTCCAGTCCGGGACGAGTTTGGTGAGTCCCTGCACGTCGAGCCGGCCATCGACGTCGTCGGCGTTCTCCACCAGCTGCAACGACGGATGCCGCTCGGCGAGCGCGTGCAGCTCGTCGCGGAAGATGACCTCGTCACGACTCGGCGCCGAGTGCACGTGGACGACGTCGGGGACGACGCCGCGGCGGTTCATCGTGCGCAGCATCGCCATGACCGGGGTGATGCCGCTCCCGCCGGTCCAGAACAGGATCTTCTCCGGCGGGGGATCCGGGAGCACGAAGTCGCCCTGCGGAAGTGCCAGCCGAACGATGGTGCCCGGCTCCAGCCCCCGGACCAGGTGGGCCGACATGAAGCCTTCGGGCATCGCCTTCACCGTGATGGCGATGTGGCGCGCGTCGCGACCCTCGCTGGGCGGGACCGAGCTGATCGAGTACGACCGCCAGTGCCATTTACCGTCGAGCGAGACGCCGATCCCGGCGTACTGTCCCGCCTGGAAGTCGAACCGCCAGCCCCAGCCCGGCTTGATGACCAGCGTGGCGGCATCGTCGGTTTCCGGGATGACCTCGACGATCTTTCCGCGCAGTTCGCGGGCCGTCCACAGCGGGTTGATCAGGTGCAGGTAGTCGTCCGGGAGCAGCGGCGTCGTCATCCGCGACACCACCTGGCGCAGCACCGTAACCCGCTTCGATGTCTCGGCGCTCACTTGGCTGCTCCCCATGATCGATGGCATTCCCCGAATCTCGGAAAGTATGTGTTACTCGCCGTACCAGCTACCATAGGGATATGCCGCCAAGCCGGTCAAGTCAGGCGAAACCGGATGTTCGCGTCGATGGCCGACGGGAACGCTGGCGACTGCACCGCGAAGTGCGCCGTGACGAGCTGATCGAGGCGGTCGTGCAGGCGGTGTCGTTGCGCGGGGCGGCGCTCGGCATGGACGACATCGCCGCGGCCTCGGGCATCGCCAAGCCGGTCTTCTACCGCTACTTCGCCGACAAGGCCGACCTCTACCTCGCCGTCGGTCGCCACGTCGCCGAACAGGTCGTCGCCGAGGTCACCGCGGTGATCGACCAGGAGACCTCACCGCGCCGGATGCTGGTCGCGGGGATCGAGACCTGGCTGCGGATCGTCGAGGACGGGCCGGAGATCTACCGGTTCGTCGTCCACCACAGCGTGCTCGGCGACCGCACGGCCGGTGACCCAGTGCTCGACTACTCCGGCGTCGTCGGGCGCCACCTGTCCCGGGTCATCGGGGACGCACTTCGTGCCGCGGGGCGTGACGCGGGGCCGGCCGAGCCCTGGGGATACGGCATCGTCGGCATGGTGCGGGCCGCGACCGACCACTGGCTCGAGCAACCCACGATGAGCCGCGAAGCACTGGCCGGCTACCTCACGGACCTGGTCTGGCCGGGCATGGCCCGCCCCGCGCCGGGCCGCTCCGACGTGTCAGGCCCCTCGGCCCGTACCGCCGCTCGCCGCTCCTGAGCGCTCGTCGCGCCAGTGCACCGTGGTCACTCGGCCACCGGCCACGGTGAAGCGAGTGCTCGGGGCAGCCGGGTCACCGTGGCGCACCCGGATCTCGTAGTCCCCGCTGTCCAGTGTCGGGAACAGCGCCGCCCACACCGCGGCGTCGGGTAGCTGCCGCTCGCGGACCGCGACGTGGCGACCCTCCCAGGCCTCCCCGTCGCGCCGGATCTCGATCTCGACGCCGGCGAGGGTTGCCGGCACGTAGACCGCTGCCGCCCCGACGTCACCACCGATGTCGAGCACGACGGTTCCCGGACCACTCGGCTCCGGGAGGGTTTCCGTCGCGGCACCCGCGGCCATCAGTGGGTGCTCCCGACCGGCGTCTTCGAGGGAGTCGAGTAGCCGCTGTACGGCGTCCCTAGGTACGGGAACGACGGCAGGTAGCCCTCGGTGCCCTTGGCCGTGGTGTCTCTCGGGCCCGACGTGATGCTGAAGTCGACCGCACCGGCCGGCGCGTCCGGCGTGAAGGTCGGGTCCACCAGCGGAAGCGTGGCGCCAGCAACGGCGCGCAGCTCGATGGTCGCGACGTCGTCGAAGACGCGACGGCCGTTCGGGAACCCGGCCGGGTCGCCGCCCAGATAACCGAGGTTGCTGATCTTCTTGTGGTCCGTCGTCGGCCGCTGCGCGACGTTGAGGCGCAGCTGATCCGCCAGTGCCTTGCCACCCACGTTGGTGGGGGGAGCGCCCAGCGCTGCCGTCACCGAGTTGGGGATGCCCGAGAGCAGGATCGCGATCAGGTCCGGGCGAGCCGGGTGCGCCTTGGTCGTGCCGGTGTGCGATGCGTTGTACGCCGCCAGGTGGGGGAAGATCGTCGGGCCGCCGGCGGTGCCGTTCGCGGTGTAGAGCGCCGGGAGCAGCTCACCGAGCAGCGGATGCGCGAAGTACTCGAAGAACGTGTCGCCGTCGGCGGTCGGCCGCTCCAGGTTCCACCGGTCCTTGTCTCCGAGCCCGATCAGCAGCTCGTTGACCAGCGGGTTACCTAGCCGTGAGACCTGGACGAACGGCCCGCTGGCAGCGTGACCGGCCGAGCCGTGCGGGTCCTGGATCTGCACCTTCTGCCGCGAGGCAGACGTCCACACACCGATCACGGCATTCGACGACGTCGTCGAGGACGGACGCTTTCCGCCCGCCACCAGGTCGGCGATCGGAACCTGCAGCGCTAGTGAGTGGACGTTGACCGCGGCAGTGGAGTTCACGCCGGGCATCCCCGCCATCAATCCGGCCGCGGGACCGCCGACATGGAAGTTCTCGAAGCCGCGAAGGCCCCCGAGGTCGAACACCGCACCGAGGTCGACGTAGAAGCCCTCGGCACGCTGCCCGGCGAAGACCGTCCCGGTGTGGCCGCCCGCCTTGAACGTCTGCAGCGCAGAGTTCCCGTGACTGGCCAGGTACGTCGCGGCGTAGTTGGGCGTCGACAGAGGGCCGATGTTGCAGGGCGGGACCAGCAGGTCCTTGCCCAGGGTCGTGCTGCGGGTCCTGCCATTGTGCAGGTGGTCGACCCGGGTCAGCGTGTAGGTCTGCTGCCGGTTCCAGTTGGTGCCCTTGGTCCCGGGCCGGGTGAACGGCGTGATGGGCCCGTGGTTGTAGAGGAACGACGACGGGATGTTGTTCACGGTCTTGAACCGGAAGTGGAAGCTGATGTCGGCGCTTCCGTCCCCGTCGTTGTCGACGTGAATCGCGTAGCGGACGTCGTCCGCGAACTCGTAGAAGTTCGGGCCGCCGTCGGGCGCCTGCAGCGGGATGTAGTTCGCGATCAAGGTGACGGTTGACGGCTTGTCGGGGCTGACAAACGCATACAGGTCAGTGCTGTCAGCGGTCGGGTCCTTGGAGATCTGTGGTGCTTCGCGGTGGGAGGACATGGTTCACCTCGGCTGTTCGGTGGGCGGGACGAGCGACACGTTCAGGTGGAGCTACTTGGCGGCGTGGAACAGGCGCGCAGCGAGCGCCGGATCGCGGAGGAGGACCTCGCGCTCACCGGCGTACAGACTGATCTCGCCGGTCTGCAGATCGGTGACGTGGGCGACCAGCGGTCCGGTCAACGAGTCGGCCTCCGAGATCGCCTGGTTGGCTTCCGGTGCCTCGGTCTCCGCCGTCGACACGGCCGCCGGCAGCGCGGGCAGCGCACTGACCAGGCCGGCGGCGGCGACCGTCAGCGAGCTCCGGGTGATGAACACGCGTCGACTCAGACCGGACACAGGGACCTCCTCGGATGGGCACCGGGGGACATCAGCCGCATCGGGATGACGTCCTGTAGGCAGTTCGTCGCAGAGATGTCCCCGGATCGGCGACAAATCGGACGACTTTTACGCCGAACCCGCCCGGGACTGGACGTTTGTGACTGAGCGTGAGGATTTGGCTACCGGATGCCCGGCGAGACGGCATGATGTGCCCGTGGCCACACCGGGCGGGGACCGGCGCGTCTTCGCGCTGCGCACCGCGTCCGTGGCGGCTCTCGTCCTGGCACTCGCGGTCACGGCCGTGCTGTCGTGGGCGACGCACGTTGTGGTGCACGACCAGGAGCACCGGCTGGTCAAAGAGCGGGCGGGCGAGGTCGGTCTCTTGCTCACCAGCGCGATCGGTGCGATTCCGTCCGAGCTGGCGGCCCAGGGCGGCATCCTGCAGGCGACCCACGGCTCCCGGGCCGCCTACGAGCACTCCGCCACGGCCACCGTGGCAGCGGGACCCGGTCATCTCAGCTTCGCGTGGCTGCGACCGCAACCGTCCGGCTCTGGCTTCGTCGTTATCGCGGCTGCCGGAGCGAACCTGCACCGAGGCGAGATCATCACGGGGACCCGCGCCGCGACCTTCCGGGCGGCGTTGCGCGCCAAGCAGATGGTCGCGACTCCGGTGATGGGTACCGGCCGCACCCTCGGCTTCGCGCTAGGGCCACCGGGGGCACCGGCCGGAACCGTCCTGTACCGCGAGTCCGCCCTCGGGCCGGTGGTCTCGCCGCCGCGGCAAGCCTCGACCGCGCCGTTCGCCGAGCTCGATGTGGTGCTCTATGGGGCGCCGAAGGCCGACTCGCGACAGGTCCTCGTCAGTACGACGCGCCACCTCCCACTGTCCGGTGATGTCACCACCCAAGCCCTCCCGGTCGGCGCCAGCAGCTGGTTCCTCTCGATATCCGCGCGACGACCACTGGTCGGGAGCGTGGCCGCCAACGCGGAGTGGCTGGTGCTGTTCGGCGGGATCCTCGCGTCCCTGCTCATCTCGGCCGTGATCGCGTCTGCAGCGAGCCGGCGGGACGCGGCGATGGCGCTCTACGAGGGCGAGCACCAGATCGCCGAGACACTGCAGCGCAGCCTGCTGCCGAAGCTTCCCAACCTGCCTGATCTCGAGCTCGCCGCTCGGTATCTGGCGGCCGGCGCCGGCCAGGAGGTCGGTGGCGACTGGTTCGACGCGTTCCCCATCGCCGGGGGACGGGTGGGTCTGGCCATTGGTGACGTCATCGGCCACGACCTCACTGCGGCGAGCGCAATGGCACAGATCCGGGCGTCACTGCGGGCCTATGCGGTTGACGGTGCCTCACCGGCAGCGGTGATCAACCGGCTCGACCATCTGGTCGACGCCCTCGGCCTGACGCAGCTGGTCACCGTGTTCTATGCCGTCCTCGAACCGGTCGAGGCAGATGGCAGCCGGCTGCTCCGTTTCACCAACGCTGGTCACCTCCCGCCGCTGCTGCGCGAGCCGAACGGACCGGTGCGGCCACTCGCAGGCGGCGACTCGATCCTCATCGGTGCGCCCATCGACGTGAACCATTCCGAGGCCGAGGTCCGGATGCAACCCGGGTCGATGCTGCTGTTGTTCACCGACGGTCTCGTGGAGGTGCCCGGCGTACCGCTCGGCGAGACGCTGGACCTGTTGGCCTCCAATGTCGCGCTGCGCGACGACTCGACGGACGTCGAGGCGATGTGCGACCACGTCCTGGCTACCACGACCGACCGCGAGCGCCGCGACGACGTCGCACTACTCGTCGTCCAGACGGCGGTCCCGCAGCCAGCCGATTCCGGCGACCGACGACCCGACACGGCGCACGAGCACGCCTGAGCCGGCCGACCCGCTGGCGGCGACGTAGCGTCACCGGGTGGTACGACGCAACCCCTCGGCCTTCGTCAGGGAACACACCCGGCTCGTCGCCGTACCGTTCGTCCCCGAGATCGTGCTGCATCTCGCGGTCGATGATGCCGTCGATCTGTGGGAGTCCACGCAGGAGTCCGGTGAGGTCGACGGTGACAATCCGCCTTTCTGGGCGTTCGCCTGGGCGGGTGGCCTGGCGCTGGCGCGTTACCTGCTCGACTCGCCGGAGGTGGTGCGCGGCCGCCGGGTCATCGACGTAGCGACCGGCTCGGGGCTGGTCGCCGTTGCGGCCGCACTTTCCGGTGCGGCAGCGGTGCGCGCGGTCGACGTCGACCCGCTCGCGGTCGTGGCGGCGCGGCGCAATGCTGGGTCCAACGGAGTGCGGCTGTCCGCGACCGTGGGCTCAGTCACGGACGTGACTGCCGAGCCGGGAGACCTGGTGCTGGCGGGTGACGTCTTCTACGACCGGTCGATGGCCGAGCAGATGCTCAGGTCACTGCGCCAACTCCGCGACGACGGCGCCGAGGTGCTCATCGGTGATCCGTACCGCTCCCGGCTGCCGGAGCATGCGCTGACACCGGTCGCGACCTACGAGGTCGACGTGGATCCCGAGCTCGAGCAGGCGCCTGTGGTGGCAGCGATGGTGGCGCGGCTCACGAGCTGAGTTCGAACCACACGCGCTTGCCGAGCGGCTCGTCGTCGACACCCCAACGAGCCGCCAGCAGCTGCACGATCTGCAGGCCGCGGCCATCCAGTGCCTCGGCGTCGAGCGGCTTCGGCTGCGGGTGTCGGGAGTTGTCGTCCGCGACGTCGACGCGCAGCAGGCCATCTTCGACACTGACCTGGAGTGAGACGTCGCTGCGCCCGTGGATGACGGCGTTCGTGACGAGTTCGCTGGTGAGCAGTTGCGCGGTCTCGATGACGTCGCTGTCGAAAGTGGCGCAGCGTTCCGCGACGATTTCACGCGCCCTGCGGGCGGCGATCGGCGTCGCGGGGAGTACCACCCGCGCAACGTTCTGCGTCATGAATGCGCTGCCGCCATCCCACGTGCCCCCGTGTTGGCCGTGCCTGTGCTTCGTATCGTAACCAGGGCCGGACAGCGGCTCAGTTGAGGGACAACGGCGCGCCGAGCAGTCCCGTCGAGGGCACAGCGGACAACCGTCGCAACAGCATCGTCTCCCGCCGTAACCAACCCAACAGTCCCTCGAGTCGGGCGGTCGTCGTCGCTTCTTCGAGAAAGCCCTGCCGATCAGGCACGGTCGCCACCACGGCGGCCGCCACCAGGTAGGAAAGCTGGCGTGCATCCGGTGGGAGCTCCGGCGTTTCCGGTGCGCGACCGTGCAGGCTGGCGAGGACAGCGACGTACTCGGCGTACCGACGGCCCACGGCAATCGACAGCGGCCCGGACTCGCAGACCGGCTCGTCGAGCCATTCGACGGTGGCCGTGAGGTAGGGCCGGGCGTGGTCGACGGACGTGACCTTGAACCTCGTCGTCCCCACCGACAACACCGTGATCGTCCCGTCGGGCGCGGGGGTGATGTCGGTCACCAGGGCGAGGCAGCCGACGTCGTACATCGCGCGCACACCCGATTCGCCGACCTCATGGCCCTCATGGATCGCCACGACGCCGAACCCTCGGTCACCGGCCGGTTGCTCCAGCAGGTCGGCGACTAGTGCGCGGTACCGCGGTTCGAAGACCCGAAGCGGCAGTGGCGAACCGGGAAGCAGCACCGTTCCGAGTGGGAACAGGGGTAGCGGCCGGCTCGACACGCGCCCCACCGTAGGACTGATCGGCACCGGCCGCCGCCGGAAAGTCCAGTGGACCTTCAGGATCGTCTCATCGACGCGATCATCAATAGATGCATGACGAACGATGAGAACGACGCCCCCCAGCCCACCAGTGACGACGACCCCCTGTCTCGCATGACACCCCCACTCACCGATGACGACGGCATCCAGTTTGCTGACTTCAACCACCTGTACGCCGATGAGCCCACGGCCGCGGCCGTTTCGGTCATCCGCCGCCACCCGGTTCGGTTGGTGGCAGGCGCCACCGTCGTCGCGACCGGCCTCGCGCTCGGCGGTTGGGGAATGGTCTCGGCGGCCGCCAGCGGCTCACCGACCGCGGGCTTCCCGTCCGTGTCATCGCTTCACGCTGACAGCACCATCAACGGTTCAACGGTGGCGTCAAGCGTCGACAAGTTTGTCGTGGACATCACGGCATACGACGGTGAGTCCGGCGACGAGGACGCCGGAACCGGAATGGTTGTGACGTCGAACGGTGAGGTCCTCACCAACAACCACGTCGTGGCGGGCGCGACCAAGCTGCAGGGAAAGGTCATCGCCAACGGAAAGACCTACACCGCGAAGGTCCTGGGGACCGACGCCACGGACGACGTCGCGCTGATCCAGCTTGAGGGCGTGTCCGGGCTGACCACAATGTCCGCAGGCGACACGTCGTCGGTCACTTCCGGAATCGCGGTCGCCGCGATCGGCAACGCTGAGGCCAAGCCCGGCCTGCCGTCAGTCGCGACCGGAAAGATCACCGCGACCGGCCAGAGCATCACCGCCGGCGAGGATAACGGCTCCAGTGAGCAGTTGCACGGCCTGCTGGAGACCGACGCCGACGTCATCGCGGGGGACTCCGGCGGTCCGTTGGTCGACTCGAGCGGGCAGGTCATCGGTATGGACACAGCGGGATCCGCTTCCGACTCCGGTGACGAGTCACAGTTCGGCGACTCGGAGTCTTCGGGAGCCACGGACGGCTTCGCGATCCCGATCACCACTGCTCTGGACATCGCCAAGCAGATCGCCTCCGGCAAGGCGAGCTCGACCATCGTCATCGGTACACCGGGCCTGCTCGGTGTCGAAGTGGCGGCGGACAACAGCTCCTCGCAGGGTGAGGGCGGCGGCGACTCGCAGCAGTTCGGTGGTTCGGGTGATGAAGGCGGCTCCGGCAGCTTCGGCGACCAGGGCGGCTTCGGTGACGAGGGTGGCTTCGGTGATGAGGGCGGCTTCGGTGACCAGAGCGGTTCTGGTGATGAGGGTGGCTTCGGTGACCAGGGTGGCTTCGGTGATGAGGGTGGCTTCGGTGACCAGAGCGGTTCTGGTGATGAGGGCGGCTTCGGCGAGACGCCGGGGGACAGCGGGAGCTCCGGGTCACAGTCGTCGGTCGCAGGTGCCGATGTCGAGCAGGTCGTGTCCGGCAGTGCCGCGGCGGCGATCGGGCTGAGTGCCGGCGACGTGATCACCGCCGTGGGCGGACACTCGGTCAGCTCCGCCTCCGACCTGTCGACCGTGCTCGGCTCAACTCACTCGGGTGACCGGGTGTCGGTGAGCTGGACCGACAGTTCCGGTGCGTCGCACACCGCGACCGCGACGCTTGGTGCGGGCCCGGCTGCCTAACGATTACGCCGAGTGGGTGGGACACTTAGGCCGAGCGGGTGCGACACGCCCCGCTCGGCCAAGGTGGCTTCCCAAGCGGACATCTGGGACGTAGAGTGAGGCTATGACTGCATTATCTCGATCAGATCGGTCGAGTTTTGCGATCGTAGGTGCCGGAGCGGCTGGGACGCTCACTGCCGCCCGGTTGCTGGACGAGTCATCCCGGCGCGGCCGCGCCATCGAGATTTCCCTCATCGACCCCCGACCCAGCACCGGGCGGGGGGTCGCCTACTCGACGGTCGACGACCGCCACCTGCTCAACGTCCCGGCCGAGAAGATGTCGGCGTACCCCGAGGACGGGAACCACTTCCTGCGTTGGCTCGAGGCCGACGCCGAGGGTGGTGTCGAACCCTGCGACTTCGTGCCGCGGCGCCGCTTCGGCCGGTACCTCGACGACGTGTTGGCGACCGCCCTGAGCCGTAACTCATGGGCCCGGCTTCACCGGGTCCAGGACTCGGTTGTCGACCTGGTCGAGCTCGTTGACCTGGTCGACGGGGCGTCGGGCTGCCGGCTGATCCTCGCCGGAGGCGACACTCTTGACGTCGACGCCGTGGTGCTGGCGATCGGCCATCTCGGGCCGGAGCTGAGTTGGGTGCCCGAGGGGCTCCGGGAATCGCCGGCCTTTGTTGCCGATCCGTGGTCGCCGAGCAGCTTCGTCGGCATCCCGGACGACGGTGATGTCCTTCTCGTGGGCACCGGGCTGACGATGGTGGACACGGTGTCGAGCCTGGAACGGCCGGGCCGCACCGTGCACGCGGTCTCCCGGCGCGGCGAGCTGCCCCGCGCGCACGTCGCCGGGCGGCTACCGGACATGGAGGCTCCCGAGTTCTCGTCGCCGACCCCGACCCTCGCCGAGCTACGGACCGTCGTCGCCCGCCATGTCGCGAAGTCGAAGGCCCGGTACGGCGACTGGCGGCCCGCGATCGACAGCGTCCGCTCGATGTTCCAGCAGTTGTGGCGCAACTTGTCCGACAGCGACCGCGAGGAGTTCGTCGCCGTCGACGGTCGGTCCTGGGATACGGCCAGGCACCGGATCCCGCCTCGCAGTGCCGAGGTGATCCGGCAGGCCCGCGACGACGGTCGGCTGGTCACCCACACCGGGTCGGTCGAGACCGTCAGCGAGCGCGGGTCGCGCCTCGAGGTCACGCTGTCGGACGGATCTGTCCTCACGGTCGCGGCCGTCGTCAACTGCACCGGACCGTGCCACAGCCCGCACCGCAGCACCGACCCGCTGGTCCGGGCGTTGGCCGATCGGGGAGTCGCGGTGACCGGGCCGCTTGGGCTCGGCGTCGACACCGGCGACGATGGGCGGCTGCGCGACGCGACCGGCCGATGTCAGGCGCCGATCTGGACGCTCGGATCGTTGCGTCGCGGCAGCCTGTGGGAGACCACAGCAATCCGGGAGATCCGAAGCCAGGCGGTCGCGCTCGCGGAGTGCTTGCTGGGCCCTGCGCTCGAGCCCGATCGACGGCCGACGGATCCCTACGGCTTGCCGTTGTCGACCACGGATGAGGCGGCGACGCAGTGGTGTACCGCGCTGGACGCCGTACGCCGATTGCAGGGTGGCGCCGAGCAGGCGCTGGAAAGTGCTGTCGAGGCCGACCCGGGCTTCGCGATGGGGCACGCCGCGCTGGCCCTGGTGGGATACGAGTGGGGTGTCGAGCTCGACGTCACTGCGGCACTGACGCGCGCGATCGATGCCGCCGCGATCCGCGCCGACCCGCGAGAGCGCAGCTTCGTCCAGACCGTGGTGCGGCGGGTGACCGGAGCGCGCGAGGCTGGTGACGCCGCGCTGCTGCGGCACGTCACCGAGCACCCGCGCGATGCGCTCGCGCTCACCGTCGCCATCCCGACGATCGCGTTCGGCGGTCTGGCGCAGCCCGTCGAGGAGTCCTGGGCGCTGATGGACTCACTGGCCCCGGCGTACGGCGATGACTGGTGGTTCGCCGGCCTGCATGCGTTCGTGTGCCAGGAACAGGGCCGGTATGCCGACGCCCAGCGCCTCGCTACCCGGTCGCTGACCGAGCAGCCGGCAGCGGGTCACGCTGCCCACGCGCTGACCCACGTCTACTACGAGACCGGCGACCACGTCGGCGGTCTGTCGTGGCTGGACGGCTGGATCACCGAGCACGGTCCGCTCGCGACGTACCGGGCGCACTACGCCTGGCACGCCGCCCTCCACGAGCTATCCCTCGACGACGCGGCAGCGGTTCGCCGTCGGTACGCCGAGCAGCTGGCGCCGCCCGCGGTGTCCGGAGCGCGAGCGCTGGTCGACTCCGCGTCACTGCTCTGGCGCTCGTGGCTGGTCGGCGCCTGGGAGGGCCAGCTTCCGGTCGACGCGATCCTCAGCGACGTCCCGTCCTGTCTGCTCGAACATCCGAGTACGGCGTTCGGGGCGCTCCACGCCGCTGTCGCGATGGCTGCCGGTGGCCACATCGAGGGCCTCGAGCGGCTGCGTCGCTACGCGGCAACCCGGGCCGAGCCGGTGTTCCCCGAGGAGGTCGTGCCGCTGTGCACCGGTCTCGCCGCGCTGGTCGAAGGCGACGCCGACCGCGCCATCCCCGCGCTCGCCGTTGCCGTGCAAGGCGCGCATCGCCTCGGTGGCAGCGCCGCCCAGCAGGAGGTCGTGCTGGAGACACTCGTCCACGCGCTCGTGTTGGCCGGCCGCACCACAGCGGCGTGCGGCCTGATCTCGGAGCGGCTCGACCGCCGGCCGAGCCCGGTCGATCGGCGCCGCCTCACCCAGCTCTCAGGCCCGATGCTCGCTGGCAACGGCTGAGGGCACGTCGTCCGCCGGTGCTGCCGGCGCGCGCGACTCGGCCTTGCGTACCCGGGCCGGGATGATGAACGTGGCGAGCAGCGCCGCAAGCGCCACCCCCGCACTGATCGTGAACGCCCGGTCGTATCCGGCGGCCAGCGCCGTCCGATAGGCCTCGCCGTGGCCACCGAAGGACCCGAGGCCACCGGGGAGACTGCGGGTGCGGGCGCTGGCCACCGTGGCGAGGATCGCGAGCCCGAGCGAGCCGCCGACCTGCCGTGAGGTGTTGAGCACCCCGGACGCCAGTCCGGCCTGGCTCCAGTGCACACCGGTCGTGGCGGCGGTGGCGAGCGGCGTGAAGCACAATCCGACGCCGACGGTGATGAGCAGGGTGGGCCCCAGCACTCCCGCGGCGTAGCCACTCGACGACGAGTGACCCAGCCATGCGAAGCCGACAATCATCAGCACGATTCCGACCAGCAGCAGTCCGCGGGGGCCGGATCGGCCGATCACGCGGGCACTGATCTGGGCGCCGATGATGATGCCGAAGCTCATCGGGAGGAACAGGAGCCCGGTCTTGAGGGGTCCGTCGCCGTAGACCTCTTGCAGGTACAGCGAGAGGAAGTACCACATCGAGAAGAAGATGACGCCCATCAGCAGCATCACGACGTTGGCGCCGGTCACGAACCGGGAGCGGAACAACGACAACGGCATCAGCGGTGCCTTGGCGATCCTCGCCTGGCCGTAGACGAACGCAGTGAGGAGAACGACTGACACCGCAAGCAGGCCCAGCGTCCGTCCCGAGCCCCAGGGATGGGTGTCGGTCCCGACGATCGCGTACACGCCGATCGCGAGGCCCAGCGTCACGAGGACCGCGCCCACGATGTCGAGGTTCCGCCCGGCGTCGGGCCGCTTGCGCTCGGTGAGGAATCGGCCGGCCGCCACGGCGGCGAGCACGCCGATCGGCACGTTCACGAACAGCACCCAGCGCCACGACAGAGTCGAGGTGAGGACACCGCCGAGGATGACGCCGAACGCCCCACCCGCACCGGCCACTGCGCTCCAGGCGCCGAGCGCGCGATGCCGTTTCGGGCCTTCGCTGAACGTCGTCATGATGATCGTCAGCGTGGCGGGGGACAGCACGGCGCCGCCGAAGCCTTGGGCGGCTCGAGCCGCGGTGAGCTCGGCCGAGCTCTGAGCGAGACCACCGAGCAGGCTGGCGAGGGTGAACAGCCCCAGCCCGGCGAGGAAGACGCGGCGACGGCCGAACAGGTCGGCGGCCCGGCCGCCCAGCAGCAGGAATCCCGCGAAGGTCAGCACGTAGGCGTTGACCACCCACTGCAGCCCGGTCGTCGAGTAGTTCAGGCTGCGCCCGATGTCGGGCAGGGCGACGTTCACGATCGAGACGTCCAGCACCACCATGAACTGCGCCACGCAGACCAGCGCGAGAAGGACGTTCTCGTGGGTGGTGTGGTCCGGCGTACTGCCGCTAGCGGGGGTTGAGCTCGAGGACACGTTGGCTCCTGGCCGATCGGAGACCGTCACTTAAGCGCCAAGGTCCGAGCGTTCTCAGATGTTCCGCGCCGGGCAGCATTCACCGGACGACGTACGGCGGAATCAGGCGGAGGTGTTACTTGCTGACGCGGCCGCGGGCGTTGCGGTCTTCGCGCAGCTTGGCGAGCGCCTCTTCGAGCAGCTCGTCGCCTTCGGCCATGGTGCGGCGCATCATGAGGAACTCGAAGGGGGTCTTCGGGGGACCGCCCGCCATCCGCTCGCGCGGCGGCGGCTCGTCCTGCACCGGACCGGCCGGCTGTCCACAGACCTGGCAAGCCCACGTCTGCGGCAGCTCGACATGAAGTGCGAACGCCGGGCGTGACTCGTGCCCGGCGTGACACCAGTAGGAGACCTGACGACGCGGCTCAACAACACCACCGCGATCGACTTCCGATCCCGGCGCGCCGCCGAGACGTCCGCCACGAATGGTGGAACGACGCGAGCCCATCGTCAGATCTCCTTACCGGATGTCAGATTGTGCTTGGGAACTTAGAGCGCGCGGACGTTTTCCGCCTGCGGACCCTTCTGACCCTGAGTCACATCGAACTCCACGGTCTGTCCCTCATCGAGCGAGCGGTAGCCGCTGCCCTGGATAGCGGAGAAGTGGACGAAAACGTCCGCACTACCGTCGCTCGGCGCGATGAAGCCG
>DATAVK010000105.1:0-3150 GCA_036267755.1 Mycobacteriales bacterium
GTACTCCGGCACCGCAGCGAAGTCACCCTTCTTCAGGGCCGGGTAGACGACCTCGCGACTGGCGAGGTCCTTGACCGTGACCGTGTAACCGCACTCCTTGAGCGCGGCGGCATAGATGTTTGCGAGCGTCTCGGACTCCGAGAAGTTGAACGCGGCGAGGGTCACGTTGCCGCTGCCCTTCGCGCCACCGCACAAGGCAGGACCACTCGCCGTGGACGCCGAGACGGACGACCCCGCGCTGGGGCTCGACCCTGAGCTTGACGAGCCGCAACCCGCGAGTGCCGCCGCGAGCGCGAGCCCGCTGACACCCAGACCGAAAACCTTGGTACGACGTAGCAAATACATCTTCATCCCGCCTTCTGTGTCCCGCTACCGGCCGAGGCAGCGCGTGTCCTGGCGGGAGAATCCCGCTCATGAAGATCGTGTCATGGCCCTACGACAGTCACAAACCGGAGCAGCGCGTCAGGCGGGGACCGATACACGACCGTTATCAGTGGTGCTATTTGTGTTGCCCCTGCGCCCGCGCCGCGTCGCCGTACTGCTGCTGGTGTCACCGTAGCGGCGGCTCAGCAGGCCCTCGAGCCAGCCGAGCACCCCGTCGAGCAGGAGCGCGGTAACGACGACAACGACGACACCGCCGTACACCTCGCCGTAGTCGCCGACGCTGTAGCCGTCCACGACGAACTGCCCCAGCCCGCCGCTGCCGATGATCGCGGCCAGGGTCGCAGTGGCCCAGACCTGGACGGCCGCGAGCCGGACGCCGGTGGCGATGAGCGGGATGGCCAACGGCAGCT
This sequence comes from Mycobacteriales bacterium, assembly GCA_036267755.1. Lineage (GTDB taxonomy): Bacteria > Actinomycetota > Actinomycetes > JAFAQI01 > JAFAQI01 > DATAVK01. The sequence continues at coordinate 795 of DATAVK010000105.1, forward strand.
CGACCCGTCGGATCAGCTGGAGCCGGGTCATGCCCATCCCGATCGCGGCGGCGCGCGCATCCGGGGAGACGCCCCGGATCCCGGTGTAGGTGTTCGTGAGCATCGGCGGGATCGCGAAGATGACGAGCGCCACCACAGCGCTGGTCCGGCCCACCCCCAGGGCCCCGGCGGCCAGCAGGATGAGGACGCCGAGAATCGGGACGGCCCGAGCCGCGTTCGCGATGCTCGTCACCACAACGCCGCCGCGGGGCAGCTGCGCGAGCGCGACGGCCAGCGGGATGGCCACGACCGCCCCGATCGCCATCACCTCGACCGAGATGGACGCGTGCTGCCCCAGCCGGTCGACGACACCACCTTGGCCGGTGAAGTTGCTGCCGGTCGAGAACCACACCTCGATCTGGTGCCAGGTGCCGACGTTCTTGCCGCTCACTCCGCCACCCCCCGCTGCCAGGGCGTCACGAGCCACTGGAGCCCGAGCAGCAGCAGATCCGCGACCAGCGCCAGCAGGATGGTGAGGATCAGGTAGGTCATGATCTCGGCGTGGTAATCGTTGTCGTGCAGGCCCTCGAGGATGTACTCCCCGAACCCACCTGATCCCACGAATCCACCGATGACGACCAGCTCGATCGTGGAGACCGTCGCCAACCGCAGGCCGGCGATGATGGTCGGTACGGCGAGCGGAAGTCGCACTCGAAGGAACACATCTCGAGCCGGCATTCCCATCCCCACCGCGGCGTCGATCGCCTCGACCGGTACGCCGTCCAAGCCCGTCACCATGTTGCGGACCAGGATGACCAGCGAGTACATCGCGAGCGGGACCACGACGGTCCAGCGGCTCAGGCCGAAGATCGGGTAGAACGCCACGATGGCGGCCAGGGACGGGATCGCGTAGAGCGCGGTGGAGAGCCCGAACACGCCGGCCCTGGCCCAGTTGGACCGGGTGCCGAGCACCGCGAGCGGGAGCGCCACGGCGAAGCCGAGGGCCACCGACAGGAGGGTCAATGTGACGTGCTCACGCGCGGCTGCTTCGATGGTTCCCGCATTGCTCGTCACGTAGTGCCAGCTGAACCACGGGTTGCCGACCTTGAGGGTGAAGCCATCGGCGGGAGGACGCACCTGGTGGACGGTACCGGAACCAGCAACCATAGTGACCCGATGATCCGACTCGAGAAGGTCAAGAAGGTCTACGGCGACGGGACTGTCGCCGTCCAGGAGCTCTCGCTGGACGTGGCGGAGGGCGAGCTGGCGGTCTTGGTCGGGCTCTCGGGATGCGGCAAGACGACCACGATGCGCATGATCAACCGGCTCGTGGAGCCCTCCGCCGGCCGGATCTTCGTCGACGGCGAGGACGTGACGCACGTCGACGCCGTCAAGCTGCGCCGACGGATCGGCTACGTCATCCAGCAGGTGGGGCTGTTCCCCCATCAGTCGGTCGCCGACAACGTGGCGACGGTTCCCCGGCTCGAGGGATGGGATCGAGCGCGGACCAAGGCTCGGGTCAATGAGCTGCTCGAGCTGGTCGGGCTCGATCCCGACGCCCAGGGGAAGCGCTACCCCCACGAGCTCTCCGGCGGTCAGCGTCAACGTGTCGGCGTCGCGCGGGCGCTGGCGGCGGACCCGCCGGTGCTGTTGATGGACGAGCCGTTCGGCGCCGTCGACCCGGTGGCGCGCGACCGGCTGCAGCAGCAGTTCCTCCAGCTCCAGAGGCAGCTTCGGAAGACCATCGTGTTCGTGACGCACGACATCGACGAGGCGATCAAGCTCGGTGACCGGATCGCGGTAATGCGAGAGGGCGGCCACCTCGAGCAGTACGCCGATCCCGCCACCTTGCTCTCCGAGCCCCGGACCGAGTTCGTCCGCGACTTCGTCGGTGCCGACAGCACGCTGCGACGGCTCGCCGTGACCCCCATCGGCACCGAGGACCTCGAGCACTGGCCGGCCGTCGGGCCGGACGACCCGCTGGCGGAGTGCGCCCGGATCATGGACGCCGACAAGAACTCGCCGTACGCCGTCGTCGCCGAATCCGACTATCAGGTCCTCGGCTGGCTGGCGCGCGCCGACTGCGTCGGCGAGGGAACCGCGCGCGACCGGCTCACCCCCGCATTCGTGGTGGATGCCGAGGAGTCGCTGGAGACTGCGCTCGCCGGCGTGCTGGCCACTGACGCCCCGGGCGCCATCGTCACGGTCGATCGGGTGCTGGCCGGGGTCCTGACGGCGACCAACGTGATGCGCACCGCAGCCCGGCGACACGTTGCGCCCGACGACGCTGAGTGACCGATCTGAGCGCTGATCGCTGTTACCTTCCGCGCATGGACGTGATCACTGACCGCCCGTCATCCCGTCTCCGTCGCCTCGG
>DATAVK010000106.1:0-33946 GCA_036267755.1 Mycobacteriales bacterium
AGCGAGCAGGTGGCTCGCCGGCGGGCGATGAAGTCCGCGACCGACAACGCGGACGAGCTCATCAAGAAGCTGACCCGGGACGCCAACTCGGCCCGCCAGGCAGAGATCACGCAGGAAATCATGGAAATCGTCGGTGGTGCCGAGGCACTCGCCGGGACAGGGAGCGAACTATGACGGCCACGCTCGAAGAAGAGCAGACCACGACGGAGGGTGGTGTCGGACGCGTTGTCCGCGTCATCGGCCCGGTCGTCGACGTCGAGTTCGGCCCCGAGGACATGCCCGAGATCTTCAACGCGCTGCACTGTGAGCGCACGCTCGGCGACGACACGCGGACCCTGACCTTCGAGGTCGCGGGGCAGATCGGTGACAACGTCGTCCGCGCGATCTCGATGGAGCCCACCGACGGCCTGGTCCGTGGCGCCGCGGTGCAGGACACCGGCGCAGCCATCTCTGTCCCGGTCGGCGACGTGACCCTCGGTCACGTGTGGAACGTGCTCGGCCAGCCGCTCGACGCGAAGCCCGAGGACGTCGACATCAAGGAGCGGTGGGCGATCCACCGTCCGTCCCCGCCGCTCGACGAGCTCGAGCCACGGACCGAGTTCTTCGAGACCGGGATCAAGGTCATCGACCTGCTGGCGCCGTACGTGCGCGGCGGGAAGATCGGGATGTTCGGTGGCGCCGGTGTCGGCAAGACCGTCGTCATCCAGGAGATGATCCGCCGGGTCGCGCAGCAGTTCGGTGGTCGCTCGGTGTTCGCCGGCGTGGGCGAGCGCACCCGTGAGGGCAACGACCTCTACCTCGAGATGGAAGAGGCGGACGTCCTCAAGGACACCGCGCTCGTCTTCGGTCAGATGGACGAGCCGCCGGGGACCCGGCTGCGCATCGCGCTGGCCGGGCTGACGATGGCGGAGTACTTCCGCGACGTGCAGAAGCAGGACGTGCTGCTGTTCATCGACAACATCTTCCGGTTCACCCAGGCGGGGTCCGAGGTGTCGACGCTGCTCGGCCGGATGCCCTCCGCGGTGGGCTACCAGCCGACGCTGGCCGACGAGATGGGCGAGCTGCAGGAGCGGATCACCTCGACCCGTGGCCACTCGATCACGTCGCTGCAGGCGATCTACGTGCCTGCGGACGACATCACCGACCCGGCGCCGCACACCACGTTCGCCCACCTCGACGCCACCACCGTGCTCTCGCGGTCGATCTCGGAGAAGGGCATCTACCCTGCGGTCGACCCGCTGGACTCGACCTCGCGGATCCTCGACCCGCGGTTCGTCGGCCAGGAGCACTACGACACGGCCCGTCGTACCCAGGAGATCCTGCAGCGCTACCGCGACCTGCAGGACATCATCGCCATCCTCGGTATCGACGAGCTCTCCGAGGAAGACCGGATCGCGGTCAACCGGGCCCGGCGGATCGAGCGCTTCCTGTCCCAGCCGTTCTTCGTCGCCGAGCAGTTCACCGGCATCCCCGGCAAGTTCGTCTCGCTCGACGAGACGATCGACTCGTTCAAGCGGCTGTGCGACGGCGAGTTCGACGAGGCGCCCGAGCAGGCGTTCTTCATGTGCGGCGGTGTCGAGGACGTCGAGGCCAACGCCAAGCGCCTCAACGAATAACCCCCCAACACGCATGGCCCATTGGTGTTGCTATAGCGACACCCATGGGCCATCAGTGTGCCTATAGCGACACCAATGGGCCATGCGTGTGGGTTAGGGGCGGAGCTTGCTGCTGTTGAGGATCGACAGCAGGTGGCCCACCACCACGATGCCCCCGATCACGAGCAGCGTGACGTCGAGCGTCCGGAACCCGAGCCGGGTCCCGCTGACGGCGTCGCCGATCCCCGCCAGTACGGCGAGGAGGGTCAACTCGATCGCGAGCAGCGCCCGGTTGAAGGGCAGCGTCCCCGCGACCCGGCGGGCCGTCGCGATGAGGCCGGGGCGTCGTGGCGCCGCGACGGCCGCCGTGTCAGCGACGGGCGGCCACCCAGCGACGGCGCGAGCCATGTGGACCAGGTCGGTCTCGGCCTTCGACAGCAGCACCAGCATGCCGGTGCCGAGCCCGATGGTGGTCCAGCCGTTGAGGTGGGTGGGGCCGCCGGCCGCGGAGACCCCGACGGCCACCGCCAGCCCGGCGTCGGTGACGTAATGCGAGACCCGGTCCAGGTAGATCCCGACCGCGCCCTTCTGCCCGCGCCACCGCGCCAGCTCGCCGTCGCAGCAGTCCAGTAGCTCCTGCAGCTGCACGATCAGGGCCGCGCCGACCGCCGCCCAGACCGACGGCGCCATGAGTACGGCGGCAGCCGCTAGCCCGCAGACGAGCATCGCGGCGGTCACGCCGTTGGGCGTCACCCGCGTCGGCGCCAGCAGGCGGGTCACGTAGATCGAGATCCGGCGCATGTAGAGCACGCCGGCCCAGTGTTCGCCGCTGACGCGGTTCAGCGTCGTGGCCGGCTGCGCGACCTCGCGCAGCTCAGCGATCGAGGGTCGAGACGAACTCATCGATCTTCTTCCGCGTCGCCTCGGGCGAGAGGTCGAGGTGCTCGAGGATGGTGTAGCGGTCCGGCCGGGTTTTCGGCGCGTGCACGACCGCCGTCGTGAAGTCCTCGATGGAGAGCCCGACATCGCCGGGCAGCCGCGGCAGCTGATGTCGAGTCAGGCAGGCGTCGATCGCCGCCAGCTCCGTGATGTCCTGACGCAGGAACGTGCAGAACAGCGCCCCTAGCCCGGCCAGCTCACCGTGGTTGCTGGTCCCCGGGAACAGCTCGTCGATCGCGTGCATGATCTCGTGGTCGCCGCCGCTGCTCGGCCGGCTGGTGCCCGTCACCGCCATGGCGAGCCCGGAGAGGATCAGCGCCTCGGCGAGCGTGGTGAGGAAGTCATCGGACTCGACCGAGTCGGGTCGGTACAGCACCGCGTTCGCGGCGGCACCCGACATCGCCGCGGCGAGACCGTCGATGTGCTCGCCGACGCAGACGGACGCCAGCCGCCAGTCGGCCAGCGCCGAGAGGTTGCTGATCACGTCGCCGACACCCGACCGCACCATGCGTGCTGGTGCCCGACTCACGTAGTCGAGGTCGACGATCACGGCCAGCGGGATGTGGACGCCGTACGACGCCTTGCGCCCCTCGTGCATGAGCGACGCGGTCGGTGACGCGATCCCGTCGTGCGCCAGGTTGGTCGCGACGGACACCATCGGGAGCCCGATGAGTGAGGCGACGTACTTCGCGACGTCTAGCGTCCGGCCGCCACCGATCCCGATGAGGGCGTCGTACGACGAACCGCGGAGGGCGGCGGCCAGCTCCCGGGCCGCGTCGACCGACGCTTCGGGGACCTCGAGCAGGTCGGCGCCGGGCAGCTGCGGCCGAACGACCTCGGCGAGCTCCTCGCCCTGGCCGGTGCCGAGCAGCACAGCGACCTTGCCCCGGCTGGAGAACCCACCGTCGCTGAGCAGCTCACCCAGCCCGGCGACCGCGCCCCGACGGACATCCACCGTCAGCGGCGAGGCGATCATCCGAGCTAGTAGCGCCACGCGATCTCCCGAGCCCGAGCCAGGTCGTCATGGTTGTCGACCTCGACCCACGAGACCTCACCGATCGGTGCCACTGTGACGGTTCCGCCGTCATCGACGTACGTCTGGTAGCCGTCCTCGTAGTACAGGCCGGTGTCGCGGCGCCAGGTCTTCTCCAGCGCGGCCGCGAGACCCTCGCCGGCGCTGCCACTGATGCGGGTCACCCCGATGTACTCACCGGCTGCGACAGCGGGATCGATGGCCTTGTTGATGCGCTGCATGTGGCCGGAGGAGTCGAGGATGATCTTCATCTCCTCCTCGGCAAGCGACTTCACGTCGTCCATGGCGAGCGTGATCGCGGCCTCGGGTGCCGCCAGCAGCGTCTGCTCGACGCTCTTCGGGTGCACCGTGTCGCCGTTGCACAGCAGGACGCCCTCGGCGAAGAACTCGCGGGCCAGCCAGAGCGAGTAGGCGTTGTTCCACTCGAGCGCCCGCTCGTTGAAGACGGTGCGCAGCCGCACTCCGTGCCGGCGCTGCAGCGCCTCGAGGCGGGAGTCGACCTGGTGGGACGACGCCCCCGTGACCAGGACGACGTCCTCGATGCCGGCTGAGCCGAGGTTGTGGAGCGCGATGTCGAGGATCGTGACGTCGTCGGCGACCGAGAGCAGCGTCTTGGGCAGGTCGTCGGTGAGCGGCTGCAACCGGCGTCCCGCCCCCGCGACCAGGACGATGCCGATCATCTGGGTAAGCCTCTTTCTCGCCGACGTGGCTGCGGCCCGAGGCGGCAGAAAGCCGCCCTGGGGGGACGGGTCACGTTACATGGCGGTGACGCTGGACCGGCTGACCGACGCGGTACGCCCGCTCCCGACGACGCCACCCCGCAAGGCTCGGCCAATGGCCCCCGGTAAGATCGCGGGGTGGCCACCATGGACGTTCAGCTCGTCGCGCCCGACCGCATGATCTGGTCCGGCGAGGCCGAGATGGTGATCGCCCGCACCGTGGTCGGAGACATCGGCATCCTGCCGCGCCACATCCCGCTGCTGGGCGTGCTCGCCGAGGCTCCGGTCCGGATCAAGCGCGAAGGTGAAGATGACCTGGTCGCCGCTGTCCATGGCGGCTTCCTGTCGGTGGGCCGCGACGGCGTCCAGGTGCTGGCCGAGGTGGTCGAACTGGCCGACGAGATCGACACCGGGCGGGCCCGGCAGGCGCTGGACCGTGCCAAGGGCGGCGACGACGAGGAGTCGGCAGCTGCGGCCCGACGGGCCACCGCGCGGCTGCGCGCGGCCGGCGAGACCGTCTAGTCGCCCTCTCACGCCTAGCGAGCTCCCGCTGTGACTGACCAGCTACCATTGGATCCGACCCGCACCGTGCTGCTGGTCATGGACTACCAGGTCGGTCTCGTGGGCCGGCTACCCGACGCCGACGCACTCCTGGAGCGGATGGCCGCCACCGTCGCCGACGTCCGCAGTCGCGGCGGCCACATCGGCTGGGTCAGGGTGGGCTTCGACGACGCTGACTTCGACGCCATCCCCGCCGCCAGCGTCATGGCGCGGATAGCGACACCCGACCGCCGCGCCGCGCTACACGCCGATGCGACGGAGACTCAGGTCCACGATCGGCTCAGCCCGCAGCCGCACGACATCAGCGTCCGCAAGACTCGGGTGGGCGCGTTCACCACCACGGACCTTGACCAGCAGCTTCGAGACCGCGGGGTCACCACGCTCATCCTGGCCGGAATCAGTACCAGCGGCGTTGTGCTCAGCACCGTGCGCGAGGCCATGGACCGCGACTACCAGATCGTCGTCCTGGGCGACGCGAGCGCCGATCCTGAGCCCGACACCCACGCCTTCCTGATCAGCACGATCTTTCCCAGGTACGCGACCGTCATCGACGTCAGTGACCTGCCCGAGCTCTGGGGATAGGACCGTTGGCCTTGGGCCGCGTCGTCTAGCGGGGGGGCCGGCCCGCGCGCGGTGACCAGGTGAGGTCTCCTGCATCACCGTTGGCGACCCGGCCCAGGATGAACAGCAGATCGGACAGCCGGTTCAGGTACGTCGCGCACAGCGGGTTGGTGGTATCCGGCTCGGCCTCGAGGAGCGTCCACACCGCGCGCTCGGCACGGCGGGACACGGTGCGCGCCACGTGCAGGGCGGCCGCGGCCGGTGTCCGGCCCGGCAGGATGAACGAGTTGAGCGGCTCGAGCCGGGCGTTGTAGTCGTCGCAGGCCTGCTCCAGGTCTTCGACGTACCCCTCATCGATCCGCAACGGAGCCCATTTGGGAGCCTCGACGATCGGTGAGCACAGGTCGGCTCCCACGTCGAAGAGCTCGTTCTGGATCCTGGTGAGCAGCGCGGCCACGTCCTCGGGGAGCTCGCCCGTCGCCACCGCGACGCCGATCGCGCTGTTCGCCTCGTCTACGTCGCCGTAGGCCACCACCCGGGCGCCTGTCTTGCGGACCCGGCTCATGTCGCCGAGCGCGGTGGTGCCGTCGTCACCCGTCCGGGTGTAGATCCGGGTGAGGTGGACCGTGGACGACGCCCGTTCGCGTTCTGCCATGACTGCGAGGTTATCCGCCGAGCTGCCGACCGGCTCCTACGATGCTCGCGTGCAGGCATTCGAGGTGACCGGGGGCGCTCGACTGCACGGTGAGACCCGCGTCGCCGGCGCCAAGAACAGCGTGCTGAAGGTGATGGCCGCCTCGCTACTGGCGACCGGCACGACCCGGCTGTCCAACGTTCCGGACATCGCCGACGTCACGATCATGGCCGAGGTGCTGCGGGGTCTCGGCGCGACCGTGACCGGGCACGCGCCGGACATCGAGATCAGCGTGCCGGAGCAGCTCGGTCACGAGGCCGATTACGACCACGTCCGGCGGATCCGGGGCTCGATCTGCGTGCTCGGCCCGTTGCTCGCGCGGACCGGCCGAGCCCGCGTCGCGCTGCCCGGCGGGGATGCCATCGGCTCGCGCGGGCTGGATCTGCACATTGCCGGCCTCGAGCGACTGGGTACGACGTTCGACAACGTCCACGGTTACCTGGTTGCCGAGACCTCCGGCTTGCAAGGTGCCCAGGTCTGGCTCGACTTCCCCAGCGTCGGCGCCACCGAGAACATCGTGATGGCCGCCGTACTGGCCCGTGGCGCGACGACCATCGACAACGCGGCGCGCGAGCCGGAGATCGTCGACCTGTGCCAGATGCTGGTCTCGATGGGCGCGCAGATCGGGGGAATCGGCACCTCGACCCTCGAGATCGAAGGCGTCGAACAGCTACGGCCGACCGAGCACCGCGTGGTCGCCGACCGCATCGTCGCGGGGACCTGGGCGTTCGCCGCCACCATGACCCAGGGCGACATCCGGGTCCGCGGCGTCGACCACGAGAACCTCGACCTCGCGCTCGACAAGCTGAGCCAGGCGGGAGCCCAGGTCACCACGCACAACGACGGGTTCCGCGTCTCCTGCGAGACCCGACCCCGTGCCGTCGACGTCGTCACACTGCCCTATCCCGGCTTTCCCACCGACCTGCAGCCGATGGCGATCGCCCTGAACGCGATCGCCGACGGGGTCGCCTTTGTCACCGAGAACATCTTCGAGGGCCGATTCATGTTCATCGACGAGCTGGCGCGGCTCTCCGCCGACGTCCGCACCGACGGCCATCACGCCATCGTTCGTGGCCGGGCCCGGCTCTCCAGCGCGCCGGTGCGCGCGACGGACATCCGTGCCGGAGCAGGTCTGGTGCTCGCCGGCCTGGTCGCGGACGGGGTCACGACGGTCCGGGACGCCTACCACGTGGACCGTGGCTATCCGTCGTTCGTGGAGACGCTCTGCGAGCTGGGTGCCGCGGTACGACGGGTCGACGAGGCGCCCTGATCGACCCTGATCAGTGCGAGCGGGTCGAGCGCAGGATCTGCTCGGCGGCGCCGAGGTCGGGCGGGAAGACCAGGACGACATGAGCGGTGCTCGGCCACGGGTGGCCGCTTGCGGTGTAGCCGGCACCGGCAGGCGCCACGGTGGCGCGGATGTCCGCGACCGCCAGCAGGTCACGGGCCTGTTCCGCCGGCTTACGCTCGTCGGTCCGCAGCACGGGCGACAGCAGGCCGTAGTCCGGCCGTTGCGTCGACTTCCGTATGCCGCGGGAACTGAACACCCACCGGCAGAGCAGCGTCACGGTAATGGCCAACAGGATGATCTGTTCGGCTTCCGTCCCCGATCCAGGCACCCCCCCAGTCTCAACTGTTTGGCGCGGCGTGGCAACCGGACAGCCGTCTCATGCGTCTCATACTTTGACGGGCACGTACGGCCGGACGAGAGGTGTCACGTGACGCGCACGAAACCGAGCGCCGTGACGACCCCTGTACCGCGGCGTCCTGCGGATATGTCCATCACCATCGTCGACCCCGGCAGCAGTCTCCGACTGTCCGGGCGGCTGTGTGCCGCGACCGTGGCCGAGGTCCGGCTGGCCCTCGGCGATGCGGTCGACGCTGGCGTCGGCGACCTCTTCGTCGACCTTGCCGGAGTCGAGATGGGTGACGCGACCGGGCTAGGCGTACTGGTCGGAACCCACCGGCGGGCGCTGCGCGAGGACCGCAGGCTGGTGCTGCGAGAGGTCCCGGAGCGGATCGAGCGGCTGCTCACCGTGACCCGGCTGCACCGGGTGCTCTCGGTGGAACACCCCGTCAACGTCGCCTGATCGACGCTAGATGTCGTCCAGGCTGAACGACCCACCCGGTGCGGGCGCCTCGCCTGAGGCCGCGGGCGGCGTCGGCGCGGTGGGCGGCGGCGCGGCGGCGGGAGTTCCCGGAGCCGGTGCCCCCGCAGCCGGGGCTGCGGGCGGGGGCGCAGCGGGCGCGGCAGGTGCCGCGGCGATCGGTCCGTGGGTGGCGACGTGGGCGTCGACGGCCGCTAGTGCGCCCGCGACTGCCTCGGCGGACCCGCCCTGCCGCTGCTGCGCGTAGTACGCCGTACCCAGGACGGCGATCAGGGCGTCGCCGGCTCGCTTGGTCTGGATGTCGTCGAGCTTGGTCTGGCCCTGCGCGACGCCTTGCTGCGCCTTGACCATCGCCTGCTCGGCTTGCGCCTTCACCTTGTCCATGAAGCCCATGACTGCTGCTCTCCTCGAAGGGGTCTTACAGGCCGAGCCCGGCGAGCGGGCCGCGGCGGTCGTCGCCGGACGTGCCGATCACTCGGCGCAGCGCCTCGCCGAGCGCGTGGATGGAGGTGGACTGCAAGATCACCGCGCCGTCACCTTTGAAGGTAGCCAGGTTGATGCCCTCGCCGCCGAACACCGCGGTCATAGCGGTCTGGGCGTTGAGGCCACCGACACGTTCGACGGTGTAGGTCACGGTGTCCTCGAAGGCGACGACGTTTCCGGTCTCGGCCTGGATCGTGCCGCCGTACTTGGCGGGGTTGAGCTCGATGAAGTTGCCGGCCGCCGCGACGAACACGGTGCCGGCGCCGCTGTACTTCTGCAACACGAAGCCCTCATGGCCGCGCAGCCCGGTCCGCAGCCCCGTGAACGCGATGTCGAACCCGATCGACTCCTCGGCCGCGATCATCGCGCCGCGCTCGGCGAACCAGCTGCGGGTCCTATCCAGCTCGATCGCGCGGAGTTCACCGGGCAGTACGCCGGCGAAGCTCACCAGGCCACTGCCACCCTCGGCGCGGTAGTACTGAAAGGCGAGCCCCTCACCGGCGAGCGCTCGCTTGCCGACGTCCATCGCCTTCGCGAGCAGGCCGCCGCCGGTGGCGGCGGGAGCGCCGACACCCTGGCCGCCCTGCGGTCGGGTCAGCCGGGTCTCCATGGAGACGTTCGCGGTCTTCCATCGCAGCGTGCCGCGATCGCCGTACACACAGGTGCCGGGCTCGAGCTGGACCACGGCCATCTGGTTGGCGGTGCCGACGATCTTGTGCGAGAGCATCGTTGATCCATCCCCCATAAGAGTTGTCGCGCGGACACTATCGCCGCGGGCTCGACCCGACCACCAGCCATGCCTTGGCCGGCACGACGAACGATTCCTCGGGCAGCAGGTCGCGGCAATGGGCGCGCAGCTCGCCGCGGGCCGCGTCTGAGAGCCCGGCGACGTACGCGCCGGCCGGTCCGACCCCAAGCATGAAGGGCTCCCACCACTCGTCGAAGCCGGGATGTACGACGTCAACCGCCAGGACTGACGCCACGACGCCAGCCCAGCCGGCGGTCGCGGCCAACTCCTGCAGCTGACCCCGTGCCACCCCCGGCAGGGTCGACTCGTCCGGGGCGGTCGGATCGAGGTTCCGGGCGGCGCGCCAGAACGTCGAGAGTGGCCCGCCATCGCCGGCGTGGTCCCACACGCTCGCCGCCACCAGGCCACCAGGCGCCGTCACGCGGGCCATCTCCCGTAGCCCGGCGACCGGATCGGCCATCAAGTGCACGACCAACTGCGCCAACGCCGCGTCGAACACCCCGTCGGCGAACGGCAGCCGCTCGGCGACCGCGACGACGGCGGTCACGGGCAGGACGTCCACGGCTCGCACGAACTGAACCGATGGGTCGACCGCGTGAATGCCGCTCGCCCCGATCGGAGCCCGCTCGACCAACGCCTCGGTGAGCGCCCCTGGACCACAGCCCACATCGAGCACCGGACGGCCGATCCGAGGACCCAGATGGTCGAGCAAGGCCGCAGCGAGCGGACGGGAGTAGCGCCCCATGAACCGCCCGTAGGCGTCTGCCGACACGTCGAACGACACGACCTGACCGTACGTGTCGGTTGCCTGGCACCCAGTCGTCGACCGGCCTTCGTGTCCACGTCGACGGGTGTTCACCCGGCCCCGAAACAGTGCCCGCATGAGAGCAAAGATGACCCCGGAACTGGCCCGTACCCTCAGTGCTGCCGAGCAGCACGAGTGGTTCAAGGGAATGACGCGCCGCAACGTCCTTCGGGGCAGCCTGCTCGGCGCCGGCGCTGTAGTGGCCGGCCCGACGCTCCTCAGCGGCTCGGCGTCGGCAGCCGCCAAGCCCGCCACGGCGCTGCTCCGCTCGGCGCCGAGGGGGAACGGAGCCGTCGTCACGCCCTTCGGGCGCCACGTGGCGTACGGCGCGGACGCAACCCGGCAGATCTCGGTGTCCTGGCAGCTCCCGGCCCTGGTCAACAAGCCGTTCCTGCGCATCGGCACCTCGCCGTGGGACCTCAGCGGCCGCATCGGCGCCGACCTGCGCGTGCTGAACACTCCGCGCACCGACATCGACTCGGTCGACGCCGTCTCGCCACACGACACCTCGGCGGTCGAGCAGTACTACGTGCAGGCGAGGCTCCAAGGCCTGCGGCCGGGGCAGACGTACTACTACGTCGTCGGTCACGACGGATGGGACGCCCCGGGTCACCTTGACACCATCCGGAGCTTCACGACCGCTCCCGACAGTCAGGACTCGTTCACCTTCACCGCGTTCGGCGACCAGGGCGTGACCTACGACGCGCTCGGCACCACCAACCTGATCCGAGCCCAGAACCCGGCCTTCCACCTTCACGCCGGGGACATCTCCTACGCCGAGGACGGCGGGGACGGGCTCATCACGGACAGCTACGACCCGCGGGTCTGGGACGGCTTCCTCAACCAGGTTGAGCCGGTCGCCTCCACGACCCCGTGGCAGATCGCGGCAGGTAACCACGAGATGGAGACCTGGTACTCCCCGAACGGCTACGGCGGGCTGTTCGATCGGTTCGCGCTGCCAGGGTCGACGACGTACTACTCCTTCGTCTACGGCAACGTGATGGTCATCAGCCTCGACGCGAACGACGTCTCCGACGAGATCCCGGCCAACAACGGCTACTCCGGCGGCAAGCAGACAACCTGGCTGGCTCAGCAGCTCGCCGCTGCCCGGTCGCGGACAGACATCGACTTCGTCGTCGCCTACTTCCACCACTGCGCCTTCTCGACCTGCGCCGTGCACGGGTCCGAGGGCGGGGTCCGGGCGAACTGGGTGCCGTTGTTCGACAAGTACGCCGTCGACCTCGTTATCAACGGTCACAACCACATCTACGAGCGGACCGACCCGATCAAGAAAGGTGCGGCGACGGCGGCCGCGCCGATCGGCGCCACGATCACGCCGGCGACGCAGGGTACGACGTACATCACGGCTGGTGGGGCCGGCGAGAGCTTGTACAACTTCGACGCCCCCGACAGCTACGAGGGTGCGGTCGACAACGACAGCGCGGTGCCGGGGTTCATCAACGAGCCGGGTGGCACCACGACGCCCGAGACCGTCAACTGGTCGCGGGTGCGCTACACCGGATACTGCTTGGTGGTCGCGGAGAGCACGCCGGCCCGACGCGGCGGCACCTCGAAGCTCACCATCCGCGGTCTCGCGGAGAGCGGCCAGGAGCTCGATCGGTTCGTGCTGACGCGCACCGCTCGCTGACCGCGGGCCGCACCGGAGTGAAGGTCGCGCGGACGCGACCTCATAGGTTGACCGCGTGCGGTTGGTGATTGCTCGTTGCGAGGTCGACTACTCGGGACGCCTGGATGCGCATCTGCCGATGGCGACGCGGTTGCTGCTGGTCAAGGCGGACGGGACGCTCCTGATCCACGCCGACGCGGGCAGCAAGGCGCTCAACTGGATGAGTCCGCCGTGCGTGCTGCGCGAGGAACCAGGCCGCTGGACCGTGACGAACAAGGCCGGCGAGCAGCTGGTCCTCACGATCGAGGAGATCGTCTCCGACGTGACCGCCCACCTGGGTATCGATCCCGGGCTGGTGAAGGACGGCGTCGAGGCCCACCTGCAGGTGCTGCTGGCCGAGCGGTGCGAGACGTTGGGAGCCGGCTGGCGACTGGTACGACGGGAGTACCCGACCGACATCGGCCCGGTCGACCTGCTGTGCCGGGACGCGCAGGGCGCGACGGTCGCCGTCGAGATCAAGCGGCGCGGCGAGATCGACGGCGTCGAGCAGCTGGCGCGCTACGTCGAGCGGCTCGACCGCGACCCGTTGCTCCGACCGGTGCGTGGAGTCTTCGCCGCGCAGGAGATCAAGCCGCAGGCTCGCGTGCTCGCCGCTGAGCGCGGCATCGACTGCGTGATCCTGGACTACAACGAGCTGCGAGGCATCGAGTCCGACGTACCCCGCCTGTTCTGACCCACCAACGGGCCATGCGTGCGGTCTAGCTGGCGGTGATCGCGTCGACGATCTGTTGCGCCACGGTCCGGAGCTTGGTGTTCGTGGTCGTGCTCCGACGCCGTAGCAGCTGGAAGGCGTCGTCGGCGTTGATCCGGTGCTCGTGCATCAGGATGCCCTTGGCCTGCTCGATCACGGCCCGCGAGTTGATCGCCTCCTGCAGCTGCTCGGACAGCCGCCGCGCACCGTCGTACGTCGTAGCATTCGCCAGCGCAATGGCCGCCTGCGCTCCGTAGAGGGCGATCAGTACGTCGTCGACGACCCCGAAACCGTCGCCGGAGCGGCTGTAGAGGTTCAGCGCCCCGATGGCGTCCCCGCGGACGATGAGCGGTGCGGCCAGGAAGCTGCTGATGTCGCTGTCCCGAGCCCCGGTGCTGAACTCCGGCCACCGTTCCTCGGCCTCATCCACGGTCACGCGCAGGATGGTCTTGTCGCGCATCGCCTGCAGGCACGGGCCCTCGTCGAGCTCGTACTGACCTCGATCGACGGCCAGCGTGCGCTCGTCGGTGTACGCCGCGGTCAGGTAGCCCTTGCGGTCGTCCAGGGTGACGCCGGCCGCGTCACAGCCCTCGATGGTCTGTGCCGCGAGGTCGACCACGCGCTGCAACGTGGTCTCCACGCTCTCCTCGGACACCAGCAGGTGGGAGAGCTCGTGGAGCGCCGCCGCGACGTCGTCGGCGTTGGATTGGAGGACTTCGCTCAGGGCCTCCGCATCGATGACCGAGCGTTCCCTGTCAGCCGTGGTCACGGGTTCGAGCGTAGATCATTTGCGGTAGGCGAGACTGGACGGTGTGACGATCGGTGCGGCGGGTGTGGTCGGGCTCGGCGCCATGGGTGCGGGCATTGCGGAGGTGTTCGCGCGGGCGGGCGTCGCGGTCGTGGCCGTCGAGGTCAGCGACACCCTGCTGGCGGCCGGCCGCGGCCGGCTGGTCGACTCGCTGCAGCGCGCCGTCGACCGGGGACGGCTGGACGCCGCGGAGCGTGACGTGATCGTCGACCGAGTCCGGTTCACGACCGAACGCCGCGAGCTCGGCGAGGCCGACCTGGTCGCCGAGGCGGTGCCGGAACGCCTCGACGTCAAGACCGCGCTGTTCGCCGAGCTGGACGGGATCTGCGGGCCCGCCACGATCCTCGCCACCAACACCTCGTCGCTGCCGGTCACCCGCATCGCGGCCGCGACGTCCCGGCCCGACCGGGTGATCGGGATGCACTTCTTCAACCCGGCTCCCGTGATGCGGCTCGTCGAGGTGGTCAGCACCGTTCTCACCGATCCCGCGGTTGTCGACGACGTCAGGCAGCTCGCCGAACGCTGCGGCAAGACACCGGTCGCGGTCGGCGACCGGGCCGGATTCGTGGCCAATGCGCTGCTGTTCGGGTACCTCAACGCCGCGGCGCGCGCGGCCGAAACCGGCCAGGCTGCCGTCGCCGACATCGACGCCGCCATGGTGGCTGCGGCCGGGCTTCCGATGGGCCCGCTGACATTGCTGGATTTGATCGGCCTCGACGTCTCCCTCGACATCCTCGAGACGATGTACGACGAGACCCGCGACCAGCGCTACGCGGCGGCGCCCCTGCTGCGTCGGCTGGTGATGGCGGGCCGGTTGGGCCGCAAGTCCGGTGCGGGCTACTACACCTATGAAGGCCGCACCGGACTGCCTGCGCTCGGGGTCGCTGCCCCGACGCCGCTGGAGTCTCCGCAGACCGTGGTGGTCGCGGGCAGCCCCCGACCGCGTCTGTCGGCGCTGCTAGGGAAGCGTCCAGTCGTCGACCACCACAGTGACGAGGTTGCTTCTGCGGACGTCGTGGTCATCGACGGCGGGTCGCTCGCCGCCACGGCTGATCTCGCCGCTCGGGTCGGCCATCGAGCCCGCAGCGGCGCGTTGCTCGCCGTCGCGACCGATGACGAGGCGCCGGTCGCCACGATCGCGGCCGGTAGCGGCCGTCCCGACCTGGTCGTCGGGTTGCACGTGCCACGCACTGCTCGCGGCCCGGTGCTCGAGGTGGTGCGCACGACGCGCACCGCGGAGCACGCGACGTCAGCCGTCCTGGCGGCGCTGGCCGCGGACGGTCTCCTGGTGCTCGCCTGCAAGGACCGGCCGGGCCACCTGGTGGACACGCTCCTGCTGGCCCACCTCGGCGACGCGGTCCGGATGGTCGATGACGGCTACGCGACACGCGAGGACGTCGACACCGCGATGCGCCTCGGCTGCGGTTACCCGGCCGGACCGTGGGAGATGCTGGAAGCCGTGGGAGCCGACGACGTGCGTTCCGGTCTGCTGCATCTCGCTGCGGCCACTCACCTGGCCGCGCTCGCCCCCTCACCGCTGCTGGACGAGTTGGCGGCCAACGGGTGAGTCCGCGTCGCGCCCGGCGCCGCGATGACGCCGTACCTCCGATCCGTTCCGGTGTGCAGCCGGTCACCGAGTCGCACCCTGACGGCGAGTGGTTCGTCCGTCCGGTCGGTGCCAGCGGAGACGCGAAGCCGTACCGCTGCCCGGGGTGCGAGCAGATCATCGCCTCGCAAATGGCCCACCTGGTCGCCTGGCGGCCCGGCGCGGAGGACGACCGCCGGCACTGGCACACCCCGTGCTGGCGCGCCCGTGACCGACGGGCTGCCGACGTGCAACGGTCGAGGAACGCGCCTCGCTATGGCTGACATCCGCGCGAACACCATCCTGCCCGCGCGGCGGGAGGCCGTGACCCTGGAGACCGCCGACGGGCTCAAGCTCGTTGGCGAGCTTGCGCTGCCGGAGTCCGCCGATCCGGTGGCAACGCTCGTGACCCTGCATCCGCTGCCCACGCAGGGCGGGATGATGGACAGCCACCTGCTGCGCAAGATGTCCTGGCGGCTGCCGGCCCTCGCCGATCTGGCGGTGCTGCGGTTCAACACCCGCGGCACCGAGAGTGAGGCGGGGACCAGCGGCGGCAGCTTCGACGAGGGTGAGGCCGAGCGCTACGACGTGGCGGCGGCGCTGGACTTCGTGGAGTTCCACGACCTCCCGGCTCCCTGGCTGGTCGGCTGGTCCTTCGGGAGCGACCTGGCGCTGCGACATGGGTGTGATCCGAGCGTTGTCGGTGCGGTCCTCATCTCCCCGGCTCTCCGCTTCTCGACGCCCGAGGACCTGCAGCAGTGGGCCGAGTCCGGTCGACCGCTGACCGCGATCGTCCCGCAGCTCGACGACTACCTGCGGCCGGCCGAGGCCCGGGAGCGGTTCTCCGTCGTACCGCAGGCGAAGGTCGTCGCCGTACCGAGCGCGAAGCACCTGTTCGTCGGGTACGCCGAAACCGTGCTCGACGAAGTGGTGAAGGCCGTGCGGCCCGAGCGTTACCCGTTACCGCGGACCTGGTCCGGTCGGGTCGAGACGGCGGCTCACGCCTCGTCCTGACGCGGGTACAGCACCTCGGTCACGAGCAACTGGATCGCTGCCGCGAACGGCACGGCGATCAGCGCGCCCAGGATGCCGAGCAGCGCCCCACCGAGCAGGGCGGCGAGGATCGTCAGCAGCGGTGCCACGTCGACGGTGCGGCGCATCACCCGCGGCTGCAGGATGTAGTTCTCGAACTGTTGGTAGACGATGAAGAACACGATCGTGGCGATGCCTGGCACCACGCCGTGGAACAACGCAACGGCAGAGACCCCGACCGCTCCGATTGTGGCGCCGACTAACGGGATCAGGTCGGTGACCGCGATGAACAGCGCCAGCGCGATCGGGAACGGCACGCCCCAGGCCAGCAGCCAGACGAAACATGTGGTGCCCGCGACGACGGAGGTTGCGAGGTTGCCGAGCACGTAGCCGCCGACTCGGGCGAGCATCTCATCCGCCAGCAGCCCGACCCGCGCCCGCCGGCTCCGCGGGACGGCGCGGTAGACGATCCGCTTGATGCCGGGCAGGTTCGCGAGGAAGTAGATCGTGAGAATCACGACCGTGAACAGCTCACCGACTGCCGACAGGATGGCCTTGCCGACACCGAAGACTCCGCCGAGCGCGGTGATGCTCAGCCCCTTCTTCGCGCGCGCCTGCACCTTCTCGACGATGTGGTAGCGGTGGTCGAAGCGGGCGATGGTCGCGTTCTTGTCGAGCCGATCGAGGTACGACGGGGCGTTGTGGACGAGGTCCGTGCTTTGGTGGGCGATCGGGGGCGCGATCGCAGCGATGAACCCGGCCAGGGCGAGCAGCGCGATCACCACGACGGCGAGCACCGCCTGGCCGCGCGAGAGCCCGTGGTGGGTCAGCCAGGTGACGAGCGGGTCCAGCCCCACCGCAACGAACGCCGCGACCAGGATCAAGACGAGGACCTGCCGAGTGTCGGCGATGGTGAGGCCGACCACGAAGGCGGCCAGCACCCCGAGGCCGCCGCTGAAGCCGATGATGAACGGTGAGCGGCGCGAGATCTTGCGCCCTGGCACGCCGTACGGATTGTCGTCGTCGACCCCGGCCTCGGCCTCTCGGATCTCAGGGTCGATGACGGGATCGTCCGCCGGTGCCAACAGCTCGACGGCGTCTTCGGCGCGATCCGCCTGGGTCTCCGCCTCGTCGCGGGCGTCTTCGGCACCCGACTTCGCCTGCTTGGCGGTTTCGGCGGCCTGCTCCGCGGTTTCCGCCGCCGCCTCGATCTCGTCGGCGTCCGCGGTGTCGTCTGAACTCTCGGTCACGTCTGTCATCTCCCAGAGCCGCTACCCGCAGCCGGGTCCGCGAACCGTAGGTCGACCACCCAGGCGACCTCCCGGAACCCGATCCGCCGGTACACGTTGTTGCTGGTGGGGTTCGCCGCGTCGGCGAACAGCGTCACCGCGACCGCACCCTTCGCCAACGCGTCCTCGGCGACCGCGGCGGTGAGCGCACCGGCGTACCCGTGGCCGCGATGCTCCGCCGGGGTGTAGACGGGACCGATGCGAGGCACGCCACCGCCGGCGTTGACGTAGCCGGCCATGCAGACGGGCACTCCCTGCTCGGACCAGAACCACAACACGCCGCGAGCCAACCGGGAGACCACGACTTCTCGGGAAGGACCGGTCAACCGCATGACCCCGGTCTCGGCGACGAACGCGTCGAGCCAGTCGGCCGCGAGATCGAGGTCGGCGTCGGTGACGATCGGCTGCGGGCCGCCGGGCGGCAGCTCGGGGGGATCGACCTGGTCCAACCGGTACTGCAGCTCGGTCATGTACAACGTCGACGGCCGGCCTACTGCGGCGGTGAACGCGTGGGCCGCCTCGGTTGACCCGATCACGCCCACCGCGTCGCGGAACCCGTCAGCCAGCGCCTCGGCGTACGACGGGTCGTTGGTGGCCAGTGAGACTGGGTACGGCGGGGTCCACGTGGCGGCAGCGACGACGGAGTCGCCGTCATCGGTGAGCCAGCCGAACCGCGGCGTCCCGTCACCGACCGCCGTGCCGGCCTGGAGCTGGGCCACCACGGTCAGCGCGACGGTGTTCGCTACCGGGTCGCCGAGCAGGTAGGTGTCGGCGGCCGCCACGAACTCCTCGACGTCTTCGGTCGTCTGGAGGCGCGTCACAACACGGCCGCCTGGACCAGCTCGGTGAGCACGCCCCCGACGCTCGACGGGTGAACGAAGCCGATAGCCGAGCCGCCGAAGCCGTGCCGCGGGGCCTCGTCGATCAGCTGCGCGCCACCTGCGGCCAGCTGCCGCAGCGCCTCCGCGACATCGTCCACGCCGTACGCCACGTGGTGCATCCCCTCGCCGTGGCGGTCCAGGAACCTGCCCACCGGGGTATCGGCCCGCAGCGGCTCGAGCAGCTGGATGCAGGAGAACGCACCGGGCTCCCCGGCGACCCGCAGCATCGCCTCCTGCACGCCCTGCTCGTCGTTCGTCTCGCGGCCGAGCAGCTGGATGTCGAAGTCGCGGAGATACCTCGCCAGGCTCGCGTCCAGGTCGCGAACGGCGATGCCCACGTGGTCGATCCGGGTCAGGACGGGCGATGTCATGCGCCGTATCGTGGCAGCATGCCTGGTTCCGTCATCGTGTCTGGTGCCCGTACGCCGATGGGCAAGCTGCTCGGGTCGCTTGCCGACCTTCCCGCTGTGGACCTCGGCGGCGTCGCCATCGAGGCCGCCTTGGCTCGTGCCGGGATCACCGGCGACGCTGTCGACTACGTGATCATGGGTCAGGTGCTGCAGGCCGGCGCCGGCCAGATCACCGCTCGGCAGGCCGCCGTGAAGGGTGGCATCCCGATGACGGTGCCGGCGCTGACGGTCAACAAGGTGTGCCTGTCCGGGCTCGACGCGATCGCCCTGGCGGACCAGCTGATCGGCGCGGGGGAGTTCGACGTCGTCGTGGCCGGTGGCATGGAGTCGATGACTCAGGCGCCGCACCTGCTGCCGGGCTCCCGCCGCGGCTATCGGTACGGCGATGCCCGGCTCGTCGACTCGATGGCGCACGACGGGCTGTTCTGCGCGTTCGACCAGTGCGCGATGGGGGAGTCGACGGAGCGCTACAACGCCAAGCTCGGGATCACCCGCGAAGAGCAGGATGAGTTCTCGGCGCGGTCGCACCAGCTGGCCGCGACCGCCGCGAAGAACGGCGCGTTCGACGAGGAGATCATCGCCGTACCGATCCCGCAGCGTCGGGGCGAGCCGGTGATGGTGACGGCCGATGAGGGGATCCGCGGCGACACGACCGTGGAGTCGCTGGCGGCACTGCGGCCGGCGTTCGCGGCGGACGGCACGATCACCGCGGGATCGGCGTCCCAGATCTCCGACGGCGCGTGTGCGGTCGTCGTCATGTCCCGCGAGGCGGCCGAGCGGCACGGAGCCACGGTGCTCGCCGAGATCGGGTATCACGGCGTCGTCGCCGGGCCGGACGCGTCGCTGCAGGCGCAGCCCGCCAACGCGATCGCCAAGGCGCTGTCGCGCTCGGGGCAGTCGGTGGCCGACCTCGACTTGGTCGAGATCAACGAGGCCTTCGCCTCGGTCGCCGTGTACTCCACCCGGCAGCTCGGGCTCGACCCGGAGCGGGTGAACGTCAATGGCGGCGCGATCGCCCTCGGCCACCCGATCGGGATGTCCGGCGCCCGGCTCGCGCTGACCCTCGCCCTGGAACTCCGTCGCCGTGGCGGCGGCCTCGGCGCGGCGGCGCTGTGTGGCGGCGGCGGACAGGGCGACGCCCTGCTGCTGCGCGTCCCCGCCTAACTGCGCGCGTGTCAGCACGTGGTCGGGCCCCAGCCCGCTCACGTGCTGACAGATCGGTGCCCACTAGCGTGCTGCCATGGCCGTCGCGATAGCTGATCTCGTCGCGCAGGCTCGGGAGGGTGACCACCGCAGCGTCGCGCGGCTGATCTCGATGGTCGAGAACGCCTCGCCGCAGCTGCGTGAGGTGATGGCCGAACTCGCCCCGTACGCCGGTCACGCCGAGATCATCGGCCTGACAGGCTCGCCCGGCGTCGGCAAGTCGACCACCACCACGACGTTGGTCGCGGCGTACCGCGCGGTGGAGCGTCGTGTCGCCGTCCTGGCCGTCGACCCGTCGTCACCGTTCAGCGGCGGCGCCCTGCTGGGCGACCGGATCCGGATGCAGGAACACGCGACGGACGACGGGGTCTACATCCGTTCGATGGGCAGCCGAGGGCACCTCGGGGGGCTGTCATGGGCGGCGCCGCAGGCGATCCGGGTCCTCGACGCCGCGGGCTGCGACGTCATTCTGGTCGAGACCGTGGGAGTCGGGCAGGCCGAGGTGGAGATCGCCTCGTTGGCCGACACCACCGTTGTGCTGCTCGCGCCGGGCATGGGGGACGCGATCCAGGTCGCGAAGGCCGGCATCCTCGAGATCGCCGACATCTTCGTAGTGAACAAGGCGGATCGAGACGGAGCCGACTCAACGGCCCGCGACCTGCGCCAGATGATGTCGCTCGGCGAGAAGCACGGCCCCAACGAGTGGACCCCACCGATCCTCAAGGCGGTCGCGTCGCGCAACGAGGGCATCGAAGCGATCGTGGAGGCGATCGACCGCCACCATGACTGGCTGGTGTCCTCCGGCGGCTTGGACGCGCGACGACGGGTCCGGGCGGCCGACGAGATCGAGTCGTTGGCGCTGACGTCCCTGCGGCGCCGGATGGGCGACCTGCATGACGGCTCGCTGCTGGACGAGCTGGCCGGTCGCGTGGTCGCGGGCACCATCGATCCGTACGCCGCCGCCGACGAACTGACCGCCCAGATCGCGGATCGTTAAGCGATGACCAGGGCAGGCTCGCCTGACTAAAGAACATCGCCGAGCAAGGCAGCTTTCAGCTGCATGTACTCGGCCGATGACAGCATGCCGTTGTCATGGAGCCGGCCGAGCACGTCGAGCCGGTCAGTGAGCGACTGGACGCCCTCGGACGTCCGCGAGAAGGACCGGGTCACTGGTCGTAGCGCGTGTCGGACCTCGAAACCGAGCGCGCACAGCAACGCGCCGGTGATGACGGCCCACAGCCCGATGAGGTCGATCAGCAGGCTAAGGGTGACCTCGGGGCGGCGCATCGCCCAAACGCCAAGGAGCAGCTCGACCACACCGACGGCCAGCGTCAACCCCCACTGACGCAGCTCGCGGCGCCGCGCGAACGACACCACGATCTGGAAGGTGCCCGAAACCGTCAACCATGCGCCGACGAAGAATGCGAGCAGCAACAGCGATGGGTGTGGGAACGCGATGAGAACGATTCCGGCGATCAGGCCGAGCACTCCGGCGAGAACCTGCTCGCCCGAGGACGCGACCGCGTAGGTCGGACTGAGCGCCAGCGCGAGCCCGCGAATCACGAAGAGCACCCCGGTGATGATTGTGAGTGCGTGCACCGTCCAGTCGGTCGCCAGGATCGCGAGACCCAGGCAGCTGGTCACGATCCCCACCACGAGCACCGTCCACCAGACGTGGCTGAGCTGTTCCCCGAGCTCCCGGAGTGGGGCGCGGACCTCACCCGCGACGTCGATGTTCTCGGTCATCTCCCGCCCTCCAGGCCGTTGTGGTCACGCGGTGTGACCTGCCCTCAAGTCAAGCCAAGGGCCGGGTGGAGGCATCACCTGTGGAGGGTGGTCCGTTGCGCACGGCCGCCTGGTATTCGTCGGTCAGCGATTGCCTGTCCGGTTCGTCGCCGGCGTACTGATGGCCTCGCCGCCCACCGGGTAGGGCCGCAATACCCTTCGGTCATGGCTTTGCGTCCTGACGAGTTCTACGACCATGCCCTCGCCGCAGCGGATACCGAGCGACGGCTGCCGTTGTCACGTATGACGGGCTGGGACATCAGTCCGTTCGAGGCGGCCGGCCTGCGGGTCTCGCCACTGCGCCCTCCCGTGCTCCCCGAGCCGGCCCGCCATGGTGAGGACCCAGCGGACTGCGACTCCTGTCGGCGGCGCGACGAGGGGATCTGGATCGACGAGCACTGGCGGTTAACGCGGATGACCGGCGTCGGCGTGCCGCTGGTGCTCATGCTCCATCCCCGTGACCACCACGATCTGACGGATCTTCCCGACGAGCTGTCCGCCGAGCTCGGAGTGTTGACCACCCAGATCGCGCGCCACATCGAGGCACTGCCGCACATCTCACGGGCGCACGTCTACCGCATCGGTGACGGTGGCGCGCATCTGCACGTGTGGTTCTTCGCTCGACCCGAGGGACAGGCGCAGCTGTACGGATCGTGGCTGGTGGTCTGGGACGACCTGCTTCCGGAGTACCCGGCGGACGTCGCCGAGGCCGACGCAGCGATCGTGGCCGCCGGCTTGGCCGCGTCGTACGGCGGCCTCATCCCGGCCGGGTAGAACTCTTGGCCGCAGGTCTTGCGGCGGCTGACGGCCTCGGATAGAACGGGATTGCGTCAGGGTGGGGGCCGTGCACGTCACGACGACGCATGGAGGGAGTTCTCGGGCACCCCTTCGACCTGACGTGACCTGGTCGACTATCCCTTTGGTCTTGGAGATGCCATGAGCAGCACCGTTGACTTGAAGTTCGAGGTCGTCGTCATACCGGTCGCCGACGCCGACCGCGCGAAGGAGTTCTACGGAAACCTCGGGTGGCGGCTCGACGCCGACTTCCCGTTCGACAACGGCTTCCGGGTGGTGCAGTTCACGCCGCCAGGGTCCGGGATGTCGATCCAGTTCGGGACGAAGATCACGTCCGCAGCACCGGGCTCGGCGCAGGGCCTGTACCTCGTGGTCTCCGACATCGAGGGGGCCCGCCAGGAGCTGCTCGCCCACGGGGCGAAGGTCAGCGAGACGTTCCATCCGGGCACGCCGGGCGCTCAGTTCCAGCCGGAGGGTGCCGAGAGCCGCGTAGGCGGCCCTGACCCCAATCACGCGACCTACAGCTCGTTCGCGACGTTCACCGACCCGGATGGCAACGGCTGGCTGCTGCAAGAGGTCACCACCCGACTTCCCGGGCGCATCGACGGCAACGAAACGACGTACCCGTCTGTGTCGGCGTTCGCGGATGCGCTGCGGCGCGCGGCGGCCGCCCACGGTCAGCGCGAGGCACGCATCGGCAAGGCCGACGAGAACTGGCCGGACTGGTACGCCGCCTACATGGTGGCGGAGCAGTCGGGGGCGGATCTGCCCACGTGAGCGACTACGACGTCATCGTCATCGGCGCGGGCTCCCCGGGCGAGCACTGCGCTGGCGCGCTGGCCGCTGGTGGTCTGCGGGTCGCTGTGGTCGAGCGGGAGCTGATCGGCGGCGAGTGTTCGTACTGGGCGTGCATCCCGTCGAAGACGCTACTTCGACCGGGCGAAGCAGCGCATTCGGCGAACGAGGCGGCGGCGGTGGCGCATGTCGACGTGGCGGCGGCGCTGGCCTGGCGGGACTTCCAGGTCTCGAACTACTCAGATGCCGGGCAGGAGAGGTGGCTGGCGGGTGAGGGCATTGCCCTCATCCGCGGTCAGGGACGGCTTGCCGGCACGGGAACTGTCGAGGTGAACGGCACGCGCTACACCGCGGACAACGTCGTCCTGGCGACGGGGGCGGACCCCGTCATCCCGCCGATTCCAGGGCTGCGCGAGCTCGAGGGGATCTGGACCAACCGGGAAGTGACCGGCATGAAGTCGGTACCGCGTCGGCTGGTCATCCTCGGCGGCGGCCCGGTCGGCGTCGAGATGGCGCAGGCGGTCCGTCGACTGGGCGGCGAGGTCGTGGTCGTCGAGGGCGGCCCGCGCCTGCTGGCGCGTGAGGCCGCACCGCTCGGTGAGGCGCTGGGCGACGTGCTGCAGCGAGAAGGCATCGAGATTCATGTCGGTGTGAAGGCGACGGCAGCCCGACGGGACGGTGACGCCTACGTCCTCGAGCTCGACAACGGCAAGACGGCGCTAGGCGACCGGCTTCTCGTCGCCACGGGCCGAAGGCCGCGGCTGCACGACATCGGTCTTGAGACCGTGGGTATCGCGACCGACGGACGGGCCGTACCCGTCGATGCGCGCCTTCGGGTGGCTGACCGGCTCTGGGCCATCGGCGACGCCACGGGCATCTGGCAGCTGACGCACGTCGGCAAGTACCAGGGCGAGGTGGTCGCGGCCAACCTCCTCGGCGAATCCCGGGACGCCAACTACGAAGCGGTCCCTCGGGCCGTGTATACCGACCCCCAGGCCGCGGCGGTCGGCGAGACCGAGGCGCGCTTCGAGGCCACCGCCTCGCTCCGGGACATCGCGAAGATGGAGACGTACTCGCGTGAGTACGCCAGCAGTAACGGGTTCCTGACGCTGCTCAGTGACGGCGAACGGCTTGTCGGCGCGTACGCGCTCGGCCCGGAGGCCGGCGATTGGCTGCAGCAGGCGACGTTGGCGATCCGCGCCCGCGTTCCACTCGACGTGTTGGTCGACACCATCCAGCCGTTCCCGACCTTCTCGGAGATCTTCAGCCTGGCACTGCTCAGTCTCCGTACGTCGATCCGTCAAGAGGCCGGGGCGGTGCCGCGATGAGTCAGCCGGGGGGTGTGCTCGCCGGGCAGACGGTGGTCGTGATGGGCGGGAGCTCCGGGATGGGGCTCGCCACAGCACGGCTCGCTCACGCCGAGGGAGCCGAGCTGATTCTCACTGCACGCAATCCGGACCGGCTCCGCGAGGCAGCCGGTGACCTAGGTGCAAGCACCGTCGCCTTCGACTCGCTCGACTTCGACCGGCTCGACCGCTTCTTCGACGAGCTAGCGACGCCGGTCGACCACATCATGGTCACGGGCCCCGGCCCCTACTACGCACCGCTCGCGGAGTTCGATCTCGAGAAAGGACGTCGCGACGTCGAGTCGCACCTGTGGCTCCAGGTGCAGGTCGCCCGTAACGCGATGTCCAAGGTTCGCCCGGGTGGTTCGCTCATCTTCATCGGCGGCACCGGCGGCCGGCGGCCGGCGGTCGGTGGCACGCTCATCTCCGCGCTGACGGCGGCACTCCCTGCACTCGCGAGGAATCTCGCGCTGGAGATCGCACCGGTCCGGGTGAACGTCATCGCGGCCGGCTTCGTCGACACCCCGTTGTCAGCCTCGCTGCTCGGCGAGCAGCTCGACGAGCGTCGCGCGCAGCTCCGCAAGACGCTGCCGATCGGCCGGGTCGTCGGCTCGGAGGACATCGCCGTACTTGCCATCCACCTGATGGCCAACACGGCGGTCACCGGGGCGACGTACGACATCGACGGCGGCCAGCAGCTCGTGAACGCGTAGGCCGAGAACCGCGGACGAGGGACCCAAGATGCCGTGGTTTCCGGACTTCGCGAACGCGGCGGAGTTGGCCCGTGAGGCAACCCGCGACTCGGCGTACGCCGATCCGGCCGCGGAGTATCTGCACGCGCTGAACGACGGCGAGGCTCGCGGCCTGGAGCGGGCATGGCCAGGTGAGGTGGTGGTCCTGGACCCCCGAGCCGGCGAGATCCGCGGGCATCGTCCGTTGCGGCATTTCGTCCGCACCAATCATGCGTGGTTCGCCGCGCACGACGCTGCGGTCGAGACGGTGGCAACGACGCGCACCGACGGGCGGGCCGTTCTGGAGCTGCTGGTGACGCTGACCGGCGATGACGGTGAGTCGCTCAGCTGGCCGGTGGCTGTGGTCGCCGAATCCTCGAGTGAGGACTCCATCGTGTTCCGCACCTACTGCAGCCAGTTACCGGTCGCGGGTCGGCGGCCGGTGCGGCCCGCCATCCTGGCTCCCCGTGACGAACATCCGGGGGATGTGGTTGCGGGATATCAGACGGCATTGGACATCGGTGATGTGGACGCGATCGTCGGCGCCTTCGGCCCCGACGGCTACTACCGCGAGCCGATCGGTCCGAACCGCGAGCACCGAGGTGCCGCCGAGCTCCGTGCCTTCTTCACCGAGCGGTTCAGCGACGGCGGGATCGGCATGCAGAGTTGTGCGGTCACCGACGACGGGGTCCGCTGCGCGCTGGAATACAACGCGATCCGGTGGGGGAGCCAGACAATGGTCCCGCAGGCCGGACTCGGGATCTACGAACGGGGGGCGGACGGACTGCTGGCAGCGGTGCGCGGCTACGACGACGTCCTCCCTCCGGCGGGGCGTTAACGCTCAGCTTGCAGCCGCCGCGGGGTCGCTCGGGTGTGGTGACAGCGGCGTGACCTCATCGGTTCGCCAGACTCGCAACGGCATCGAGGCGAGGACGGCCTCGAGTTGATCCGCGTCCGCTGCGGCGAACAGTCCGATGCTGCGCCATTCGCCGGGCTGCAACGGCGGTCGCCAGAGCCGGAGCAGATGGCCCTGGGCAGCGAGCTCGCGCGAGTGCTCGGCCTCGCGCCGGCGGATGTCCGCAACGGCTTGCTCCGACGTCCCCTCGGGCACGTGCGTCGTCATGGTCACGAGAAACTCCACGGTGCACCTACCTGTCAGCTGCGCGGTACGACGAAGAGCCGCGGTGCCACGCCGTCTGGCGGGAACTGCGACCAGTCGAGGTCTGTATCGAACACCGCGATCGCAGCAGTGGGGAAGGACTCGCCCAGCCTCGCGGTCTCCTCATTGTCGGCGTCGGAGCCGTCGGCGAGGGTCGCGGCCAGGGCATGCATCGACGGGTTGTGGCCGACCACGGCGACACATTGCTGGTCGTCGCCGACGTCATTCAGCACGTCCAGCAGCGACTCGACGGTGTTCTCGTAGATCCGGGCGTCGATCGAGGTCGCCGGTTCGGCGCCGAGCCGCGACCTGATCGCCTCCCAGGTCTGCCGAGCCCGAAGCGCCGGCGACACGAGCACGAGGTCGGGCACCAGGTCGTGGTCGGCCAGCCATTCGCCCGCGACCTGCGCGTCGCGGACACCGCGAGACGACAACGGACGTTCGGCATCAGACGATGCTTCGCCGACCGCCTTGGCATGGCGGATCACCAACAGCGTGTGGGCCATGGGTCAACTTATCGCCGCCGGGCGGGGGCGATGCTCACCGAGTGCGACCTTCAGTGTCGCGTGAGTGGTTGGTCAGCCTGGGCTATGGCGTCGCGTGGCCGAGGCGATCATGCTCGGGTCGAGGTGAGGGGGGTCACCATGACCGCAGTTCTTGTTTCGTTCCAGTACGCCGATGACTACGACAGGGATCGCATCGTCCGCGTCGCCAGGGATGCGGCGCCGATGTTCCGGGGGATGCCCGGCGTCGTCTTCAAGTACTTCACCGTCGACGACTCGACGCGCCGGGCTACCAACATCTATCTCTGGGAGTCGCGGCAGGCTGCCGAGCAGTTCTTCAACGAGGACCTACGGGCGATGGTGGTCGAGCTGTACGGCGTGGAGCCGGAGATCAGCTACCTGGAGGTTCTGGAGGTCGTGGACAACGCGGCGGTCGGGGCGGCGGCCCACTAGCTGAAGTCGCCGGCGACCCGGCGGAACCGGCGCCCGATCGCCGCGAGCTGGGTGAGATCACGTTCGCCGAGACCGAGGTCGGCGAAGACGTCGGTGTTGAGCGCCTTCGTCGCCTGCTGCGCGACGTCGTTCCCGGCGTCGGTCAGCTCGGCGAGCGTCGCGCGCCGGTCCTGCGGATGCTGGCGTCGGCTGATCAACCCCTGCTCCTCGAGCTTGTCGACGAGGTTCGTGACGCTCGTCGCGTGCACCTGGAGCCGGTCGCCGATCACTCGAAGCGGCAGCGAGCCGGTGCGGCTGAACGACAGCAGCATCAGCAGCTCGTACCGGGCGAAGGTCAGCCCGAACGGCTTCAGCGCGGTGTCGACCTGCGAAAGCATCAGCTGCTGCAGCCGCATGACTGAGGTGACGGCGACCATGCCCGCCGTCGCATCCTCCCAGCCGCGTGCCGTCCACTGCCGGGCGGCGGCGTCGATCGGGTCGAAGCTCAATGGCTTGCGCGCCACGGCGGTTCACCCACTCTCCGCTTAGGCGACAGCGTCGGCGCCGGCACAATCACTTGGATGTCATATAGTAGGACGTCCGATCAAATCGAGTGCGGAGGCACCCCGTGGACGCTCAGGAGATCGAGGCCGGCCGGCGACGCTGGCAGGAACGCTTCGACGCAGCGCCGATCCGCGACGCCGACTTCACCACGCTGTCAGGCGTCGAGGTCGCCCCGGTTTACGGGCCGCCGCAAGGCACGTCGTACGACGGCTTCGAGCGGATCGGCTGGCCGGGCGAGTTCCCGTACACGCGTGGTCTACACCCGACCGGATTCCGTGGCAAGCCCTGGACGATCCGGCAGTTCGCCGGCTTCGGCAACGCGTCGCAGACCAATGAGCGCTACCGGATGATCCTCGCCGCGGGCGGCGGTGGGCTCTCCGTCGCCTTCGACATGCCGACGCTGATGGGCCGTGACTCCGACGACCCGCAGTCGCTGGGGGAGGTCGGGCACTGCGGTGTCGCGATCGACTCGGCCGCGGACATGGAGGTGCTGTTCGGCGACATCCCGCTCGCGGACGTGACGACCTCGATGACGATCAGTGGTCCCGCCGTACCGGTGTTCTGCATGTATCTCGTCGCGGCGGAGCGGCAGGGCGCCGACATCAGCCGGCTCGACGGCACTTTGCAGACCGACATCTTCAAGGAGTACATCGCGCAGAAGGAGTGGCTGTTCAGTCCCGAGCCGCACCTGCGGCTGATCGGCGACCTGATGGAGTACTGCGACGCCGAGATCCCGCGCTACAAGCCGATCTCGGTCTCCGGCTACCACATCCGCGAGGCCGGCTCGACCGCCGCGCAGGAGCTGGCCTACACGCTGGCGGACGGCTTCGCATACGTGGAGCTGGGGATCTCCCGCGGCATGGACGTGAACCGGTTCGCGCCGGGGCTGTCGTTCTTCTTTGACGCCCACATCGACTTCTTCGAGGAGATCGCGAAGTTCCGCGCCGCGCGTCGGATCTGGGCGCGATGGCTGCGCGATGTCTATGGCGCCACCGACCCGCGGGCGCAGTGGCTGCGGTTCCACACCCAGACGGCCGGGGTGTCACTGACCGCTCAGCAGCCCGACAACAACATCGTCAGGACGGCGGTCGAGGCGCTCGCCGCGGTCCTCGGTGGCACCAACTCGTTGCACACCAACGCGTTGGATGAGGTCCTCGCGCTGCCGAGCGCGAAGGCCGCGGAGATCGCGCTGCGGACCCAGCAGGTGCTGATGGAGGAGACCGGCGTCGTGAACGTCGCCGACCCGCTCGGTGGCTCCTGGTACGTCGAGGCGCTCACGGACGAGATCGAGGCGGAGGCCGAGGCCATCTTCGAGCGGATCCGCGACATGTCGGCCGACGGCACGATGACGTCCGGGATCCTGCGCGGGATCGAGGACGGCTGGTTCATGTCGGAGATCGCGGACGCGGCGTTCACCTACCAGAAGCAGCTGGAGAAGGGTGACAAGCGGGTCGTCGGCGTCAACGTCCAGACCGAGACCGTGGTGGGCGAGCTCGAGATCCTCCGGGTCTCGCACGAGGTCGAGGTCGAGCAGAACCGGATCCTCGCCGAGCGGCGGGCAGAGCGCGACGACGCGGCCGTCAGGGCAGCGCTGGCGGCCATGGTCGAGGTGGCCCGGGGGACCGGGAACGTCGTACCGACCATGCTCGAAGCGGCGCGTCGGGAGGCGACCCTCGGGGAGATCTGCGACGCGCTGCGCGCCGAGTGGGGCGACTACCGGGAGCCTGCCCGCTTCTGAGCTGACGGCGTGATCGTCGCGGCCGGGGGGAGTCGACCTACCCTCGTGTCATGAGCATGCGACCCAACGACATCCGGCTACCCGGTGCCGTCGACCTCTCCAGCTTCCGTCGGCCGCCGGCACCTCCTGCCGGTCCGGGTGCAGGCGCGGGGGCGAACGGGCCGGCCACGGCGGCGGGCTCCGGCGTCATCGTCGACGTTACCGAGGCCACGTTCGAGGCCGAGGTCGTCACCAGATCCACGCAGGTGCCGGTCATCATCGACTTCTGGGCCGACTGGTGCGGCCCGTGCAAGCAGCTCTCGCCGATCCTCGAACGGCTCGCGCTGGCCGGTGACGGCCGGTGGGTGCTGGCCAAGATCGACTGCGACGCCGAGCAACGGCTGGCGCAGGCATTCCAGATCCAGAGCATCCCCTCCGTGCTCGCCGTCGTCGCCGGGCAGCCGATCCCGCTGTTCCAGGGTGCGCTGCCCGAACAGGAGGTCACGGCGGTCATCGACGAGGTCCTGAAGCTCGCCGTGGCCAACGGTGTCACCGGCCGCGTGGCGGTGACCGCCGACGAGGTTGTGGCGGAGGAGCTGGCCGAGCCGGCGGCCGACCCGGCCTTCGCACAGGCCGAGGCCGCGCTGGCTGCGGGTGACGCGGACGGCGCCCTGGCGGCGTACCGGTCCATCCTCGAGACCGACCCGACGAACCGCGTGGCGCAGGCGTCGATCGCCCGGTGCGAGCTGCTGCTGCGGGTCCGTGATGTCGATGAGCGCACCGCTCGCGCTGCCGCCGCGGCGGACGGCGACGACGTGGCCGCGGCGATCGCCGTGGCGGACCTCGACATGGCGACGGGTCACGTCGAGGACGCGATCCTCCGACTGGTCGACCTGGTCCGTCGTACCTCGGGTGACGATCGCGACCAAGCGCGCGCACACCTGCTGTCTCTGTTCGAGGTGCTCGACGCCGACGACGAGCGCGTCGTGAAAGGCCGCCGCTCCCTCGCCAACGCCCTCTTCTGAGACTTGTCAGGAGGCCCGTGCGTCGGTTGGGGCCGAGGGCACTGACAAGTTGAGGGCGCGGCGAAGCTGGGTGACGGCGCCAGCGTCATCGGCGTAGATGACGTAGCTGGGAAATCGCAACACCAACTCCTTTCCGATCGCCAGATCGTTCCCCGCGCCGCATGTCGTTCCAGTAGGTCTGCACGACGAGGTGCAGCGCACCGTCGATCTCGACCCGCACCGGCCGGCCGTTACGCGGTGTCAGCGTGGCGTCGAGATACCGGCGGCGCCCGAGCGCATCCTTACGGACCCGTTGCAGCTCGGGACGCGGTAGCCCGTGACGTTCGCAGAACCTCACGAAGTCGATCTCGCTGACAGCTTGCGCACCACCGTCGATGTCGACGAGCGCGCGCATCATGATGCGCCGATGCCGGATCTGCCCGGCGCCGTCGAGAACCTCCAGCAGTCGAGCCGCGGTGGTGAGCCGCTGCTGGACACCGGCGGCGAGCAGTCCGCAGGCGCTTCGAGGACGGGTTATCCACGCTGCCGCATCGACCAGCGCCCGCTCGATGCTCACCCGCGGCGGCCAGGTTCGCAGAACATCAGTCGACTGAAAGCGGCGGGACTCGTGAACCCTGACCGGAAACGGCATGTCGGGGTACGTCGTACCCCTCGGGACCAGCACTTCGAGAGCAGGCGGCGTCCAGCCGTCGAGTCCGGCCGCGGCCGCAGCAGTGCGTGCGGCCAACGCGCACAACGCCCCGCCGCCCAGTACGGCAACTCCCCGGCGTTGGGCCTCGGTGAGCGCGGCGTTGTGCAGGACGAGCAGACCGAGCGGCATCGCCTGCCATCGGTGAGCGTCAAGGCCACGGTCGACCTGGCGATCCGTGATGCCGAGATCCAGAACCTGCTCGCGCCGACAGACGCGGTCCTGTCGCTCTGCTAGCGCCTGGAGAGCCACTACGTTCCATCGTCGATGCCCCTTGGGACAGCGACTCGATGAACAGACATGACGGAGACGCTGTGTCACGTCGGCCGAGCATGAGCGCCACGCGGGCAGATCTGTGCATGACGGAACGCCGCCGCGGGCTGTGCAGCAAACCTGTCAGGTGTCTCGGCCCCAAGCTGAGCGTGGGCGTCCTGACAAGTCGGGCTACGCCGGGGCGGGGGAAGCGAGCCAGAGCACGCCGAGCGGTGGCAGCACCATCGTCGCCGACGCCGGTTGCCCGTGCCACGGTGTCTCCTCGGCGATCACCGAGCCGAGATTCCCCACGCCGGATCCCGTGTAGGCGAGGGCGTCAGTGTTGACCAGTTCGTGCCAGGTCCCGGATTGCGGCAGCCCGAGCCGGTAGCGGTCGTGCGGCGTCCCCGAGAAGTTCGCCACGCAGGCCACTGAGGAGCCGTCCGGTGCCCACCGCAGGAAGGACAGCACGTTGCCCTCGGCGTCGTTAGCGTCGATCCAGCTGAAGCCCTCGCCGCTGACGTCCTGCGACCACAGCGCCGGGTGCGACTTGTACGCCGCGTTGAGGTCGCGGACCAGCGAGTGCACGCCGCGGTGGTCCGGGAGGTCGAGCAGCCACCAGTCCAGTGACCGTGACTCCGACCACTCCGAGCCCTGACCGAACTCACACCCCATGAACAGCAGCTGCTTGCCGGGATGCGCCCACTGGTAGGCCAGGAACGCGCGCAGGTTGGCCAGCTGCTGCCAGCGGTCGCCCGGCATCTTGCCGAGCAGTGAGCTCTTGCCGTGCACGACCTCGTCGTGCGAGATCGGCAGCACGAAGTTCTCGCTGAACGCATACACCAGCGAGAACGTCAGCTGCCCGTGGTGCCACTGCCGATGCACCGGCTCGTGCGAGATGTAGTCGAGCGAGTCGTGCATCCAGCCCATGTTCCACTTGAAGCCGAAACCCAGACCACCGAGGTACGTCGGTCGTGAGACGCCCGGCCACGCCGTCGACTCCTCCGCGATCGTCATCGCTCCGGGCATCCGCTTGTACACGGTGGCGTTCATCTCCTGCAGGAACCCGATGGCCTCGAGGTTCTCCCGGCCACCATGCTCGTTCGGCAGCCACTCGCCGTCCTCGCGTGAGTAGTCCAGGTAGAGCATTGACGCGACGGCATCGACCCGCAGCCCGTCGATGTGGAACTCCTCGATCCAGTAGCAGGCGTTGGACACCAGGAAGTTGCGGACCTCGCGCCGGCCGAAGTTGAAGACGTATGTGCCCCAGTCGGGCTGCTCGCCGCGGCGCGGATCGGGATGCTCGTAGAGGGCGGTGCCGTCGAAGCGCGACAGCGCGAAGTCGTCCTTCGGGAAGTGCGCCGGAACCCAGTCGACGATCACGCCGATCCCGGCCGCGTGCAGGGTGTCGACCAGGTGCCGGAACTCATCCGGCGAGCCGAACCGTGAGGTCGGCGCAAAGTACGACGTCACTTGATAGCCCCAGGAGCCGCCGAACGGGTGCTCGGCGACGGGCAGGAACTCGACGTGAGTGAAGCCGGCGTCGACGATGTACTCCACTAGTTGTTCGGCGAGCTCGGTGTAGGTGAGGCCCTGGCGCCACGAGGCCAGGTGGACCTCGTAGATGCTCATCGGCGCCGCGATCCAGTCCGTCGCCGCCCGGGTGGCGAGCCAGTCGGCGTCGCGCCATTCATGGTGGGACGAGAAGACGACGGAGGCCGTCGCCGGCGGGTGCTCGGTGTGAAAGGCGACCGGGTCGGCCTTGCTTCGCCACACGCCATCCGCGCCGAGGACGTCGTACTTGTAGGTCGTGCCGTCACCGACGTCGGGGACGAACAGCTCCCACACTCCGGTCGAGCCGAGCACGCGCATCGGATGCGCGACCGACCCCCACCCGTTGAAGTCCGCGGCAATGCGCACCCCCTGAGCAGAGGGTGCCCAGACCGCGAACGACGTGCCCGTCACTGGCCCCACGGCCGAGTCGTAGGTGCGGACATGCGAGCCCAGGACGGTCCACAGGTCCTCGTGCCGGCCCTCCCCGATCAGGTGCAGGTCCATCTCGCCGAGCGTCGGCAGGTAGCGGTAGGGGTCGTCCTGCAGGTGCTCGAAACCATCGCCGAAGTCGACGAGCAGCCGATAGTCCGGCACTGTCTCGAGCGGCAGGGTCGCCTGCCAGACACCCTCATGCAGGTGATCGGCGATGTAGCGGTCGTCGCCGACGAGGACGGTCACGGACTTCGCGCCGGGGCGCAGCGCCCGAACCGCCACGGCACCATCGAACGGGTGCGCACCGAGCAACGAGTGCGGGTCATGGTGGGTGCC
>DATAVK010000107.1:0-1882 GCA_036267755.1 Mycobacteriales bacterium
CGACCTCGCCTCCCGCGACGAGCTCGACGCCGCGGTGCGGAGCGCCACCGAGGCGGCCACGAGCTGGCGCTCGGCGTCCCTGGCCACCCGCAGCCGGGTGCTGTTCCGCTTCCGCGAGCTGCTCGACGCCGGCATCGACGACCTCGCCGCGATCATCACCGCCGAGCACGGCAAGGTGCTCAGCGACGCCAAGGGCGAGATCCAGCGGGGCCTGGAGAACGTCGAGTACGCCTGCGGTGTCGCCGAGCACATGAAGGGTGGGTACTCCGAGCAGGCCGGCGGCGGGGTCGACGTCTACTCCATCCGGCAGCCCCTCGGGGTGGTGGCCGGCATCACGCCGTTCAACTTCCCGGCCATGGTGCCGCTGTGGATGTGCGCCAACGCGATCGCCACCGGCAACGCGTTCATCCTCAAGCCCAGTGAGAAGGACCCGTCGGCCGCGCTCTTCCTGGCCGAGCTCTGGAAGCAGGCCGGCCTGCCCGAGGGCGTGTTCTCCGTCGTGCACGGTGACAAGGAGGCGGTCGACGCGATCCTCGAGCACCCGGACATCGCCGCGGTGAGCTTCGTCGGCTCCACCCCGATCGCCCGCTACATCTACGAGACCGGCACCCGCAACGGCAAGCGCGTCCAGGCCCTGGGCGGCGCGAAGAACCACATGCTGGTGCTGCCGGACGCCGACGTTGAGATGGCCGCCGACGCGGCGGTCTCCGCGGCGTACGGCGCGGCCGGCGAGCGCTGCATGGCGATCTCGGTGGCAGTCGCCGTGGGCGACGTCGCCGACCCGCTGGTCGACGCCATCGCGGCCCGGCTGCCCAAGCTCCGCATCGGCGACGGCAGCGACCCCGACTCCGAGATGGGCCCGTTGATCACCCGCGAGCACCGCGACAAGGTCACCGACTACATCCGCCAGGGTGTCGAGGCGGGCGCGACCGCGGTCGTCGACGGTCGCGAGGCCGACGTGCCCGGTGACGGCTTCTTCCTCGGTACGACGCTGCTCGACCAGGTCAGCCCGGAGATGACCGTCTACACCGACGAGATCTTCGGCCCCGTGCTCTGCGTCGTACGCGAGAAGTCCTACGACGACGCGCTCGCGCTGATCAACAGCAACCCGTTCGCCAACGGCACCGCGATCTTCACCCGCGACGGCGGGGCCGCCCGCCGGTTCCAGTTCGACGTCGAGGTCGGCATGGTCGGGGTCAACGTCCCGATCCCCGTGCCGGTGTCGTACTACTCGTTCGGCGGCTGGAAGGCCTCCCTGTTCGGCGACACCCACATGTACGGCCCCGAGGGCATCGCGTTCTACACGCGTGGCAAGGTCGTCACGTCGCGCTGGCCCGACCCGGCCACCTCGTCGATCGACCTCGGCTTCCCGACCCACAGCTGAACCGCGTCCCGACAGGCTCGACCACCAAGGAGCACGCATGACCCCGACCTACGACGGCCCCCTGTCCGGCATCCCGGCCGACGAGGAGGCCGTGCGCAAGCTCGACCGCGCCCACGTGTTCCACTCGTGGTCGGCGCAGGCCCTGATCGACCCGCTGCCCATCGCCACGGCGTCCGGGTCGACCTTCACCGACTACGACGGGAAGTCCTACCTCGACTTCTCCAGCCAGCTGGTCAACGTCAACATCGGCTACCAGCACCCCAAGCTGGTCAAGGCCATCGCCGACTACGCCCAGACGATGACCACGATCCAGCCGGCCTTCGCCAACGACGCCCGGTCCGAGGCCGCCCGCCTGATCACCGAGGTCGCCGGCCACGACCTCAACCAGGTCTTCTTCACCAACGCGGGCGCGGAGGCCAACGAGAACGCGATCCGCCTGGCCAGGCTGCACACCGGGCGTCCGAAGATCCTGGCGATGTACCGCAGCTACCACGGCGC
>DATAVK010000108.1:0-4710 GCA_036267755.1 Mycobacteriales bacterium
CGCAGCTTCGCGACCTTGTCGGAGCGCCGCTCGTCCTCGAGACCGGCGAGCAGCTTCTCGGCGCGACGGGCCATCTGCTGCGCCGCGACAGCCTTCGTCGCCTTGGCGCGCATCCGATCTGCCTGGGCGTTGAGAACCGCCGCCTTCTTCTCGGCGTTGCCGCGTTCCCGGCGGCGGCGGCGCTCGTCGGTCTCCCGCTGCAGCAGGTAGTTCTTCCATCCGACGTTGTAGATGTCGAGCGCGGCACGGTTCGCGTCCAGGTGGAACACCCGGTTCACCGTGACCTCGAGCAGCTCGACGTCGTGGCTGATCACGATCAGGCCGCCGCGGTGGCTGCGCAGAAAGTCCCGCAGCCAGACGATCGAGTCGGCGTCGAGGTGGTTGGTGGGCTCATCCAGCAAGAGCGTGTCCGCGCCGCTGAACAGGATCCGCGCCAGCTCGACGCGGCGGCGCTGCCCGCCGGACAGGGTTCGCAACGGCTGCCCCAGCACCCGGTCAGGTAGGCCCAGGCTGGCGGCGACCGACGCCGCCTCGGCCTCGGCGGCGTACCCACCCAGCACATGAAGCCGCTCCTGAGCATCGGCGTAAGAGTTCATCGCCTTGTTGCTGCCGTCGGCCATCGCCAGCTCGGCGGCCCGCAGATCGGAGACAACGACGTCGAGGCCGCGACCGGAGAGCACCCGGTTGCGGGCCAGGACATCCAGATCACCGGTCCGCGGGTCCTGCGGCAGGTATCCGATGCTGCCGCGGCGCTCGATCTGCCCCGCCGCGGGAGCCGACTCGCCGGCCAGGACGCGGGTCAGCGTGGTCTTGCCGGCACCGTTGCGGCCGACGAGACCGATCCGGTCGCCGTCCCCGACTCGGAACGTGGCGCCGTCGAGCAGCAGCCGCGCGCCGGCGCGCAGCTCCACACCTGTGGCGGTGATCACGGAAGTACTCCTCGAGACGACGGACGACAGCGAGCCGGAGACGACAGGCGCAGGTCAATCCGTCGAGGTCACGCCTCCAGTGTACGTCGCAGCCGCCTGGTTCCGATCCGTTCGGTGCGCGGTTGACCTCATGTCGCGTTGAACATGCAGGATGGTGGACCGTGACCACGTATGCCGCACCCGACGCCTCGGGCACCGCTGGCGCGTCGTCGCAGGGTGACTCACGGCTGCCACGCCTGACCGTCTTCGGGCTGGTTGTCGTGGTCACGGTGGTCGCGATCGAGGCGATGGCCGTCGCGACGATCATGCCGACCGTCGTGCGGGACCTGCACGGGATCCACTTCTACAGCTGGGCATTCACGGCGTACCTGCTCGCCGATGTCGTCGGCATGGTGGACGCGGGCCGTCGTACCGATCGGAGCGGGCCGCGGGTGTCGCTGCTAGGCGGCCTGCTGCTGTTCGCGGCGGGCCTGGTCGTCGACGCGACGGCACAGGACATGGGGATGCTGGTCGCGGGACGGGTGCTGCAGGGCCTCGGAGGTGGCCAGCTCATCGTGGCCGTGTACGTCGTGGTGGCGCGCGCCGTCGCACCCCAGCTGCGACCTCGGGTGTTCGCGGCGCTCTCTGCTGCCTGGGTGGTTCCGGCGCTGGTCGGTCCCGCGCTGGCCGGCGTCGTGACCGCGGCATTCGGATGGCGGTGGGTGTTCGCCGGGATCGTTCCGCTGGCGGTCATCGGTGTCGTGCTGCTCGTGCCGGTGCTGCGCTCGCTGCCGCCGCACGTCGAGACGGACGCCGCCGAAGGATCGGGCCGGGTCCGGCTGGACACCTGGGGCGGTCTGGTGCTGGCTGTCGGGCTAGGGCTGGTCCAGGCAGCGGTGCAGCCGGTGCGCTGGTGGAGTCCGCTGCTGGCCGTGGCCGGGCTCGCCATCGGCGTTCCGCCGCTTCGCCGACTCCTGCCGGCCGGAGCGCTGCGGTTGCACCCTGGGCTGCCGACCGTCGTGATGCTGCGAGGCATGTTGACGTTCGGGTTCTTCGGCGCCGAGGCCTTCTTGCCGCTGACGCTGACGAGGCTGCATCACGGGTCGCCGAGCGTCGTGGGCATCCCACTGACTCTCGGAGCGCTGGGCTGGTCGGCAGGGTCGTGGTGGCAGGGCCGGCAGCGTCAGGAACGAATCGTGCTGCTGCGGCTGGCGTTCGTCTTGGTCGCCGTCGGGGTGGCCACCCTCGTCGTGGTGGCGACACCGGAGACGTCGCTATGGCTGGCCACTCCGGCGTGGCTGATCGCCGGCGCCGGCATGGGCCTGGGGATGCCGATCATCTCGGTGCTGACGCTCGAGCTCTCACCCGCGGCGGACCAGGGCGTCAACTCGGCTGCCTTGCAGGTCAGCGACATGAGCGGAGACATCCTCGGCATCGCCGCGGCGGGCGCGATCATCACGCCGGCCGTGACGTCAGGCCTCGGTAGCGCGCTGGTCGTGTCGGATCTCGGCCTGGCTGGTGTCGCCCTGCTGGGAGCGCTGGCCACGCGCCGGATCGCCCCCCACTCGCGCCGCGGAGCGGGTTAGACGTTGAAGCCGAGGGCGGAGAGCTGCTCGCGACCCTCTTCGGTGATCTTGTCTGGGCCCCACGGCGGCATCCAGACCCAGTTGATGGCCAGCCCGTTGGTCAGCCCGTCCAGGGCAGCCATGGCCTGGTCCTCGATGACATCGGTCAGCGGGCACGCCGCGGAGGTGAGCGTCATGTCGATGATCGCCTTGCGGTCCCCGTCGAGGGAGACGCCGTACACCAGTCCGAGGTCGACGACGTTGATCCCCAACTCAGGGTCGACGACATCACGCATCGCCTCGAGTATGTCCTCGTTCGTCGGGATGGTGCTTGCGGTCTCGGTCATGCCGAATCTCCCTCGTCGGCGGCCGCCTGCGCGACCGCGTCCTTCCATGCCATCCAAGCCAACAGCGCGCACTTGATCCGTGCCGGGTAGCGCGAGACACCCGCGAACGCCACCGCGTCCTCGAGCACCTCCTCGTCCGGCTCGATCTGGCCCTTCGACTGCATCAGCCGGAGGAACTCCTCGTGCAGCGCGACCGCTTCCGGCACCGTCTTGCCGATGACGAGATCGCTCATCACGCTCGCCGACGCCTGCGAGATCGAGCAGCCCACGCTGTCGTAGGACACGTCGCCGACGGTGTCGCCCTCGAGGTGTACCCGCAACGTGATGGTGTCGCCGCACGTCGGGTTCACGTGGTGCACCTGCGCCTCGAATGGCTGCCGGAGTCCGGCGTGATGCGGCGTGCGGTAGTGATCCAGGATGATCTCCTGGTACAACGACTCCATCGACCCGGCGGTCATCCGAAGAACCGCTTCACGTGCTCGATGCCTGCGACCAGTGCGTCGATGTCCGCCGTCGTGGAGTACAGATGCAGCGAGGCCCGGGTCGTCGCTGGGACGCCGTAGCGCACGCAGACCGGTCGGGCACAGTGATGGCCGACGCGCACCGCGATGCCCTGCTCGTCCAGAACCTGCCCGACATCGTGCGGGTGCAGCCGGCCGAGCGTGAACGACACGATCCCGCCGCGATCGACGGTCGTGGCCGGTCCGATGATCGTCAGCCCGTCGACCGTGCTCAGACCCTCCAGCAGGTACGCCGTGAGCCGGTGCTCGTGATCGGCTATCGCGTCCATGCCGAGGCCGGTGAGGTAGTCGACGGCGGTGCCCAGGGCGACCGCCTGCGCGATCGGCGGCGTCCCGGCCTCGAACCGGGCTGGCGGCAGCGCGTACGTCGAGCCGGTCATCGCGACCTCTTCGATCATCTCGCCACCGCCGAGGAACGGCGGCAGCGACTCGAGCAGGTCGTAGCGGCCCCACAACACGCCGATCCCGGTCGGGCCGACCATCTTGTGGCCGGTGCAAGCGAGCAGGTCGATGCCGAGCGCCTGGACGTCGACGGGAAGGTGCGGCACCGACTGCGACGCGTCGAGCATCACCAGCGCCCCGACCTGCTTGGCCCGACGGACGATGGTCTCGACCGGGTTGATGGTGCCGAGGATGTTGGACATGTGGACGAACGAGACGATCGCGGTCCGCTCGTTGAGCAGCGTGTCGAGGTCGTCGAGGTCGAGCCGGCCGTCGTCGGTGAGGCCGATCCAGCGCAGGGTCGCGCCGGTCCGCTCGCACAACAGCTGCCACGGCACGATGTTGGAGTGGTGCTCCATCTCGGTGATGAGCACCTCGTCGCCAGGCCCCACCCGGCCAGCGTCGCCAAGCACGCGAGCGACCAGGTTGATCGCCTCGGTCGAGTTCTTCGCGAACACGATCTCGCGCTCGTCGGCCGCGCCGAGGAACTGCGCGACGGTGGCACGGGACGCCTCGTAGGCCTCGGTCGCCTCGGCGCCGAGGGTGTGGATGGCGCGGGCGACGTTGGCGTTGTGCTGCTCGTAGAACTCGCGTTCCGCGTCGATGACCTGCTGCGGCTTCTGCGAGGTGTTCGAGCTGTCGAGGTAGACCAGCGGCTTACCGTTCGGCAGGATCCGCGACAGGATCGGGAAGTCCTTGCGGACGACGTCGACGTCGTAGCTCATCGAGGGGTCCTCCGGCTCATGCGGCGGTCCACTTCTCGTAGCCCTCCGCCTCGAGCGTGTCAGCCAGCTCTGGGCCGCCCTCGGCGACGATCCGGCCGCCGACGAACACGTGCACGTGGTCGGGCTCGATGTAGCGCAGGATCCGGGTGTAGTGGGTGATGAGCAGCGTGCCCGTGGTGCCGGTGGCCCGGACCCGGTTGACG
>DATAVK010000109.1:0-6577 GCA_036267755.1 Mycobacteriales bacterium
CCCATAGGGTTGAGGCATGGCCGATCGTCCCCTGACCCTGATGGCGGTTCACGCCCATCCCGATGACGAGGCGACCGGGACCGGAGGAGTGCTGGCCCGGTGCGCGGCCGAGGGCATCCAGACCGTGCTCGTCACGTGCACCGACGGCAGGTGCGGCGACGGGCCGGGCGGCGTCAAGCCCGGCGAGCCCGGCCACGATCCGGAGGCGGTCG
Organism: Mycobacteriales bacterium; assembly: GCA_036267755.1. Taxonomy (GTDB): domain Bacteria; phylum Actinomycetota; class Actinomycetes; order JAFAQI01; family JAFAQI01; genus DATAVK01. The sequence goes on from DATAVK010000109.1 coordinate 213, forward strand.
TCGCGATGCGGCGCCAGGAGCTCGAGACCAGCTGCGCGATCCTCAAGGTCGGCAACCTCGAGCTGCTGGGGTACGCCGATTCCGGAATGATGGGCTGGCCGGCGAACGACGAGCCCGGGTCCTTCTGGTCGACTCCGGTGCCAGAGGCGGCTGAGCGGCTCGCCGAGCTGATCCGGCGTTACCAGCCCGACGTGATCGTCACCTACGACGAGAACGGCTTCTACGGTCATCCCGACCACATCCAGACCCACCGGGTCACGATGGCCGCCGTGGCCGCCACCGGGATCGCGGCGAAGGTCTACTGGACGACGGCCCCACGCTCGATGATGGCGGAGTTCGGCCGGATCATGCGGGAGCTGGGTGCCGACTGGGACGAGGTCGAAGAGCCCGGCGAGACCTCGGAGCCGGCCGCGCCACCGGAGCCCGAGATCGGGTTACCGGACGAGGAGATCACGACCTGGGTCGACATCACCTCCTACGCCCAGCAGAAGCACGATGCGCTGGCGGCCCATGCCAGCCAGACCGACAACGTTTTCTTCCTGCGGATGGACATGACGACGTTCACCCGGATGCTGGGCGTCGAGACGTTCGTCCGGGTGCATGACACGACCGGGGCCGCCGTACCCGAGGACGACCTGTTCGCTGGGTTGCGCTGAGGCTAAAGCCGCGCTCCGGGAATGCCGACAAACTAGGCGATGTCACCCGCCCACGGTCATCACCCCGACCTGGAGGGAGACCCATCATGACGGACCCGCAGGTAGGGCTCGGCACCGACGCCGACGCCCACGCCGAGCACACCCAAGAAGCCCTCACGTTGCTCGGTGAGCATGTGCCGCTGACCTTGCTGCTCGACCTCGCCGTGACTATCGACTCCGGCGACATCTTCAAGGCTGAGCCCGGCTCGGCCGAATGGCTGCAGGCGCCCGGCGCCTGACGCTCCCAGTCGCCGATAGGCCGAACGGGTGCTTGTTGCCGTCGGCTTCGTCAAGCCGCTGCCGGGCAGCGCTGGTACCGCCTATCGTCGCCACAGGTCGTCGTCACGGGGGACGCGGTCCTTGCGAGGTGAGGGTGGCGTGAAGTCAGTCGTCGTGTTCTGTGTCGCCTGCAAGACGGAGGCGGCGGTTCGCTCGCGCATGGAATACAGCGCCTTCGACGATCACCACCAGGCCGTCTGCGACACCCGCGTCGTGCTGCACCGCGCCACGCTCGACGACCTGCTCGATCTCCCGCCGCACACCTCGATCGACCTTGCTGGCTACGAGCGGGCTCGGCTCGCCCAGAGCTCACGGTAGCCGCGCGCGCATCAGGACCAGTGAGACCGGCGTCCCCACCGAGACGTTGAGTCGCTTGGCCACCAGGCCGGCGAGAGCGTCCGCGTACTGCAGCGCCTCGACACGCGTTGGCAGGTAGGTGTAGATGCCCACGAAGATGTTCCCGTCGTACTGGTAGACCGCCACGGTCCAGAACTTCTGACCTTGTGACGTGAGTTGCTGGGTGACGGTCAGCTGCGAGGCGACCAGGGCGCTGTTTCTCGGCTGCACCGTCACATTCGTGACGGTTGCCGACCCCTCTTTCACCGACGTCGGGCAGGTGCGAGCGGCCCGCTGCACCTGGTCGTACGCCGCGACGGCGCCATCGCCGGAGTAACGCACCACCTCCTCGCTGGCGAACGTGGCGGACTTCGAGGGCCCGTAGTCGACCTGGTCGCGAGCCGTCCGCTTCGCTTCGCTCGGGAAGTGTGCGTTGCACAGGTCGAGGGTGTGGGCGTTCTTTCCCCGCAGCGCAGTGCCGTCCGGGGCCGGGCGCTCCTGCACCGGCAGGCCAGCCTGCGACGCGCTCCGGCTCGAGAGCACCAGGCTCGCAAGGGCACGGTCGGCGCCCGATCGCGAGGGCGACGGGGTCGGCGACGACGTGGCCGGTGCCGAGGGGGCACCCGAGCCGCCGGAGCAACCGGCCACCGTCGCCGCGGCAACGAGGATCGACGCCACGGCCACCCACCGCCGTCGGCCCGCGAACGGCCCGGAGCGCGGTGAGGGCGGCGACAACATGGTGCTTCTACGGTACGGAACGGCCGGACACACTCGACGCTGCGTCGGTGGCTTGACTCGTCATACCACTGACCCTATGGTGCCTACACCGTCAGGACTATGACGGCCTCTACCACTGACGCTAGTGAGGCTCATAATGAGGAAGCTGATCCGGGTCACCGCGTTGACTGCGGCCGTAGTGGGCACCGTCGCCACCTTGGCGGTCACGCCGTCTGTTGCCGTCGCTCATCGAGCGACGCAGAGCCAGATGGGCCGCGGTGTGCTGGTCGAGACCGTCCGGGTCCCGGTCCCCGGCCAGCATCCGGTGACGGCGTACCTGGTGCGCTCGGCCGGTTCGCTTCGGCCGCACAGCCACGCCGGAATCCTGTTCCTGCACTGGCTCGGACAGATCCACAGCGACCGGAGCGAGTTCCTCGCCGAGGCCACCGAGTTAGCTCCCGGCGGTGCAGTGTCGCTGCTTCCCCAAGGGGTGTTCCCGTGGCAGGTCGGTCCCACCGGCAAGGCGCACGACGTCACCGCCATCAAGGCCCAGCTCGCGGTCTTCCGGGCCTGCCTCACGTGGCTGCGCGACCGGAAGTACGTCGCCGGGTCACGGATCGCGGTCGTCGGGCACGACTACGGGGCGATGTACGGCGCACTGCTGGCGAACTCCGACAAACACGTGCATGCCGCCATCCTCGCGACGCCCGACGCGACCTGGGGTCACTGGTTCGTCCAGTACTGGCTGGGATACACCGGCCAGCAGGCGACTGACTACGACAAGCTGTTCGCCCACCTGCAGCCGGTGCACCACGTGGCACGGCTGGGGAACCGCGAGCTGTTCCAGTGGGCCGGCCAGGACGTCTACATCGGCGCGGGGGTTCGGTCCCGGTTCGCGGCCAACGCTCCCAAGGCGAAGGTCGACCTGTACCCGACGTCGGACCACCAGCTCACCGATCAGGCGCAGGCCGATCGCGACGCCTTCCTGCAGCGTGAGCTGCACCTCGCCAGATAGCCCGAGTTACCCTGCTCCCGGGGAGTCCGCCGGTCGTCGGGCGTAGGAGCGAAGGGCACACGTAGGTGGCGGACTACGTCAACGACTGGCTGGGACGCCGGGACGGTGAGCCGGCGTCAGATCTGGATCTGGTCGTGCTGCTCGTCAACTCCCTCGATCTGCTCGAGGACCCACCCGACCGGCTGACCGTGGAGTGGTTTGCCGAGGTGGCAGTGGACGTGGGCCGGGCTGACGTCGCCAGCACGCTGCGGGCCGACGACCTGACGGGGCTGCGACGGCTCCGCGAGTCGCTGCGGGCGGTGTTCCGTGCCGAGTCGGCTGAGGTGGCCGCCGGAATCCTCAACCCGATGCTGCGCGACGCCCGCGCCGTCCCCGAGCTCGTGGTCGCCGCCGACCGCGTCGACCTGCAGGTCGCCCCCGAGAAGCACGGACTCGCGGCCCTCACCGCCCGGTTGCCGGCCGCGCTCGCCGGCCAGGTCGCCGGGCGCGGCATCGGCAGGCTCGGCACCTGCGCCTCCGCGCCCTGCGAGTGCGCGTTCATCGACCGCACGAGGGCCGCCACCCGCCGGTTCTGCTGTTCGATCTGCAACGACCGTGCCGCGGCCCGGCTCTACCGACAGCGCCGACGGAAAGCGTGAGGACGGCCAACCCGCACCTGTTAGCGTGCGGCCCGTGCCGCCGACGACCTTGCCGACCGGGCACCCGCTGGTCGGCCGGTGGGTCCGGCTGGATCTGCTGGCCGAGTCCGACCTCGACGAGCTATATCCGATCCTCGCGGATCCCGAGGTGTATGCCCACGGGTACGTGATGCATCGCCGCCCGACCTCGTTGGACGACGCGAGGGCGCTCGGCCGCGAGCGCTTTCTCGCCCAACAGGGCGAAGCAGACGGGAAGGGTTTCGGCCGTACTGCCTACGCGGTCCGGCTGGCCGCCGACAGCGAGCTTGGGCCGGCCGCCACCCTGGTCGGCACCTCCTCGCTGGCTGAGGCGAGCCTCCACAACGAGAGCATCCATCTCGGCTCCACGCTCTACGGCTCACGCTGGTGGGGCACCTACGTGAACCCCGAGACCAAGCTCCTGCTGATGAGCCACTGCTTCGAGGACTGCGGCTACGGCCGGGTGAAGATCCAGACCGACGTCCTCAATACTCGATCGACGGCGGCGATCGCCAAGCTCGGCGCACATCGAGAAGGGGTTACCCGCCGCGACATGAAGCGCGAGGACGGCAGCTTCCGTGACTCAGTGGTGTTCAGCGTGCTCCGCGACGAGTGGCCCGACGTGAAGCGGCGGCTTGAACGGCGACGCGATCGGTAGACCCTCAGCCCTTGGTCACGGTGAACGACCTGATGACGACAGGCTGCTTCGGGTGGCCGTCGCCCTGGCCATTGGCGTTATCGGTGCCTGCCTTGGCGATCCGCTGGAGTACGCCCAGGCCCGTGGTCACCCGGCCGAACGGCGCGTACTGCGGCGGCAACGCCGTACGGGCGTAGACGAAGAAGAACTGGCTGCCACCGGTGTGCGGCGCACCGCTGTTGGCCATGGCGACCGTCCCGGCGGGGTACGTCGCATCGGTCAGGTTCTCATCGGGAAGCGTGTAGCCGGGCCCACCGGTGCCGGTGCCGGTCGGGTCGCCGCACTGCAGCACGAAGATGCCGGACGTGGTGAGCCGGTGACATGGCGTGTTCGTGAAGTAACCCTTGGTGGCCAGGAAGGCGAAGGAGTTCACCGTGTTCGGCGCCTGGCGCCCGTTGAGCGTGACGACGATCGTTCCGCAGTTCGTCACGACACGAGCGGTGTACGTCGTACGGGCGATCGTGAGGGCCGGCGCGTGGGCGAAGTGCAGATGGGTGGTCTGCAGTGCCGGTGGTTTCGAGCAACCATTGGCGTTGAGCTCACTCACGCCTGGCGCTGCGGAGCTTCCGCTGCTGCTCGACCCGCAGGCAGCGATTACCACCGCGGTAGCCATAAGCGTGAGTGGACTCGCGGCCCGCCGGAACCTTGGGCTGCTGCGAAGGGCCGGGGGCACCGTCCCATTGTGCGATAGCCACAGGTCACCCCGATTCGGTGAGGTCCGAGAGAGGTGCGCCACCTAGCGTGCGGCTCGTCAGCGAAACGGGAGCATCCACTGTGAGCAGCGATGAGCCGACGGCTGCCGACCTGGCAGCCATGCGGGCGGAGCTGCGCGCGCTGCGGGAACGCAACCAGGAGCTGGAGAACCAGCGAAACGGATCCCGACACCAGTCGGTGGGGTCGATCGCACGCAGCACCACGGTGGTCGTCCTGCTCGTCCTGGCGACGCTGTGCGTGACGCTGGCGCCGGTCACCCTGTGGGGTCGGAACCTGGTCCTCAACACCGACCACTACGTCACGACGCTCACGCCAGTGGCGGCCAACCCGGGAGTTCAGAACCTCGTCATCAGGTCGGTGGACAACCAGGTCGCCTCGCACATCGACGTGAAGACGCTGGTCGCGGAGACGCTGCCACCCAAGGCCGCGATTTTGGCAGCACCCTTGCAGAGCGCGGTCGCGAGTCTCATCAACTCGGTGACCACTCGATTCGTCCGTAGCCCGTCGTTCCAGACGGTGTGGGTGACGGTGAACCGGACCGCCCACACCCAGCTCGTCTACCTGCTTACCGGAAGGAACCCCGCCGGGTCCGCGGTGACCTTGAGCAACAACGGCGAGGTCACCTTGCAGCTCGCCCCGATCGTCGAGCAGGTGAAGAGCCGGCTCGTCGCGACCGGGCTCACCGTGGCGAAGAACATCCCGGCGGTCGGGGCGACGATCGTCATCGCGCATGCCAAGGGCCTTGCCCAGGCACGCCGGGCGGTGCGAGACCTGGACACCATCGCGGACGTCTTGCCCTGGGTCGGGCTGGTGTTGTTCGCGGCCGCCATCGCAGCCGCTCGTCGGCGGCGCCGGGCTCTCACCATCTCGGCATTCTGCACGGCCGGTGGGATGGTCTTCCTGGGGTTGGCACTGCTGGTCGTCCGGCACCTGTATCTGGACCGGATCGACCCTACGAAGGTGCCGCACGACACGGCCGCGTTCCTGTTCAACACCCTGGTGCGGTTCCTTCGGGACGGCATCCGCATCGTCCTCGCTGTTGCCGTCGTCGTCGTGGTCCTGGCCTGGGTGACCGGACCATCGCCCCGGGCGGTGTGGCTGCGTCATGGGGTGGCGTCGGCTCCCCGGGCGGCGGCAGTTGCTGCGTCGCATGGCCCGCTCGCGCAGCTCGCGCGTGAGCACACCCGCGGCTGCCGGATCGGCATCATCGCCACCGCGCTCTTCGTTTTGGTCCTGTTCACCGGGATCAGCCTGGT
>DATAVK010000110.1:0-4503 GCA_036267755.1 Mycobacteriales bacterium
ACCGCTGATGCACCGGTGACCGAGCCCACCCCGCCAGCGCCCGCTTCGCCCAACATGCTCTATGGCTGGTCGGCGCCGGTCGGCAAACCGACGGTCGCGTGGCTGCTGCGTCATGGCGAGACCGCGCTGTCGGTCGAGAAGCGGTTCAGCGGGCAGGACGACGCGACCCTCACCGACCGTGGCCGGGCACAGGCCAAGGCGGCCGCCCAGCGGCTCAGCGAGCTCGGTATCGACGTCATTGTTTCCTCACCGGTCCGGCGAGCCCGGCAGACCGCGGACGCCGTCGCGGCAGCGGTGGGTGTCGAGGTCCACGTCGAGCCGGGCTTTGCCGAGACCGATTTTGGTGAGTGGCAGGGATCGACCTTCGCGGAGGTGCAGCAACGGTGGCCGGATGAGCTGCAGCGCTGGCTCGACGACCCGGAGATCGCGCCGCCGGGCGGGGAGAGCCAGCTCGCCACCGAGCGTCGGGTGATCGACGCCAGGCACCGGGTGTTGTCGTCGTACCCCGACTTGACCGTCGTCGTGGTCAGCCACGTCACGCCGATCAAGGCGCTGATCCGGTACGCGCTGGACGCGCCGCCGCGCGCGCTGTTCCGGATGCAGATGTCGCCGGGATCGCTGTCGGTCGTCGACTGGTTCGACCCCGGGCACGACGTGATGCGGCTGTTCAACGACACCAGTCACCTTGGTGCGCACCTGACACCGTTCCGGCTGTGACGGCGGTTGGACGAGACCCTCGCCCTGCTGGGCCTGGCGGCGGTGCTGGCCGTTTCGATCGCCCGGCCCAAGGGCCTGCCTGAGGCGGTCGTCGCCGTGCCGGTGGCACTGGTGCTGCTCGCGATCGGGGCGGTATCTGGCGCGCACGCCCAGAACGAGACCGCGCGGCTGGCGCCGGTCGTCGGGTTCCTCGCGGCGGTCCTGGTGCTGGCCGACGGGTGCGAACGCGAGGGTCTGTTTCGCGCCGCCGGTGCTCGGATGGCGCGCTCAGCCGGTCGATCTCCGTCGCGGCTGCTGCTAGCCGTCTCGGGACTGGCGGCGCTGACGACCGCCGTGCTGTCGCTGGACACCACTGTCGTGCTGCTCACGCCCGTCGTGATCGTGACGCTGCGGGCGACCCGGGCGCCACCGCGGCCGGCTTTGTACGCGACGGCGCACCTCGCGAACACCGGATCGCTGCTGCTCCCGGTGTCGAACCTCACGAACCTGCTGGCGGTGGCGACGGTGCACGTGTCGTTCCCGCGATTTGCCGGGCTGATGCTCCTGCCGTGGCTGGTCGGGATCGCCGTCGAGGTGGCAGGGGTGCGCTGGCTGTTCCGGCGTGACTTCGCCGCGCCGATCGAGGAGTACGACGAGACGCCTGACCGGTTTCCTGTGGTGGCGGGCTTGATCGTCGCGGTGACGGTGGTCGGCTTCGCGGTGGCCTCGGTCGCTGGGCTGGCGCCGGTGTGGGTGGCGGTCGCAGGAGCATTGGTCATGACGGTGTGGCGGCTCTCACACCAGCCGGATTCGTTGCGGTCGATCACGGGCCAGGTCGTCCGGGCGGCATCGCCGCTGTTCTGCCTGTTCGTGCTGGCTCTCGGCATCGTCGTCCGCGCTGTCTCTGACGACGGCATGGCCGGAGTCATCCGACGGCTGACGCCGGGTGGCACCGGTTTGTGGGCGCTGCTCGGGGTCGCGGCGGTGGCGGCGGTGCTCGCCAACGTCGTCAACAACCTGCCCGCCACGTTGCTGCTGCTCCCGGTGCTCGCCGGGGGAGGGATCGGCCCGGTCCTCGCGATGCTCATCGGGGTCGGCATCGGGCCGAACCTCAGCTATCCGGGATCGCTCGCGACGCTGTTGTGGCGACGTGTGGTGGCCGGGGTCGACGGCGTACCGAACTTGGCTGACTTCACGCGGCTTGCCGTCGTGACGGTGCCGGCCGGCGTCGTGCTGGCGACGCTCGCGTTATGGGTTTCGTTGCGCGTCGTCGGCACCTGACCCGCTCGTCACATCGTGGCGAGGGCGGCGCGCATTCGTTGGCACGCCTCGGATTCCGGGTCGAGGTGGATGAAGTGGTCGCCCGGAATCAGCTCGAGGGCGCAGTCGTCGCCGGCCGCCGTGGCCTCACGGTGGTAGGTCTCGCTCTGGCTGACCGGGACGATGTTCTCGCTGGTCCCGGAGATCAGCACCGACCGAACCCCGGTGGGCAGCAACAGTGTCGGATCGGCGTACTCGTAGCGGTCCGGGTACTGCGCCGGGCTGCCGCCGACCAGTGCCTGCGGCGCCCCACCGCCGAGTCCCTCTTGCGCCGCCTGTCGGAGCGCGACGACACCCGCCTGCGGGATCGCGAGAGTGGGGAGCTGGACGTCGGGGGTGGCTCCCGGAGCGGAGGCCGGCAGGCGACCGCGACCGGCGAGCCACGCCGCCAGGTGCCCGCCGGCGGAATGACCGACCGCCGCGACCCGGCTGGGGTCGACCCGCTGGGCGTGGCCGCTGGCGAACACGTGGTCGTATGCGGCGGCCACATCGGTGAGCGTGTCCGGCCAAGGTGCGGCCGAGGAGCGGTAGTCGATGTTCCACACCTGGTAGCCGCGGGCCGCGAGATCGAGGGCGACCGGGACCTCGAGCGAGCGGTCGTACTTCTTGCGCCAGAAGCCGCCGTGGACCAGGACGACGGTCGCGAACGGTCCGTCGCCGTCGGGCACGAACCACTCACCGACGTTGAGACGGTGGCGGCCGTCGGACTCGATCTCACGTCGCACCGCACGATCATTGCCGATGCCGTCGTACGCTGTCGGCGGCGGACGAGTTGGTCGGGCGGCCGCGTCGGTGTCCTTTCGGGGATGCCGCCGAGGAAAGTCCGGGCTCCGAAGGGCAGGGTGGTCGGTAACACCGACCCGGGGTAACCCGCGGGACAGTGCCACAGAGATCAGACCGCCGAGCTCGGCCTTCGGGTCGGGAGCGGTAAGGGTGAAACGGTGGGGTAAGAGCCCACCAGCGCCCGGGGTGACCCGGGCGGCTCGGCAAACCCCACCCGGAGCAAGGTCAGACAGGAAGCGTTCGAGGGCGGCCCGCCCGAGCTTCCGGGTAGACCGCTAGAGGTCGTCGGCAACGGCGACTCGAGAGGGATGGTCGTCGGCCCGGGCTTCGGCCCGGGTGCACAGAACCCGGCTTACAGACCAACTCGTCCGCCGCCCAAACTCTCTGCCTGCGTTTTCGCAGGTCAGATGGGGTCGAGCCCAGTCCTCGATCTACGTCTAGAGTAGCCTAGCAATGCCATTCTGCGGGTATCGTGCTGACATTTTGCTGACCATGGCCGGTGCATAGTCATGTAGCAGCCACGCCAAGCGGTCGACGGGTGCCGTTCGCTTGCTTAGGCATAGGGGTTTCGATTCCGATCTGCTTGCTTCTTCTCGTCTCTGGCTCGCGCCAGAGCCTTCAGGTAAGCCTTCGCCTGATCGAGTTCCTCGTCCGTGTCTTCGAGCACACTGTCTTCCCAATCCTCGTCCCAGAACTCGAGGCCCATGGGACGGCCCTGGTTCCGAACCTTCACTCTCGTTGAGATCCCAGGAGCATTCACCCGCATCGCGAGGACGCACACGAAGACGATCACGACGGGGACGGTGGCTTCGATGGCACTTCGGTGGTGGCCAGTCAGCCAGAGGACGATGCCCGCTATCAGTGACGTTGAGTAGACGAGCGTGCCCGCGACGGCGACTGTGATGAAGAAGCCGGCGCCCAGACTTGGCAATGGCCTCTGAGGACGAACTCGGTGAACACGGAGCGCTGCCGGGATTGTCCCGAGGGCGTATGTAAGGCCTGATTCCTGGGCTCGACACTTCTCGCCCAGCTCCCCGAGCCATTCAGCGACCCGATCCGCCCGGCCTTGCCGTGGCAAGATCAGGCCCGCGAGGCGCACGACAACGGAGCCAATGGCGTTGGCGAGGGGCCAGTACTCGTTCTGCATAACCAGCTTCGCGAGGAACACCACCCCGGCCGCCAGAACGACCAGGAGCGCGTGGCCTGTACTCATGCCAAGCCCGGCAATCGACGCCGACGTCGGCCGCGATCTTCAGTCGGCAGGGAGAGTTCGTCCACGACCTTGGCCAATGTTTGCTCAATGACGATCCGGCCGTCCGAAGTTAGTTCGTAGTATTTCCGCTTCCTACGTCGTTCGGCACTTTCGTCGATGTTCTCCCAATGCCCGGCTACAAGCCCGTCAACTTCCATCTTCGCGAGGATCGGATAGAGAGCCCCGGATGAGACACCCGATCGCTTGATGAGATCGAGTCCGTAGTGGGACGTGTCCACGTGATCCATGAAGGCCCGCATGACACGCAGTGTGGCTAAACTTGGCGAGGGCTGACTAGCCATACTCGCATTCTTACCATACAGGTCAAGCGCGGCCGTAGAGCCCGTGACGGTCATACCAAGACGTATCAAACCGGCCGTCAACAGCACTAGTCGTCGGCGTCGATCAGGGGCGGCGAAACACGCCAGGAATCACGGCGTTCGTGGCTGGGT
>DATAVK010000111.1:0-18675 GCA_036267755.1 Mycobacteriales bacterium
ACGTCGGACGAGTCGAGTGACGCCGAGGACTCGACCTCATCGGGCGGGTGCGGCTGTGGCTGCTCGGGCGGCTCGGGGATGACCTGCGGGTCGACGAGCACGGCCCTCGCGCTGGCCGACGCGACCGATCAGCCGACCGGCCAGCTGACCTGGGCCGGCGTCAACGCCAGTGGCGTCGTCCAGGCGGTGCCGGTCACGGGGGAGCGGCTCGGAATCGGTACGGGAACGCCGTTCCAGACCTTCACCCTGGCCAACACGCCCATCCTCAGTTCGCCGGGGAACGTCACGACCATCGAGGTGCAGGGGCTCGACGGCGCGCGTGAGGCGTGGAGCGAGATCGACGACATCTACGCCGCGGGTGCCGACGACCAGGTCTACATGTTCGACCCGGCGACCGGTCTGGTGACCTTCGGCAGCGGCCTGTCCGGGGCCCGAGTCCCGCTCGGATCAACGGTTTTTGCGTCGTACTCCTACGGCGGTGGGTTGCAGGGTCAGGTGCCGATCGGTGCGATCGCCAAGAGCCCGGCGCTGCCTGGCGGTTTCGGCGTCGTCAACCCGGTGGCCACCTGGGGAGCGAGCAACGGCGAGAGCCCGGCGGACGGCGAGGCCGCGATCACTCGGTGGTTGCGGCACCGCGACCGGCTGGTGACGGCCGACGACATCCGAGACCTCACCAAACGCACGCCAGGGATCGATCTGGGCCGCGTTGAGGTGCTCCCGCTCTTCAACCCCGACCAGCCCGACTCCACACAGACCTGGCCCGGCATGGTCACCGTGCTAGTGATCCCGCGGTCGGACCCGCTGCACCCGCAGGCTCCGCTGCCCGACCGGCAGTTCCTCGGTGCGGTCTGCAGCTGGCTCGACCCGCGCCGCCTGGTCACGACCGAGCTGCACGTGCGCGGCCCGGAGTACGTGCCAATCTGGGTCTCGATCGGAATCGAGGTGCTGCCCGGTCAACTGCCGACCGCTGTCGAGCAGCAGGTGAAGGCGGCGGTCCAGGCGTTCCTGTCGCCGCTGACCGGAGGCTTGCCGTCGACGCCGGCGGATGACGGCCTTATCGGGGTGACACCGTCCACGGGGACCGGATGGCCGCTCGGGGTCGCGGTGCGTTCGCAGGACATCGAGGCGGTCGCGACCCGCGTCCCCGGTGTCCGCTACGTCGACTCGGTGCGGATCGCGGCGGGCGCCAGCGACGGCACGGTGCTCGGCTCGGTCGACCCGGTGCCGCTGTCCGGGCTGCAACTCCCGGCGGCGACGGTGTTCTGCAACGCCGGTCCGGCCGACGACCCCGCCGCACTCATCGGCTCGAGCCAGGCCGCGCCTCCGACCCAGGTCCCCGTCCCCGTCGTCCCCCCGACCTGCTGAGGCCGCCATGGACGTCCAGGGTTCGCAATACCACCTCCTCCACGGCCAGGCCGATTGGGCCGGGTGCGTGGACGAGGCCCTTGGCGTGCCCTTGGGTGAGCTCTGGACTCTGGACGCCGAGGGCTTGCCCTCGACGCCGGACACGGCACTGACCTATGAGGCCGACCAGGGCGTGCTGCGGCTGCGCCGCGAGACGCCACTCTTCCATCGCGCGGGCCGGACGTTGCCGCTCCCCGAGTCGGGCCGGCGGGGGGCAGGAGCCGACGGCTACGCCAACTGGTTCTGGATCGGCGCCGACCGCAGCTCGATTCAATGGCGACCGGCTGAGGCCACTGCAGCGGCGCAGTGGTGGTCGGTGTCCGATCCTGGCCGCAGCTGCGCGACCACCCCGACCGGTACGGCGGTCGGGCCGCCCGCTGGCGCCTTCGGGACCTGCGGGTCGACCTGGTCGGCCGATCTGGTGCTGCAGGGTCTGGCCGTCACCACACGGCACATCTTGCTGGTGGGCTACCTCGAGCAGCGCGGTGTCAGTGAGCCGCCCGAGACCGGGCTGCTGGTCTTCGACCTGCAGACCGGAGGTGAGCCGCTGCGGATGCCGTGGCCGGCCGAGACCCGCTTCGAGCCGTGGGACCTGGTCGAGACCAGCGACGGCGGCGCACTGGTGCTCGACCGCGCGCACGCAACCTACTGGCGGCTGGACGCGCACCTGCGGGTCCGCGGCTATCAGCCGAGTACGCCGACCGTCTTCCAACCGGTTGACCCAGCGGACGGAGTCGAAACCGCAACGGCCGCAGCCGAACCGATCGGCACGCCACTGACCGCGCCTGACCTGCACGGGCCGATCGACCCGGTGAGCATCGAGCCGGGGCCAGGGGACGGCGTGCTCATCCTGGACTCCGACCCCATCCGTGGCTACTCCTACGTCCACCTCTTCGAGGGCGATTCGCTCGTGTGGTCGGTGTCGCTAGCCGACTCCATGTTGGTCGTGGAGCCCGACGACCCGACCTTCACCCCGCACTCCTACTCGCTCCTCGGCTACGACTTCGCCTACTCTGCAGGGCCGCTGACACCGGACGCCGACGAGCCTGGACTGTTGTACATCGCGGACAGCGAGGGCAAGCAGGTCGTGGCCTTTCAGGTCGAGGCGGTGGAGGTAGGATCCGGCGTCCGACACACGGTGATCGCACGCACCGACTTCCTGCCACTGCGGCGCTGGGACGGTAAGGCGTTGGTGCGCTACGGAACTGACGTCTACTACGACTTCAGTGACCGCTGGGTCCCCATCGAGTCGTTCCAGGAGTGCCGATTCGCCACCGGCGGGGTACTCACGACACCTGCCGACTTCGTCGACCCGCTCGTCGGGGACGTGTCGGGCAGCGCCGAGGTGGACCGGCCGGCCGGCTCGCCGTTCGACAGCCAGATCCCCGGCTGCATCTGGCATCGCTTGCTTATCGACGCCCAGATCCCTGGTGGCACAAGCGTTTCCGTACGTGCGCGTGCTCACGACGATCCTGAGTTACTGCTCCAGGCGCAGTGGCTTCCCCAGCCTGCGCCGTACCTGCGCTCGGGTGGCCCGGAGCTGCCGTGGTTCGACCCCTGGGCCGACCGGCGGGCGGCCGACGGCTCGGTCCCTGACCGCACCGGCACATGGGAGCTGCTCTTCCAGCAGGTGATCGGGCGGTACGTCGAAATCGAGCTCACCGTGACTGGCAACGGCCGCAGTAGCCCGCTCCTCCGCTCGTTGCGGGCGTGGTACCCCCGCTTCTCCTACCCGGACCACTACCTGCCGGCGATCTACTCGACGAGTGAGTCCACCGACCGCTTCCTCGATCGCTTCCTGGCCAACTTCGAAGGGCTCTACACAGCGCTCGAGGAGCAGATCGAGCACGCTCATCTGATCCTCGACCCGAGGACGGCGCTGACCGCTGACCTGCCGTGGCTCGCCGCCTGGTTCGGCCTCGCGCTGGATCCGTTGTGGGACGAGCAGAAGCGCCGCTTCCTGATCCGCAACGTCGACCGGTTCTACCGAATCCGCGGCACGGTGACGGGCCTGGTCAGCACCCTGCGGGTGTACCTCGACGACGTGGCGGACGACGACGTCTTCGGGTGCGGCTCGCCGGCCGGCGGGGTCCGGCTGGTCGAGCAGTTCCTCACCCGCAACATCGGCCAGGACTTGCCCCCTGACGAGCTCACCCGCGTCGCGGGCGCGGCCCACCGGTTCGACGTGCTCGTGCCCGCGACGCTCGACAGCGACGACCTGGCGATGGTCCAGCGAATCGTCGAGGCTGCCAAGCCGGCGCACACATGGTTCGACGTCAGGCAGTACTACGACCTGTTCGTCGTCGGATCGGCCCGGCTCGGGTTGGACACCGAGCTCGGTAACTCTCCGGCGTTCACTCCACTGGTCCTCGGCGCCGGCACGCTCGCCACCGGGTACCTCGCCTATCCACGTCCCTTCGATCTCGCCGACCGCATCGTCGCTGACCGCGACCGCGTCGGAGACATGCCCGCGCTATGAACCCCGCACCGACAGGAGCCCGGCCGTGACCGTCACCGAGAACTGCGTGTCCATCACCACCGGGACCCTCAGCCCGGACAAGCGCGTCGACTACGCCTACGGCATGGTGCTCGGGTTGGGGGAGTTCCTGCAGGAACAGCAGTACTTCCTGCAGAAGGACTATCTCCACGAGCGGGCCCTGCACGGGTACGGCACGGTCTACGGCCTGCAGGTCATCACCACCCCAGCCGTCGACGACGCCGGTGACTACACGATCACCGTGACCCCCGGCATGGCGATCGACCAGTGGGGCCGCGAGGTTGTCGTGCGGTCCGCGCAGTGCGCCCGGCTCGGGGAATGGCTGGCCGCGCAGGAACAGGCTGACCCGGGCGTGATCGCGTTGCACGCCGGTGTGTCCGGTGAGTACACGGTCTATGTCGTGGCGAAGTACGCCGAGTGCGAGGACGACCTGGTGCCGCTGCCCGGGCAGCCGTGCAGCAGCAGCGCTCAGACGTCGGTCCCGTCACGCATCCGTGACGCGTGGGACATCGAGCTGCGGTGGGCACCCCCGGCCATGCCGGCCTGGGACGTCGACCGTGACCTCGCCCGGCTGCTGCAGTTCGTGCGCATCGTGCCTGGCCTTGACCCGATGTTGTCGAGCGAACCCGAGATCATGGCCGCGGTCATCGACCTCGGTGACCAGCTGACCTCGTCGCTGCCGACCGGCCCGGTCCTGTCGCCGTCAGACGAGCCGAGCGGCGGCGTCGTCTGGCAGCTGCCAGCGGAGACCGCGGGTGCGGCGCTGGACCGGATCCTGACCGTCTGGGTCACCCAGGTGCGTCCGGTGCTGTGGCCGGGGTTGACCCAACCACCGGACTCGAGCGATGCATCGATCCTGTTGTCCACCATCGACTTCACCCTCGGCCCGCAGCCGTCGTCGCCCGGGTCGCAGCCGGTCGTGGCGAGCTGCGAGGAACCGGTCGACGAGGGGCGTCCCTACGTCTTGCACACCCGGCTGATCCAGGAGCTGCTGCTGCTCGGCGGCGGCGACGTCACCACCGTCGCGGCGGCCCAGGAGCTCGCCACCTTGACCAGCTCGGTCGACGCCGAGGGCCGACTCATCCTCACGGCGTGGTTCCACCTCGATCAGCCGGTGGCCCTGACGGAGCCGATCCAGGTGCGCAGCCGCACCGGCACCTACGGCAGCTTCGATCCCTCCAGCGGGCCCGATCCCAGTGGTGTCTCACCGCAGTTCTCAGACGTCTGGGTGCTCACGCAGAAGAGCGAGTTCCCCATCATCGACGGCGATCAGGTCGAGGTAACGATCATCCCGGATTCGACGTACGTCGGGGATTTCGCGACCTCGCTGCGTACCTACCGGGCGACGAAGACCCTTGATTTCGTGGGCAGTACACCGACCGGTGACGTTCTGCTCTACGACGAGGTCGATGTACCGGTCGCAGTGCAGGCGCCGCCAGATGTGACGATCCCGCCGCTGCTGGACTTCGTGACGTTCACGCCCCTGACCGATGACCCGATCATTGAGGCGGTCGCGACCCTGGAACTCCAGCTGTGGTTCCACCCCCAGCCGGCCTGGCCGGCTCCCCGGGCGTTGATCACGGAGCTACCCAGCGCCCTCGTCCAGGTCTTCGACGAGCCGACGCAGCAACGCCTCCCGGCCGCCTCACAGCCGGTGGAGGTGGGCCCCAACCTCTGGAACATCGCGGTCCGGGCGCCCCAACCGCTCGAGAAGGACGTCGGCGCGTGCCTGCGCGTTGTCTTCCAGATCGGCAAGATCGTCGTCACCGTCGACGGGGGCGAGCGGATGACGCTGCCGCAGTGGATGTCGAAGTCCGGCATCAACTTCGTCAACGCCGATGCCGCCGGTCGCAGCATCACGGCGTACTACCAGAACAGGGCGGTGCAGAAGCAATGACCAGCCAGGTGGTCGGCTCCGACTTCACGTCCGCTGCGCAGCTGCCGAACTTCGTCAATGGCCGGGTGCTGACGGCAGCCGATCTGTCGACCTGCCAACAGACGCTTCGCGTGCGGGACACCCAGGTCGGCCAGGCAGCCGGATCCGGTGTCGTGCAAGGACTCTGGGTCACCGGGACGGCGACCACACTCACCGTGGCAACCGGGCTGGCCATCGCCCGCTCGGGCGAGCCGGTGACGGTCGGGACGTCGGTCACGCTGCCGCTCACCCTGATCCAGGAGGCCGCCGCGGTCTCGCGGGCGACCTTCTCCTGCTGTACGCCGGCCGGGTCTGCGGGCGCCACATCGATCGCGGTGGGCTGTTACCTGCTCACCGCGTTGCCGGCTTGCCAGCTGCAGGGCCAGTCGCCCGTCGGGATGGCTCCGGGGACCACCACGGCTTCGGGCTGCGCGGCCGCATGGCTGGTGGAAGGCGTGTCGTTCAAGGCGATCCCGCTCCCGGTCGGGGCGACCGTCGACTCCGTCACGGTGGACGACGACAACCGCCGCAACCTGCTGGCCCACTGGTGCCTCGGCTCCGAACAGCTCGCCTCGCTCGCGGTCGACCCGTTCAGCTTTGACGCGGCGTACTCCGGCCTGGACACGCTCGATCCGGCCGACCTGACGCCCGACGACGTGCCGCTCGCCGTCTTCTACTGGGACGGTCAGTCGGTCGGTTTCGTCGACAACTGGTCGGCACGGCGCCGAGTGACGGCACCGGACCCGGTGGGTTCACCATGGTCGGCCCTCACCGGCGACCGCCGCCTGGCCGACGGGCACGCGCGGTTCCTGCAGTTCCAGGACCAGGCGGCCGACCTGGTCTCGGCCGGCTCAGCGAGCGGCACCGTGGCGACCGACGCGTTCCCACTGCTGCCGCCGGTTGGCTTCTTGCAGGCGAGCGCGCAGTCGCAGGCCGAGATGGTGAAGCGACTGCGCGACGTGTCGACGAAGGACGCCGAAGCTACCTTCTCGACGAACCACGAGGACGTACTCCGGTCGCTGGCCGCTGGCAATCAACTGACCCTCGAGCGATTCGGCCGGAACCTCGAGGAGACCGCCCCTCAGCTCGGTTTCGACCCCTGGGATTTCTTCGGGGACGCCGCCGACTTCGGCGGCTATCTCGACTGGGACATCGTCGAGTTCGCGCTGCGGCAGTCCTGGACGCAGAGCCCCGCGCTGGCAGCCAACTCGGCGAACGACGACAACGAGACCGGCGACGTCGAGCCGTCGATCCTTTTCTTTGGCGTCTCTCAGAACCTCGCCGCGCGGATCGCTGCTCGCTTCGACGACACCGGCCTGCTGTGGTCCGGATCAGCGTCGCCGGAGTACTACGTCGTCTTCATCAAGTGCGGCACCTGGATCGAGGGCACCCAGCTTCCGTTCAACGTCGTCCGCGGTCCCTTCCGAGTCGAACACGAGTTGCGAGACCAATGACCGGCGTCCGGGTCGACCGGCTGCGGATCCGCGGTGGTCCGCCTGAGTTGGCGGGTCGACTGCCGGCCGAGCGGCTGGTGGCGGGCCTGGACTTGGCCCGCTCCGATGTCCCGGACCGGTCGATATTGGTCGTGCGGCGACTGGACCTCGAGGCGCGCACTCAACGAGGTCGCGTGCGCGAGAGCGGGCTGCGCCGGCAGGCGGCGGACCGGATGGCCGAACTGCGGGCCCGCGCGGTGCGGCCGGCGCGTGCGCCCGACGCCGCTGACGCTGCGCTGGCGGTCGTGTTCGCCGACGAGTCCGAGTTGCTGGCCTGCCTCACTCGCGACGTCATATCCGGTCAGCTGGCCCGCCGCTGGTACTGGAGCGGATCCGTCCCGGCCATCGCGGACCGTGGCTCCACACTCACCGCCGCTTGGCTGGCCCGAGCGCGCTGGCTCCCGAACGCCGCAGTCCTGTTGAGCCCGACGGAGCGGCTGGCGGCGGTCGCGCTGCTCACCCCGGCACAGGCGCGTGTGGTGCTGGCCGCAGTCTTGGCGGAGCGTGGCGCGGGGAGCAGCGATCCGCTCCACCCCACCGCCCGGCGCCGAGGCAGCGGGCTATCGGAACCACCCGGGGCACTGGGGTCGGTCGGATCGCCTGCGGTGGCGTCGACGTCGGATCACGGGCCCGACGAGTCGTACGCCGCGTGGCCAGGATTCGTCGCTCCCGCCCAACAGGCCCTCGTGGCGCTGCTGGCCGCCGCCGTCGAATCACCCGCCTTGCTGGCCTTGCCCGACTTCCAGACCCGCATCGCCGGGTGGGCGGCCGAGCCGGCACCGGAGTCGCGTCTCGATGACGCCGACATCGTTACCCCGCAACGGTTCTCGCCTCCGGAAGGGGGCCAAGCGGTGGCCGAGCCGCAACCGGCATACTGCGATGACCAGGCACATCGGATCGACGACACCGTGCCGGTCGAGGAGCCGGTCGACCAGCCGCACTGCCAGCCAGTGGATGACGCTCCGGTCGACGAGCGGGCGGTCGCCCTGCGGGTCCAGACCCGGTGCGCGGGTGCGCTCTACCTGGTCAACCTCTGGCCGGTCCTGGGGAGCTGGCTCGCCGAGCGTGGGCGTCGCGGGCCCGTCGGGCCGCGGCGGCTCGCCCGAGGGTGGTCGCTGCTCGAGCTGCTGGCTCGCGCCTTGCTGACTGAGGAGCAGGCAGCCGCGGACGACCCGTTGTGGGCCTGTCTCGCCGAACTCGACGGCCGCCGACCCGGTGCGCGCCCCCGCGGTCGGCTACCGACCGGCTTGGTGGCGCAGGTCTCGGACCTACTGCAGCAGCACAGGATCGATCGTACCGCGCTCGCGACGCCGGGCTGGCTGGTGGCCGGTCGGACTCACCTCGAGGTCGAGATCGACATCGAGGCGATCGACCTGGCCGTGCGAGTGGCCGGGTTGGACCGTGATCCTGGCTGGGTTCCCGAGTTGGGTCGCGTCGTGAGCTTCCATTTCGGATCGGCGACCTGACGTGCTGACCCTGATCCCGGCCACGTCCCTGCGCGGGGTCCGGATAAATGTCGTGGCGCGAATCGCCCATCGATTGGGTCCGGATGCGCCCGCCTGGCTGCGCGAGGAGCACAACGCAGGGGCCCTTGGAGTAGCGGACGATCTCGACCGACCCGTCGACCCGGTCGCCAGCCTCCCCGCGGACGACGCTCGCATCCTGGTGGCCTGCGGGCTGATCGAGAGCGACATTCGGTACGGCGCTCTTTTCGCCGAGCTGCAACAGCCGCTTGCCGCCCGGCGGCCGTGCGTCGGGCTGCTGTCCTGGCTGCTCGAGGACGATCCGGTCACGCGGGCTCGGTGTCAGGAGCGCTGCCACGCGCTCGTGGAGCGGGGTCTGCTCGCCGTCGACAATCCGGCCGACCCGCGGTCGGAGTGGTCGTTGCGCATCCTCATCGTCGTATGGGACCTGCTCGTCAACGGGCGGGTCACTGCCGCCTCGCTACCCGCCGGGCTCACCCTGCGGGTCGCCGAATCCTTTCCGGACCTCGCCGACGTGATCGTCGCCCCGGGCATCGTCGAAGCCGCACTCCGGTTGCCGCAGATCCTCCGGTCAGGAGAGGTCACCGCGGTCGTCCTGCGCGGGATGGAGGCCAGCGGCCGCCTCACCCTGCTCGGCGCGGCGGCTCGCGAGCTTGGCCGCGATCTCGTGGTGCACGACGGGCTGCCGTCGCGCGAGACCTGGCACCTGCTCGGCGCGCTTGCCGAGGTCGGAGGAGTGCTCCCTGTCATCACGGCCGACCCGGGGCCGGGCGAGCGGCTTGAGCTCCCACCGCTGCCGGGCCTCGAGTCGCCGGTAGGCATCGTCCTCGGCCGGTCGGGAAACGTGTCCGGCGAGGTGACCCAGCGGGCGGTCACCATCGAGCTGGAGCCAGTGGGCGAGCCCGAGCGAGTCCGCGCGTGGGCGGCAGCCGGCCGGCCGCTCGCCGATGGCTGCCGGGCTGAGATCACTCGTTCGTTCTTGCTCACTCCCGGCTCGATCCGCCGGGTGGCCGATCTGGCCGTGGCGGCCGCGCACGCCGACCAGCGCGACGCGATCACGACCGAGGACGTCCGAGTGGCGTGCGGTTTCGTACGGCGTCAGACGCTCGAGGCGCAGGCCACCCGCCTGTCACCGCTCGCCGACCTCGATCCGCCGGCCCTATCGCTCACCGCGGCAGCCGAACTCGCGACTCTCGTCGCGCGGTGCCGGCATCGCGAGCAACTGGTCGAGCAGGGTCCTGATCGGTTCGGCGGCACCCTCAACCGCGGCGTCCGAGCGCTCTTCAGCGGGCCGAGCGGCACCGGCAAGACCTTGACGGCGCGCTATCTCGCGGCTCAGCTGCACCTCGACGTGTACCGAATCGACCTGGCCGCGGTGGTCAACAAGTACATCGGGGAGACCGAGCGGAACCTCGACCGCGTGTTCTCCCGGGCCGAGGAGCTCGACGTCCTGGTGCTGCTCGACGAGGGCGATGCGCTGATGGCCCGGCGTACCGATGTCAGCAACGCCAACGACCGCTACGCCAACCTCGAGACCAACTTCCTGCTGCAACGGCTGGAGACCTTCTGCGGGATCGTCGTCATCACGACGAACGCCGGGAGCCGGATCGACCCGGCGTTCCTGCGCCGGATCGATGTGACGGTGGACTTCACGCCGCCCGACGCCGAGCTGAGGTGGCAGCTCTGGCGCTCGCACCTCGCGGCGGGCCATGACGTGAATCCTGTTGTCCTGGAGGACATCGCGCGGCGATGCGCCTTCACCGGAGCGCAGATCCGCAACGCCGCGCTGCACGCGCTGATGCTGGCCATGGACGAGGAGCGGCCGATTCGGGATGTCGACGTCGTGACGGCCGTCCAGCGGGAGTACCGCCGGGCGGGCGCGTCGTCACCGCTCGCCCGCTGATTCCGGGTTGTCACCAGCACCATGCGCGGTGACGGTGCGGTGACGCCAGGGTGACCGATGGGGCCGATCCTGCCCGCATGCCCGACTTGTGCTGCGTGGGTGTTGGGGTGCAGGGAGAGCCCGCGCGGCTGCTCGCCACCGTGCGCGCGCTCGCCGAACACACGGACCCGGCCGTACCCGTGCTGCTGCTGGCCGACGGCGTGGATGCGGCCACCGCTGCCGTGATCGCGGGCACGCCGGAGCTCGCCGCGCTCGCCCGGTGCAGCTGGCCCGAGCCCGCCGGGATGGCCACGTGTTTCAACGCCCTAGCGCAGGCCAGCGACGCGCGCACCCTCGTGCTGCTCGAAAGCGGGGCCGTCGTCGGACCCCGCTGGCTGCCGCCGTTGCTCGCGGCCTTGGAGCGACCCGGCTGTGGTCTCGCCGGCCCGTCGACCAACCTCGCCTGGAACGAGCAGGCGGCCTTCCCCAACGCCCGCGGCGACGACGCCGCGATCCGGCGCGACGGGGCGCTGGCGTTGCGCCGTTTCGGGACGGCCGCTCGGTCATTGGAGCCGCTCTACAGCCTCGGCGACTTCTGTTACGCCGTACGCCGGGACGTGGTCGAGACGATCGGGCTGGCCGAGCCGGCGTACGGACTCGGTCCGTGCTGGGAGATGGACTACAACATCCGGGCCGCGCGGGCCGGCTTCTCGGGGGTCTGGGTCGGTGCGTCGTACGTCTACCGCTGTTCGCCCTCGGGCCGCCGGCGCGAGGTCGAGAGCGCGGCGCTCGCGAGCAGCCGGCGGCTCTACCAGGACCGGTTCTGCGGGCTCCGGCTGCGCGGGCAGACCACGGCGTACCGGCCGCACTGCGAGGGTGACGCCTGCGAGCACTTCGCGCCGGCCGACCTGCTGCCCGCCGCGATTGCCCTCGGGTCGGTCCGACCGTCGAGCCAGCCCCCGCCCGCGCCTGCAGCTGCACCCGCGCCTGCGCGCGCCCCGGCAGCGCCATCGGCGGGTCATGCCGTCGCACGACCCCGGCTGAGCGTCAGCTGTGTCATGCCGACTCGTGGACGGCCCGAGTTCGCGTTGCAGGCGGTGCGCTACTTCCAACGCCAGCACCACGCCGACGCCGAGCTCGTGATCGTCGAGGACGGCTCCCCTGAGCTGGCCGACCGGCTGCCGCGCGACCCACGGATCCGGCTGGTGAGCAGCGACGGCGCGCGCAGCATCGGGGCGCTGCGCAACCTCGCCTGCCAGGAGGCCAGCGGCGACGTCATCGTGCAGTGGGACGACGACGACTGGCACGGACCTGAACGACTCTCCCGGCAGCTCGCGCCGATCGCTGACGGCTCGGCCGACATCACGGCACTACGCGACGCGCTGATCTTCGACCTGAGCGCGTGGGAGTTCTGGCGGTGGAGCGCGCAGCTGCATCGCCAGATGTTCGTACGCGACGTGCACGGGGGCACGCTGGCCTTCCGTCGCGAGGTCTGGCAGCGGCTCGCCCGCTATCCGGACCGCTCGCTCGCCGAGGACGCGGCGTTCCTTCAGCAGTCGGTACGCCGCGGCGCCCGGTTGCAGGCATTGCCGGCCGACGGGCTGTTCCTCTATGTCCGGCATGGAACCAACAGTTGGCGCCTCGACCAGCGGTCCGCGGCCGGCTCGTCCGGGGCAGCCGGCTGGCGGGCGGTCGCGGAGCCGTATCTCCCGCCGGCCGACCGGGACTTCTACGCGGCGCTCAGCCCGGCAGTGCCGATGCGACCCGAACGGCCGCTAGTCAGTTGCATCATGCCGACGGCCGGGCGACGCGGGTTCATCCCGTTGGCCTTGGCATACTTCGCCCGCCAGGACTACCCCGCCAGGGAGCTCGTCGTCGTCGACGACGGCGAGGAGGGTGTCGCCGATCTGGTCGAGGGGCAGCCGGGCGTTCGCTATCACCGGCTCGACCGGCCGGTCGTCCTCGGTACGAAACGGAACATCGCGTGCGAGCTCGCGCAGGGCGACCTGGTCGCCCATTGGGACGATGATGACTGGTATGCCCCTAGCCGACTTTCGGTGCAGGTGGGCAGAATGTTGGACAGTGGTGCGGATCTGAGTGGTGCCCGAGCCTTGTCGTTCTACGACGGCCGGTCCGGGAAGGCATGGCGATACGAATGGCCGGGGGGACGGCGTATCTGGGCGGCGGGTTCGAGTCTCTGCTATCGCAAGGAGCTCTGGGCCCGGTCGGCGTTTCCGGATGTGGCCACCGGCGAGGACTCGCGATTCGTCTGGAGCAAGGCGGTGGGGGGCATGTCCGACCTGAGCGATACCAACAGCATTGTGGCCATCATCCATCGACGGAACACAGTGCCCAAGAACGTCCACGGAGCGCACTGGCGGCCGATCCCGGCGGCTGATCTCGAGCGCGTCCTCGGGGCGGACTTGCCGTTCTATCGAGGTGCGGAGGCGGTCTCGTGAGCGCCGTGGTGGGGGTGGCCGAGCGGCCGCTCCCGCTCGAGCGCGGAGCTTTGCGGCTCAACCTGATCCGCGACTTCGAGGTCTCGTGCGGCGACGAGTTAGTCGAGATGTCGCCGAGCTCGCAGCGGCTGCTGTCCTTTGTGGCACTCCACGATCGGCCGATCCGTCGAGCGCGGGTGCGCGCGACCCTGTGGGTGGACTCGAGCGACGATCGGGCCAACGCCAGCCTGCGCTCCGCGCTGTGGCGGGTGCCGGTGCCGCACGGTCGGCCGCTGCTGCAGGCCTCGCCCACGCACCTGTGGCTGGACCCGGACGTCGACGTCGACTTCCGCAGCATCATTTCCCGAGCGCAGCGCATGCTGGCCGACCCCGCCGCAGAGCATGGCGCGCCGGCCGCGCTCGACGTCGCTCGGGAGCTCAGTGCCTTCGGCGATGACCTGCTGCCCGGTTGGTTCGATGACTGGGTGATCATGGAGCGCGAGCGGTTCCACCATCTCCGGCTACAGGCGCTCGACGCCCTCGGTGAACGGCTGGCGGCTCACGGTCGGCTGGCCGACGCCCTGCTCGTCGGACTGGCCGCCGTGCACGCCGAGCCGTTGCGGGAGAGCGCGCACCGGCTGGTCATCGGTGTGCACCTGCGACAGGGCAACGTGGCCGAGGCGGTCCGCCAGTTCCTCAGCTACGAGCGGCTGCTCGCGGCCGAACTCCGTGCTCAGCCGACGGCGCAGATCCGGGCACTGATCGCGCCGTGCCTGCCTGGGTCGATCCCGGTACCCCGCGCGCCACACGCGTAGCGGTGACGCGCTCCCGGATCCGGGCCCAGGAACGAGGGCGTGAACGAGGGCGGCGTTGGTGAGGACGCCTCCGACGGTGATGGCCGTCCGCGAAGGCAAAGGCCGCGATGACACCGGCGGTCGGCAGCGTCACCCCGAACCAGAACACCAGCAGCCAGGCCCACAAGCCCACGAGCGCATCTCCATCCGGGTTTCGACGGTCGGCCCACCAGAATAGGACATCCGTCACTTGCGCCACGTGAGCACCGCGACTAATGGGAGGGTGTGGGAAGGTCGCAGAGCGAGTCCTGACTGAACAACGAGCGAAAACCTGCCTACAGGCTTGACCTCGGTCTCGTGCGGCGGAAGCCTGCGGGAAGGGCTCGAGAGGGGGCAGTCATGGGGGACGCGCGCCGCAGTCGAGAGTTCGACAGACGGGACGTCTTACGGGCAGCGGCGGTCCTGGGGATCGCCACCCCAGTGCTGTGGCGGCAGACCAAGGCCACGGCGGCGACTTCACCGATCGGGCCGCAATGGATCGCCTTCGGTCCGTCGCCGAGCACCCAGATGTATCTGACCTGGTCGCTCGGCAGCGCCTCGGCGGCGCTCGTCACACCCAAGGCGCCCCAAGTCAGGTGGGGCCCCACCACCGCGTACGGCAACGTGCAGGCCGCGGGCAGCTCTGAGACCGTGCCGCTGCCGGCCGGCGCCACCGGCGACCCGTCCGAGAACACCGTCTACAGCAGCGTGCTGCTCGACTCGCTGGCGCCCGGTACGACGTACCACTACTCAGTCAGCAACGACGGGGTCGCCTGGGGCCCGGACGCGACGTTCACGACGGCGGTCGCGGGCATCTCCAACTTCCGGTTCACGGCCTTCGGCGACGAGGCGATCAGCACCAGCACCGCCGGTCAGATGGTGAACCTCGCCGCAGCGCAGCACCCCGCGTTCCACCTGGTCGCCGGCGACCTGGCCTACTCCACGCCGGAACCCTTGAAGTACCTCGACTTCGCCGGCTTCAAGCCGAGCCAGTGGGACAAGTACCTCGCGGTCGTCGGACCGCGGGGAGCACAGTCGATCCCGTGGATGGCGTCGGTCGGTGCCCATGAGGTCGAACCGCTCGGCAACAACGGCTACGCCGGCTTCGTCACCCGGTTCCCGCAGCCGTACGACGCTACCTCGGGCTCTCCAGTCGTGCACACGTTCACCTACGGCAACGTGGCGGTCATCCACCTCGACGGGAACGACCTATCCGCGCAGGAAACGGTCAAGACCGGCTACACCCAAGGCGCACAGACCGCCTGGCTCGCCGCGCAGCTCGCCGGTTATCGAGCCGTTGGATCCGGCATCGACTTCGTCGTCGTGGTCTGCAACTGCTCGTGTTACTCCAGCAACCGCAACCATGGCTCCGACGGCGGACTCCGCGACGTCTGGGGTCCACTGTTCGACACCTACCAGGTCGACCTCGTCATCAGCGGTCACGTTCACGCCTACGAGCGCACCAACCCGATGCGGGCCGGCCAGCCGACCCGTGCGGTAGCTGCGGGCGGCACCGTCAACCCGCCCGTCGACGGCACCACCTACATCTGCGCGGGCGGCGGTGGGAACGGCCTGTACAAGACCTGGTACGGGACCACCGGTTCCGGCGACGCGGGCAACACCACGGCGCCGAAGGTCTGGCGGTGGAGCGGTGGTGACACGGCGACAGGAGGGACCGGCAAGTCCCAGGACATCAAAGACACCGCGAAGAACTTCTCCGCGGTGCGTCGAGGCGTCTATAGCTGCGTCGTGGTCGACGTGACGGCACCGACGGTTCCCGGTGGTGAGACCACCCTCGCGATCCGCACTCTCATGCCGGCCCAGAGCGGAAGCTCCATTACCAGCATCGCCAACCCGACCGTGATCGACAGCATCACCGTGGTGCGCACTTCGACGGTCGATCCCGCGCCGCCCGACGGGAAGGCGCACGGCAAGCCGGCGCGCGACAGGCTGGTGCTGGGCAGGCCAGCGCAGAACCGGCCCACGCTCCCGCCCTATCTTCGGCCGTCCGCAGCCGGGCGCTGACCCGCGAGTCCGTCGACGGCAGGGCGGATCGCCAGTCAGGTGGATGCGGGACCGATGCCCCGGCTCGCGATCAGGTCCTGTGCTGCCTTCTCGATGCTGGCTTCGGAGATCAGCACGTGGTTGGCGGCATCGCCCAACGGGATGTAACTGTCCGCCGCGGCAATGCGCGAGAGCTGGCCGGTGAAGCCGGCGTCGACCAGTGCCGTCACGACGCCCTCCGAGACACCGCCCGTGGCGCGGGTCTCGTCGACGACGAGGACCCGACCGGTCATCTGGGCTTCGCGCAGCAGGTCCTCGACCGGCAGTGGGGCGATCCAGCGCAGGTCCAGCACCCGCGCGTTGACGCCCACCGCAGCCAACCGTGCAGCCACTCGGAGCGACATGGGCACGCCGTTGCCGAATGTCACGAGCGTCAGGTCACGGCCTGCGCCGTAGGTCCGTCCCCGGCCGATCGGCACGTGGGCTGCGGGCCATTGCGAGGGCGCGAGGTACGGCGCTAGCCACCGGCCGTCGCCAGGCTCGTGCAGGTCGCGGCTGTGGTAGAGCGCGATCGGCTCGAGGAACACCGAGACCGTGCCGTCGACCTGCGCAGCGGCGAGGCAGGTGCGCAGCATCGCGGCGGCGTCGTCGCCCCGCGACGGTACGGCGACGACGATCCCGGGGATGTCACGCAGCACCCCGACCGCGTTGTCGTTGTGGAAGTGGCCGCCAAAGCCCTTTTGATAAGCCAGTCCTGCGACCCGGACCACCATGGGGTTGCGGTACCTGCCATCCGAGAAGAACTGCAGGCTGGCCGCCTCGCCGCGAAGCTGGTCCTCGGCGTTGTGCAGGTAGGCGAGGTACTGGATCTCCGGGATCGGGAGCAGCCCGGACACTGCACTTCCTAGCCCGACACCCAGGATCGTCTGCTCGTCGAGGAGCGTGTCGAAGACCCGGCCGGCGCCGAAGCGTCGAGCCAGTCCGCGAGTAACGCCGTACACACCGCCCTTGCGACCGACGTCCTCGCCGAACGCGATGGCCTGCGGGTGCGTCACGAGCGCGTCGGCGAGCGCGCGGTTGATGCTGTCGGCGAGCGTGAGTGGCTCACCGGCCTCCGGCAGCTTCCCGCCAAAGGCTGCGGCCCGTTGCTCCGGCGACCCGGCCCGGGTCGCCTCCTCGCGCACCCCGTCGGGGTGCCGTGGTGACAGCGGCGCCATGACGGCCTCGGCGCTGCCCAGCCCCGGGTGGCTGCTGACTTCGTCGCTGAGCTCGCGCACTCGCGCCGACATCGCGTCGTAGCGCTCCAGCACCTGCGCGGGGCTCATCAGCCCGGCCTCCACCACCAACCGCGCTGTCGCGAGGACAGGGTCGCGGGCGTAGTCGGCGGTGATCGCGGTCGAGCTGCGATAGCTGATCTCGGCGTCGCTGCCGGCGTGGGCCATGAACCGGACCACGCGCAGGTGCAGGAACCCGGGGGCGCGGCGTCGCCGGACGTACTCAGCCGCGGCGAGGGCCGCGTCGTAGCAAGCGGCGGTGTCCTCACCGTCCGCACTGAAGTACCGCAGTGACGGCCGGTTTCCGTAGGCCGCCGCGATCCACCCGGCCGGTGTGGGAACGCTGATGCCTAGGCCGTTGTCCTCGCAGACGAACAGCACCGGCATCGGCAGGCCCTGGTACGACGCCTGGGTCGCGGCATTGATGGCGCCGACGGCGGTGGAGTGGTTCGCCGACGCGTCGCCGAAGCTGGTGACCGCGATCGCGTCCGGCGGCCACTCGCCGCTGACCGCGAGCTTGCGGGCCCGGTCGATCGCGAACGCGACACCGACGGCCCGTGGCAGGTGCGACGCGATGGTCGACGTCTGCGGAATGACGGCGAGCTCGTGACGACCGAACACCTTGTGCCGCCCGCCGGCGATCGGGTCCTCGACGGAGGCGACCAGGCCGAGCAGGACGTCCCGCAACGGCGTCGAGCCTGGCACCTGAGTCGCCCGTGCCAGGTAGAAGGCTCCGGAGCGGTAGTGCAGCAGCGCCGGGTCGGTCGGGCGCAGCGCGGCTGCGACAGCGGCGTTGGCTTCGTGGCCCGCTGACCCGATCGTGTAGTAGCCGCGACCGGTCGCGCGCAGCCGCCTCGCCTCGATGTCGAGCAGCCGACTGCCCATCTGCGCATCCAGCAGGTCGAGCGCCGCCGTACCGGTCAGGGCAGTCCCGGGACGGATCGGCCGCACCGGATCGCCGGCATCGCGCGGATCGGCGGTCGTCAGGGTAAGCAGGGCGCGTCGGAACTGGCCGTCGAGGGCCGCCTCCGGCGTGAGGTCGCTCATCGGGTTCGCCGCCGGCTTCCCGACCCGGTCAGTCCGCGAGCCGGAACGACTCGTCGGGCACCAGCTCGGCGACATCCATCTGCGCCTTCTGCAGCCGGCCCGAGTAATCCCAGTTCATCGACTGCCATCGGGTGAACTGGTCGAGCACCCACACGCCGGACTGCCGAGAGCCGTTGCCGGACTTCCCGTTGCCCCCGAACGGCAGGTGCGCCTCGGCACCCGACGTCGAGTTGTTGATACTGACCATCCCCGCGCTGATTCCGCGGCGGAACCGGAACGCGTCGTTGGCGTCCGAGGTGTAGATCGCTGAGGACAGGCCATAGCCGGGAACGTTCGCCAGCCGGATCGCGTCGTCGAGATCGCGGTACGTCGTGATCCCCACCATCGGCCCGAACGTCTCGTTC
>DATAVK010000112.1:0-7450 GCA_036267755.1 Mycobacteriales bacterium
CGCAAGACGAGCGCCGCGAAGAAGACGACCGCCAAGCGGACAGCCGCGAAGAAGACCACGGCGAAGCGGACCGCCAAGAAGGTCGCGAAGCGGGCACCGGCGAAGCGGGTCGCCAAGAAGACAACCAGGCGGACCAGGGCCTGAGCCGACCGAACGACTCGGTTCCACCGCCTGCCCGGCCTTCGCGCGCCCGTCGCGCGGCCGCGGTGCTGTGCCTGCTCCTGGCGGTTGCTGCTGTCGTGGGTGCGGTGTTCCTTTTCAGCGGCGGATTCGTCGGGCCGGCGCCGATCGTGCTCGCCGGCGCGGGTGGTCTCCTCACGCTTGCGGCGTCATTGTGGCGAGGACCACGTCCCGATAGTCGTAACAAGGCGTATCCGGGGGCATGATCTCCGAGTGCTGATCCCTTTGCGACAGGAGCTCTCGTGACGACCGCCCATGCTGCCCCGCCGATCCCGACCGTCGACGTGTTGCGGACCATCCTGGACGGACGCTGGTCCGAGGTGCGCGATGAAGTCCGCGAGATGCTCCGCGAGCCGCTGTTCGCCCCGCAACATGGGCTGAGCATCGACGAACAACGCGACCTCGTGATGAAACAGGCACGCCGTATCGCCACCACGTCGGGACCCAAGCTGCTCTTCCCCAAGGAGCAGGGCGGCGAGGACAACGTCGGCGCATCCGTCACCGCGTTCGAGACCCAGGGCTTCGGAGACCTGTCGCTACTGGTCAAGGGTGGCGTGCAGTGGGGGCTGTTCGGGGGCGCCATCCGCAACCTCGGCACCCGGACCCATCACGACCGCTACCTGGCCGACGTCATGTCGCTCGAGCTGCCCGGCTGCTTCGCGATGACCGAAACCGGCCACGGTTCCGACGTCCAATCCGTGCGGACTACCGCGACCTACGACAGCGAGGCCGGCGAGTTCGTCATCGACACTCCCGACGACGACGCCCGCAAGGACTACATCGGCAACGCGGCACGGCACGGGCGGCTCGCGGTCGTTTTCGCCCAGCTCGTCGTTGCGGAGGAGTCTCACGGCGTGCATGCCGTGCTGGTGCCGATCCGGGACGAGTCAGGTAACACTGCTCCCGGCGTACGGATCGAGGACGACGGCCTGAAGGCGGGACTGAACGGCGTCGACAACGGCCGGCTCGCGTTCGACGGCGTCCGGGTCCCCCGCGAGAACCTGCTGGATCGCTACGGCAGCGTGTCCGAGGACGGGGTCTACTCCAGCCCGATCGAGAACCCCAACCGACGGTTCTTCACGATGGTCGGCACCTTGGTGCAGGGCCGAATCAGCGTCTCCGGCGCCGCCGTCAGCGGCGGCAAGAGCGCGCTCGCCATCGCCATCCGGTACGGCGAGGCACGACGCCAGTTCAAGGCACCGGACAGCGAACGCGAGATTCCGATCCTGGACTTCCTGGCCCACCAGCGAGTACTGCTGCCGGCGCTGTCGACGACCTACGCCCTGCACTTCGCGCAGACCGTTCTGGTCGCTGAGCTGGAGCGCAGCTACAACGACGAGTCGTTCGACGAGCAGGCGCGCCGGGAGCTCGAGACGCACGCCGCCGCGTTGAAGGCCGCGTCGACGTGGCACACCACCCGCACGGTGCAGGCGTGCCGCGAGGCCTGTGGCGGCGCGGGCTACCTCGCCGTCAACCGGCTGCCCGCCATCAAGGCCGACACCGACGTCTTCACGACGTTCGAGGGCGACAACACCGTCCTCATGCAGCTCGTCGCAAAGACGCTCCTCACCAACTTCCAGAGCGAGTTCGGTGAGCTCGACACCATCGGCACGGTTCGCTATGTCGCCGAGCAGTTCGTGGAGCAGGTCGTCGAGCGGACCGGGGCGCGCGCGATCGCCGCCCGGCTGGCTGGCGTCGTACCCGGAACCGACGAGGAGACGAGCCTGCTGGACCGCACGCAGCAGCTCGAGCTGTTCCGCTGGCGGGAGAAGCACGTCCTCGACGGGCTGGCTCGACGGCTACGCAAGGGAATCACCGACGGAAACGACGCCTTCGATGTCTTCAACTCGGTCCAGGATCACGTCCTGCTGGCCGCCCAGGCGCACGTCGAGCGCCGGATCCTCGAAGCGTTCGCCGAGGCGGTCGATGCGATTGACGACGAGTCGGCGCGGGCACTGCTGTCCCAGGTCTGCGACCTGCACGTCCTGTCGACCATCGAACGCGAACGCGGCTGGTTCCTCGAGCACGGCCGGCTCACCGCCACCCGGAGCAAGCGGGTGACCAGCGCGGTCAACGACCTGTGCCGCTCACTTCGACCGCACGCTCGGCTGCTGGTCGACGCGTTCGGGATCCCCGACGAGGCGCTGGCCGCGCCGATCGCGCTGGGCGAGGAAGTGGAGCGTCAGGCGGCCAAGGGTCAGCCGCTCGAGTGATCCGTCAGCAACGACACGGTGACACACTGTGACCGATTCGGTGGGATGCAGTCACAGGCCGTACTAGTGTTTTGAGAGACGACGCCCGGCGCGAAACCCCCCTTGCGCCGGGCGTCGTCATGCGTCGTCCGGCGCTGTCCGCCGCGGCGGCCGGGTCAGATCGAGAGGCGCATCAACGGCCACATCAGCCGGGTGAGGCCTTGGATCCACTTGATCCCGACCGCCTCGGTCCGGGCTCCGGTCGTGAGAACGCTGACGTCATCGTGGTAGCCGTTTCCGGTGACGATGCCGTCGCTGTTGACCTCCCAGCCAGGGCTGTGGTCGAGCGGCAGCCAGCCGTTCTTGATCGCAACCTGGGTGCCGTGCGGCAGGCCGGCGCTCACTCCCCAGCGCTGGTCGAGCTCGACGGTGTGCATCAACCGCAGCGCCTGATGCCGCTCAGCCGGGCTGAGCAGCGGGTTGGGCTGCGCCAGATGGTCGAGCAACGTGACCTGGTCGGCCGCTGTCGTGGTGGACAGCCCCCAGAAGCCCCGCGCGTTCGGCGTGGTCCCGGTTAGGCCGACCCGCCGGTTGTAGGCGGATACCGCCACCGCTCCGCCCTCGGCGTCCCACAGGTCCTGCGCATCGTCGTTGCTGCTGTTCTCGACCATGCCGGTTGCGTTCTCGAGGTCCTCCCCGTGCAAGACCCCGTGCTCGTAGAGCTCGGTCTCGAGGATGTCGACCTTCATGATGCTGGCCATCGTGTCGTGGGCTTGCGGTCGATAGGACCAGACCTTCCCGGTGGCCAGGTCGTGAACGGTCGCGGACATCCCCGGATGCTTCGCGAGGTACGCCTGAACCTTCGGCTGCGTGAAGGGGTTGGTCACCACGGTGCGAGGACTCGGTGACGGCGTGGGCGCGGCCCTCGACGAGCTGGCCTGCCGCGCGGGGGGATTCGCCGTACTGCGGGTGGCGCCACCGGACGTGAGCATGTGGATCCCGACGGCCAGTGCGATCAGCACCACCACGGTCCGCGCGAGGCGGAGCCGTCGGCGCCTCGACATGGGCCCGCTCACCGGTCCAGGCTAGAAGGTGGGGCGGCCTAGACGACTCAGGCGCGCTCGCCACGACGCACCAAGATGCCACCAGGCTGCACCATGGTTCAGCCGTTCATGGCAGGCTGCACGCCATGGCTTATGAGGTTCGCGGCGTCATCGCCCGTAGCAAGGGTGCCCCGGTCGAGGTCACCACCATCCACGTTCCCGACCCGGGACCCGGCGAGGCACTCGTCGACGTCCAGGCGTGCGGGGTCTGCCACACCGACTTGCACTATCGCGAAGGAGGCATCAACGACGAGTTCCCGTTCCTGCTCGGCCACGAGGCGTCCGGCGTGGTCGCCGCCATCGGCGAGGGCGTCACCGACGTCGCGCCCGGGGACTTCGTCATCCTGAACTGGCGTGCGGTCTGCGGCCAGTGCCGAGCCTGCTCGCGGGGCGAGCCCTGGTATTGCTTCAACACCCACAACGCGACCCAGAAGATGACCCTCGACGACGGCACGCCGCTGTCGCCTGCACTGGGGATCGGGGCATTCGCCGAGAAGACCCTCGTCGCGTCCGGGCAGTGCACGAAGGTCGACCCGGCGGTCAAGCCCGAGGTGGCCGGCCTGCTCGGCTGCGGCGTCATGGCGGGCCTCGGCGCAGCCCTGAACACCGGTGCGGTACGCCGGGGCGAGACGGTCGCCGTCATCGGGTGCGGCGGGGTCGGTGACGCCGCGATCTTGGGCGCGTCCGTCGCGGGCGCCCGCACGGTGATCGCGATCGACGTCGACGACCGCAAGCTGGAATGGGCCCGCGGCTTCGGCGCCACGCACGTCATCAACTCCCGCAACACCGACATCGTCGAAGGAGTCCAGGCACTCACCGGCGGCTTCGGCGCCGACGTGGTCATCGAGGCGGTCGGCCGCCCGGAGCTGTACAAGGCGGCGTTCTACGCCCGCGACCTCGCCGGTCGCGTCGTACTCGTCGGCGTACCGACACCTGACATGACCATCGAGCTGCCGCTCATCGACATCTTCGGCCGCGGCGGATCGCTGAAATCATCGTGGTACGGCGACTGCCTGCCAAGCCGCGACTTCCCCATGCTCGTCGACCTCCACCTGTCCGGCCGGCTGCCGCTGGAGAAGTTCGTGTCCGAGACGATCGGCATCGACGACGTCGAGGCCGCGTTCACGAAGATGCACGACGGCGCCGTGCTGCGATCCGTGGTCACGCTGTGACGGCGCGGATCGAGAAGGTCGTCACCTCCGGCATCTTCAGCCTCGACGGCGAGGACTTCGACGTCGACAACAACGTCTGGCTGATCGGCGACGATGACGAGGTGATCGTCATCGATGCTGCGCACGAGTCGGAGCCGATCCACAAGGCCATCGGGAACCGCAAGGTCGTCGCGATCATCAGCACCCACGGCCACAACGACCACATCAACGCCGCAGCCGACGTCAAGCGCACCACCAACGCTCCGATTTGGCTGCACCCGCAGGACCGGATGCTCTGGAACGAGGTGTACGGCGACGGCCCCGATCAGGAGATCGCCGACGGCACGACCTGGACCGTGGCCGGGGTCACGGTCACCGCGCTGCACACCCCGGGCCACTCCCCCGGCGCCGTGTCGCTGTCGGTCCCGGAGCTCGGCGTCGTCTTCTCGGGCGACACGCTCTTCGCGGGCGGGCCCGGCGCGACGGGCCGGTCGTACTCCGACTTCCCGACGATCTGCACGTCGATCCACGAGCGGCTGCTCACCCTGCCGCCCGACACAACGGTGCACACCGGACACGGCGACGACACGACGATCGGGGCGGAGGCGCCGCACTACGACGAATGGGTCGCCCGCGGCAACTGACCCGTCGTTCTTAAACGATCATGAAAAGAGGGTTAGGCGGGCTGAAGTTCCCGGATCCGGGCGCGGACGCTGCGGTCCACCAGCACTGGCACGAACTGGGTCACTTTGGCCGAGGCCATCTCGAGGTAGGCCTCGTCGACAAGGTGCCGAACCACGGGATCGGGCACCCGACCGGAGTACTCATCAGCCAGCCGCTGGGCGACCTTGCTCACCTGGTCGCTCACGGACATCGTGGGAAGCATGCACCCACTGTTAACGGTCACCCGGCTCCGGCGCAATGTCGAGTTGCGCGGCCTTCGTGATCGGCACGCTCGCGCCAAGCGTGAGGCATGGACTGTTCACCTTTCGTTTACCGCTCGTTCATCTAGCGGTAGGTTCCGGCCGCCGGACCTGGTAAGAGTGGAGCCGTGACCAGCACCGCGGCGTCGAACGCCCCTGATCTCCCCCGGTACGCCGAGGACCTGGCCGAGGAGATCGAGGATCTCGCGCACGCCGAGCAGCGCGAGGACCGACCCGAGGACCCGGAGCGATTCCTGGACCGCGAGGCCAGCTGGCTGGACTTCAACGCCCGCGTCCTCGCGCTCGCCGAGGACCCAGAGACCCCGCTGCTGGAGCGGGCGAAGTACCTCGCCATCTTCGCCTCCAACCTCGATGAGTTCTTCATGGTGCGGGTGGCCGGACTGCAGCGGCGGCTCGCGACCGGGATCGGGGTCACCTCGCCGGCCGGGCTGTCCCCGCGCGAGCAGCTCGACCTGATCGCCACCCGAGCCCACGCGCTCGTGGACCGGCACGCCGAGGTCTTCAACCACCAGGTGATGCCGCAGCTGTGCGAGGCCGGGATCGAGATCGTGCGTTACGGCCAGCTCGAGGACGGCCAGCGCAAGGACGTCGACGCGCTGTTCGCCGAGCACGTCTACCCGGTGCTCACGCCGCTCGCGGTAGACCCGGCGCACCCGTTCCCCTACATCTCGGGCCTGTCGCTGAACCTCGCCGTGGTCGTGCGCGACCGGGAGAACGGCCGTGACCACTTCGCCCGGGTCAAGGTCCCGCCGCTGCTGCCGCGCTTCGTCAAGGTGGCCGACACCCGTTTCGTGCTGCTCGAGGACGTCATCCGGGCTCACGTCCCCGAGCTGTTCCCCGGGCTCGACGTGGTCGAGTCCTCGATCTTCCGCGTCACCCGCAACGAGGACTTCACCCTCGACGAGGACGACGTCGAGAACCTGCTGCAGGCATTGGAACGCGAGCTGGTCCGCCGCCGCTTCGGGCCGGCCGTCCGGTTGGAGGTCGACTCGGAGGTCGGCGACCGGGTCCTCGACCTGCTGGTGCGCGAGCTCGACATCACCGAGGCCCAGCTCTACCGGCTGCAGGGCCCGCTGGACCTCAGCGGACTCTGGGCGCTGGTCGGCCTCGACCTACCGGCGTACAAGGACCCGAAGACACCGCCGATCACCCACCCGCAGCTGCGCGGCAGCGGTGAGGGCTCGACTCCCGTCGATGTGTTCGCGGCGATGCGCCGCCAGGACGTCCTGCTGCACCACCCGTACGACTCGTTCGCGACCAGCGTGCAGGCGTTCGTCGAGCAGGCGGCCGCGGATCCGGACGTGCTGGCCATCAAGCAGACGCTCTACCGCACCAGCGGTGACTCGCCGCTCGTCGACGCGCTGGTCGACGCCGCCGAGGCCGGCAAGCAGGTGCTGGTCGTCGTCGAGATCAAGGCGCGGTACGACGAGCAGGCCAACATCAAATGGGCCCGTGAGCTCGAGCATGCTGGGTGCCACGTGGTCTACGGCCTGGTCGGGCTGAAGACGCACTGCAAGCTCGCCCTCGTCGTCCGGCAGGAGCCCGATGGGAGCCTGCGACGCTACGTCCACATCGGGACCGGCAACTACAACCCGAAGACCGCGCGACTGTACGAGGACTTCGGCCTGCTCACCGTGAACCCGGCCGTCGGAGCCGACGTCGCCGATCTGTTCAACCACCTGTCGGGCTACACCAAGCAGCGCGACTACCGCACGCTGCTGGTCGCGCCCGACACGCTGCGCGACGGGCTGCTCGACAAGATCCACCGCGAGGCCCGGCATGCGCGGGCCGGGCGCGAGGCGGGAATCACCATCAAGATGAACAGCCTGGTCGACGAGGAGATCGTCGACGCGCTCTACGACGCGTCGCGGGCCGGCGTA
>DATAVK010000113.1:0-10682 GCA_036267755.1 Mycobacteriales bacterium
ACAAGCGCAAGGCCCGCAACGAGGAACCGTCGCTCTTCGAACCCGTCTCGGATGAGGAGATGGCGGCGATGGATGACGACGAGCTCACCATCCCGTGACCCACACCTCCGGGCCGGACGTCAGCCTGCTGGTGAACCCGACGGCCGGCAAGGGCCGCGCCGCGACCCTCGTCGCCGACGTCGCCGCGCGGCTGCGTGAGGGCGGTCTCAACGTCTCCATCCTGATCGGTCGGGACGCGGCGGACGCTCTCGGACTGGTCCGGCGCTCGGTCGTCGACGGCACCGACGCGGTCGTCGCGCTGGGCGGCGACGGCATGGTCAACCTGGCCTTGAACGCAGTGGCCGGTACGTCGACCCCACTCGGCATCGTCCCGGCCGGCACGGGCAACGACCTGGCGGCCTCGCTGCGGCTGCCGGTGAAGGACCCGGTCGCCGCGACCGGCGTCATCGTCGACCGACTCCGCAACGACGGCGCCTGGAAGATGGACGCCGGGCGGGTGGGCGACGCGTGGTTCGGCTGTGTCCTCAGCGCCGGCTTCGACTCCCGGGTCACCGACCGGGCCAATCGGATGACCTGGCCGCGCGGTCGAATGCGCTACAACCTCGCGATCCTCGCCGAGCTGCGGGTGTTCAAGCCGCTGCCGTTCCGGATCGTGCTCGACGACGGCGAGCCGTGGGAGACCGAGGCGATGCTCGTTGCCGTCGGCAACGCCCGGTCCTACGGCGCCGGCATGCAGGTCTGCCCGGACGCGCTGCTCGATGACGGGCTGCTCGACGTGACGGTGCTCGGACCGGTCGGCAAGGGCGAGTTCATCAAGACTTTCCCGAAGGTCTACAAGGGCACCCACATCCACCATCCCGCCGTGACGACGCGCCGGGTCCGCACCGTCACGCTCGAGTCCCAGGGCGTCACGGCGTACGCCGATGGGGAGTTCCTGTCCGACCTGCCGGTCACGGCCGAATGCGTGCCGGGAGCGGTGCGGATCCTGGCCTGAGCGGCCTCGCGCCGCGGGTAGCCTCGATGTGTGGCCACCCCCGCGGAGCGCTACGCCGCGGAGCGCCGTCGTACCTCACATCCGTCGCTGGCTGAGTTCGCCGCCGCGGCCGACTTCACCCTGGACAACTTCCAGGTCCTCGCCTGCGAGGCGCTCGAGGCGGGGCACGGCGTCCTCGTCGCCGCACCTACCGGTGCTGGCAAGACGCTGGTCGGGGAGTTCGCGGTGCACCTGGCCCTGGAACGCGGTGGCAAGTGCTTCTACACCACACCGATCAAGGCGCTGTCGAACCAGAAGTTCCACGACCTGCAGCAGCGGTACGGCGCTGACCGGGTGGGCCTGCTGACGGGCGACAACGCGGTCAACGGCAACGCCGACGTCGTCGTCATGACGACCGAGGTGCTGCGCAACATGCTCTATGCCTCCTCGCCGGCGCTGCGCGGTCTCACCCATGTGGTGATGGACGAGGTGCACTATCTCGCCGACCGGTTCCGTGGCGCAGTCTGGGAAGAGGTCATCCTCCACCTGCCGTCGGACGTCACCCTTATCTCGCTATCGGCGACGGTCAGCAACGCCGAGGAGTTCGGCGAGTGGCTGCAGACCGTCCGCGGCGACACCACCGTGATCGTCGAGGAGCACCGCCCGATCCCGCTCTGGCAGTCCGTCCTGGTCGGCCACCGGCTCGAGGACCTGTTCATCGATGAGGCGCAGCAGGAGGTGAACCCGCACCTGTCCCGGCTCGCCGCCGAGGAGTCGCGGTTCGCCCGCAGCCACGACGCCCGCCGGCCACGCCAAGGTCGCGGTCCCCGGCGGCCGGCCAGCCGGATCGACGTACCGCGGCGGCCCGAGGTCGTCGAGCGGATCGATGCTTCCGGCCTGCTTCCCGCGATCGTGTTCGTGTTCAGCCGGGCCGGCTGCGAGGCCGGGGTGCGGCAGTGTCTGCAGGCCGGCCTTCGGCTGGTCGAGCCCGGCGAGCGGGAGCAGATCCGGGCGGTTGTCGAGCGGCGCATCGCGGGCTTCCCGCCCGAGGACCTCGCGGTGCTCGGGTACCCGGAGTTCCTCGACGGCCTGCAGCGCGGCATTGCCTCACATCACGCCGGGATGCTGCCGGTGTTCAAGGAGATCGTCGAGGAGTTGTTCACCGCCGGGCTGTGCCGGGTCGTGTTCGCCACCGAGACGCTGGCCCTCGGCATCAACATGCCGGCCCGCAGCGTCGTGCTCGAGTCCCTCGTGAAGTGGAACGGCGAGGCGCACGTCGACCTCACACCAGGGGAGTACACCCAGCTGACCGGTCGCGCAGGCCGACGTGGGATCGACGTCGAGGGGCATGGCATCGTGCTGTGGACGCCGGGCTTCGACCCGCGCCACGTCGCCGGCCTCGCCTCGACCCGGACCTACCCGCTGCGCTCGAGCTTCCGGCCGTCGTACAACATGGCCGTCAACCTGGTCCAGGTGCTGGGCCGGGCGGCGTCCCGGGAGCTGCTGGAGTCGTCGTTCGCGCAGTTCCAGGCCGACCGGGCCGTGGTCGGGCTGGCCCGCCAGGTCCGCCGCAACCACGAGGCGCTCGCGGGCTACACCGACGCGATGACCTGCCATCTCGGGGACTTCGTCGAGTACGCCGGACTGCGCCGCAGCCTGTCCGAACGGGAGTCGCGGCTGGCGCGGGAGTCGTCGGCGAGCCGTCGCGCCGCCGCCGCAGCCTCGCTGGAGCAGCTGAAGATCGGGGACGTGATCCGGGTCCCGTCCGGCCGACGGGCGGGCCTCGCGGTCGTTGTCGACCCGCGCGGCAACGGCGGACACGACGGCGACGTCCGGCCGGTCATCGTGACCGCGGACCGGCAGATCAAGCGGCTGGCGGCCGCCGAGCTCACCGCCCCCATTGCGGCGCTCGCCCGGGTGCGGCTGCCTCGCGCGTTCAACGCCCGGTCGCCGCAGTCACGCCGTGATCTGGTCTCGAACCTGCGCAACCTGCGGCTCGACGAGCGGGCGGGGCAGCCTGCTCGCGGCCGGTCGGCAGCCTCGGACGACACCGAGATCGCGCGGCTGCGCGCCGAGATCCGGCAGCACCCGTGTCACGGCTGCGCCGAACGGGAAGACCACGCCCGCTGGGCGGAGCGCTACAACCGGCTGCAGCGCGACACCGACGCGCTCGAGCAGCGGATGAGTGGCCGCACCGGCACCCTCGGCCGGATGTTCGACCGGGTCTGCAACGTGCTGAGCGACCTTGGGTACCTCGACGGTGACCGGGTGACCGACGCTGGCCGCTCGCTGGCGCGGCTGTACTCCGACGCCGACCTGCTCGTCGCCGAGTCGGTGCGCGACGGCGACTGGGACTCGCTCACCGCCCCCGAGCTCGCGTCCGTGGTCTCCGCGCTGGTCTACGAGGCGCGCCGTGACGACGACCCGGCGCCGCGGCTGCCGTCGGGCCGGGTGCGGGAAGCCCTCACCGAGCTGAGCCACCGCCGCGACCGGCTGCACGCCGAGGAGGCGGCTGCCGGTCTCGACCTGCTCCGGGAGACCGACCCGGGCTTCGCGTGGGCGTCCTGGCGTTGGGCAAGCGGGCACCCGCTCGACGCGGTGCTGCGCGACGGCACGATGGCGCCGGGCGACTTCGTGCGGTGGGTGAAGCAGCTCATCGACCTGCTCGACCAGATCGCCGTCGCGGCGCCCGACGCATCGCCGGTCCGGGCGACCGCCAGGAAGGCGGTCGACGCGTTGCGGCGCGGGGTCGTCGCCTACTCGGTCGTCGCCTGAGCCAGCGCGGCCAGCAGCCGGTTGAGCGGTGAATCCAGCCCCCACCGTTGCGACAGCTCGACCAGGGTGTCCGGCTCCTTCGGCTTCGCCGGGATCCGGTCGTCGACGTCGGGCAGCGTGACATCGAGCACCACCTGCACGACGCCTCGCGCGCGTTCCAGGTAGTCGCGGGCGGCCAGCACCTTGCGACGCGAGCCGGCCGGGAAGCCGGCGTCGTCGTCCCCGGCGGCTGCGGCGACCACGTCCGAGACGCTGCCGAACCTCGTGATCAGCGCGGCGGCGGACTTGTCGCCCACGCCGGGTACGCCGGGCAACCCGTCGGAGGGATCGCCGCGAAGCGTGGCGAACTCGGCGTACCCCCGTCCGGGGATCCCGTACTTCTTCGTCACCCAGGCCTCGTCGACGCTGTCCAGGTTGCGCAGTCCCCGGGCCGTATAGAGCACGCGGACCGGCACGTCGTCGCGCACCAGCTGGAACAGGT
This sequence comes from Mycobacteriales bacterium, assembly GCA_036267755.1. Taxonomy (GTDB): domain Bacteria; phylum Actinomycetota; class Actinomycetes; order JAFAQI01; family JAFAQI01; genus DATAVK01. The sequence continues at coordinate 4,230 of DATAVK010000113.1, forward strand.
CGCGGTCACCGGTGACGATGTCGACCGGGCAGCCTGCGGTTGCGGCGAGGGTGCCGATGACGTCGTCGGCCTCGAAGCCCGCGACGCCGACCTGGGCGAGCCCGACCGCGTCGAGCACGGCCTCGATGATCGGCACCTGGACGTTGAGGGCGTCGGGCGATTGGTCGCCGCCCTCGGGCCCGACCCGATGTTCCTTGTAGGCCGGGATAGCGGCGACCCGCCAGGCCGGTCGCCAGTCGGCGTCCATAGCCGCGACGAGCCGGGTCGGTGCCGTGGTCGAGATCAACCGGGCGATGGCGTCGATGAGGCCCCGCACGGCGTTCACCGGGGTACCGTCCGGAGCCGTCACCGATTCCGGAACGCCGAAGAACGACCGGAAGTACAGCGACGGCGTGTCGAGGGCCAGCAGCTTCTCCGTAGTCGCCACGCGGCGAGCATGCCACGACCCCGCAACACCAATGGGCCATGCGTGTGGCTATAGCAACACCAATGGGCCATGCGTGTGGCTATAGCAACACCAATGGCCCATGCGTGTGCAGGGTGCGAGGCTGTGGCCATGCCTGCTCTTGACCGCGACGGCGATGTCGCCATCCTCAACCTCGGCGACGACGAGAACCGCTTCGGCATCGACCGACTCGCTGCGATCAACGACCTACTCGACCAGCTCGCAAGCCTGCCGCCGCCGGTCGCCCTTGTCACGACCGCCGCCGGGAAGATCTTCTCCAACGGGCTGGACCTCGACTGGCTTGGCGAGCACCCCGATCAGATGACCGACTACCTCCGCTCGGTGCAGGCGCTGCTCGTCAGGGTGCTCACCCTCCCGATGCCCACGGTCGCCGCGATTCAAGGTCACGCGTTCGCTGCGGGGGCCATGCTGGCCTTCGCCCACGACTGGCGAGTGATGCGGGCTGACCGGGGGTTCCTGTGCCTGCCCGAGGTCGACCTCGGGATGCCCTTCACGATCGGGATGGACAGTCTGATCCGGGCGAAGCTCTCGCCGGACACCGGGTTGGAGGCGATGACGACCGGCCGACGGTACGGCGGTGTCGATGCGGCCGCCGCTGGGGCCGTGACCCGCGCGGTCGACGCCGACAGCGTCGTCGCCACGGCGATCGAGCTCGTCGGGCCACTCGCGGTCAAGGCGGGGCCCGCACTGGGCACGATCAAGGGTCGGATGTTCGCCGCCCAGGTCGAGGCCCTGACCGGGCCGCTCGGGCTCACCCCCGGCGACTAACCTGCGGGACATGGCTTCCTCGCTCACCGATCGACTCTCGGCAGCGGCGAAGGCAGCCGGCGACGCCGGTGTCGACGCCCTGCTCATCACGCCCGGCGCGGACCTGCGCTACCTCGTGGGCTACCACGCGCTGCCCCTGGAGCGCCTCACCTGCCTGCTCGTCCCAGCAACCGGTGAGCCGGTGCTGATCGTGCCGCTGCTCGAGCAGCCTGCCGCCGAGGCCAGCGGCGCCGCCGACCAGGTGAGGGTGGTCACCCACGGGGAGACCGACAACGCCTACGCGCTCGCCGTCGGGCTGCTCCGCGACGCCTTAGGTGGGCAGCCGACCGCTATAGGGGTCGCCGACCGGATGTGGGCCGAGCAGGTGCTGACCTTCCGCGACACCCTGCCGGGCACCCGGATCACGACCGCTGGCAGCGTCCTGCGTCCACTTCGGCTACGCAAGGATCCCGACGAGATCGAGGGCCTACGACGGGCCGGCCAGGCGATCGACCGGGTTCACGCTCGGATGGGGGAGTGGCTGCGGCCGGGACGCACCGAGCGAGCCGTCGGCCGCGACATCGCGGAGGCGATCGTCGCGGAGGGTCACGCGTCGGTGAACTTCACGATCGTGGCGTCCGGGCCCAACGGCGCCAGCCCTCACCACGACCTGTCCGACCGCGTGATCGAGGCGGGTGAGCCGGTCGTCGTCGACATCGGCGGCACTATGCCGGACGGCTACTGCTCCGACTGCACCCGCACCTACCTGGCCGCCGGCACACCACCGGCAGAGTTTTCGGCGTACTTCTCCGTGCTGCACGATGCGCAGGTGGCCTCGTGCCAGAGCGTCCGTCCCGGAGTCGCTGCGGAGAGCGTCGACGCCGCAGCGCGGGACATCATCACCCAGGCCGGGTACGGCGAGTTCTTCATGCACCGGACCGGGCACGGGATCGGGCTCGAGGAACACGAGGAACCGTGGATCGTGGCGGGCAACGAGACGCTCCTGGCTCCTGGAATGGCCTTCTCGATCGAGCCGGGCATCTACCGGCGCGGGCACCACGGCGCGCGGATCGAGGACATCGTCACAGTCACCGACAACGGCGTCGAGCGCCTCGACACGATCACTCGCCGGCTCGTGGTGCTGGACGCCTGAGGTGCCTGTCGACCGGGTGCTTCCGAGCGACGAAGCCCGTGAGCTGCTGGACCTCACCCGAGAGCTGGCGAGCGCCGAGCTGGCGCCGCGGGCTGCCGACTACGAGGACCGCGGCGAGTTCCCTAGGGAGCTGCTGCGCACCCTCGGTCGGGTCGGCCTACTCGGGCTCCCGTACGCCGAGGAGGACGGCGGTGGCGGCCAGCCCTACGAGGTCTACCTGCAGGTGCTGGAGGAGCTCGCATCTGCCTGGGCGGCCGTCGCGCTCGCAGTCAGCGTGCACACGCTCACCTGCTATCCGGTGGCTGCCTTCGGCACCGATGAGCAGCGCAAGCGGTGGCTGCCGGACATGCTCGGTGGTGAGCTGTTGGGGGCCTACTGCCTGTCCGAGGCGCAGGCCGGATCCGATGCCGGCGCGCTGTCCACGCGGGCCCGTCGCGACGGGGACGCCCTCGTCCTCGACGGGACCAAGGCGTGGGTGACCCACGGCGGCATCGCCGACTACTACGACGTGTTCTGCCGCACCTCGGACGACAAGCGGCGCGGGATCTCCCTGCTGCTCGTCGAGGCCGATACGCCCGGCCTCGTCCCGCAGCCACCGGAACGGAAGATGGGGCTACGCGCCTCGCCGACCGCGTCGATCGTGCTCGACGGCGCGCGGGTGGATTCAGACCGGCTGATCGGCGCGGAGGGCGACGGGCTACGCATCGCGCTATCTGCCCTCGACGGCGGCCGGCTGGGGATCAGCGCGATCGCGACCGGACTGGCGCAGGCTGCCCTCGATTCCGCAGTGGCATGGGCCAAGGAACGCAAGCAGTTCGGTACGACGATCGCGGACTTCCAGGGCGTCAGCTTCCTGCTCGCGGACATGGCGGCAGGCGTCGAGACGGCACGGTCGACGTACCTCGCGGCCGCCCGACGTCGTGACGCTGGCCTGCCCTACGGGATGCAGGCGTCGATCGCCAAGCTGCACGCCACGGACACGGCGATGAAGGTATGCATCGATGCCGTGCAGGTTTTCGGCGGCTACGGCTACACCACCGACTTCCCGGTCGAGCGTTACCTGCGCGAGGCAAAGGTGATGCAGATCTTCGAGGGCACCAACCAGATCCAGCGGATGGTCATCGGCCGGCACCTGACCGGTGCGCCGTGAGTCAGCCCGTGCTGTGGAACAGGATCGAATGCACCGGTACGGCGTTGATCTCGGCGCTGTTCACCGTCGTCGCGTCGGCGCCCTCGGCGTAGTCGCGGCATTCGAGCACGATCCTGTCCCCGGTCACAATCTTGGTGAACGAGTTCACGATGCCGAGGTCAGCGTTGATCCCGGACGTGCCGGTGGGAGTTTGGGTTTCCTCGGCTTGTCCCTTACCGGATTTGTTGCCCTTCGCCGTGACGAGGTAGCACTGGGTGCCGTTCTGCGAGCGCATGGCGAGACTGACGTCGGCATTGACGAGGTAGCTGCCGGCGGCCAACTTCGGCGTTTCGGTAATGGAGTGCTGCTTCTTCGACAGCACCTTGTCGGTGCTGGCATTGAACCGACCGACATAGGCCTTGGCGACTGTGGCTGTGGCGGCTGGCGACGTTCTCGTGCTTGCCGGGTGCGTCGATGCCGACGCGAACCACCCGGTGGCGGTCGTCGCGACAGCGACGCTGGCTACCGCCACAGTGAGCACCCGCAGCGAGGAACGTGAGACAACGGTTGAGCGAAACATGACTGACCCCCCTTGGTCTTGGTGCGTGGTACCGCACCCGATGCGAAGTTTCGCGCCGCTTCGCCCGGTTGTAAATGGCATCCATTGACACCCACTACGACAACTTCTCTGACTAAAGTCAGGGAATGGCCCGAGAGCTGATCGACGCGGTACGGCGGTTCAACCGCGCCGTGACGCAACGCGTCGGTGCCTTGGATGACGAGTACCTCTCGCGAGGCCGGTCGTTGGGGTTGTCACGGCTGCTGTGGGAGGTCGAGTCCGACGGGTCAGAGGTGCGGGTGCTCCGCTCCCGGCTGGGCCTGGACTCGGGCTATCTGAGCCGGCAGCTGCGTCGGCTCGAGTCGGAGGGATTGGTGACCACGGATCCGGACTCGGGAGATGGCCGGGTTCGCCGGGTGCGCCTGACACCGGCGGGGGTTGCCGAGAGAGGGGTGCTGGACAGCGCATCCGATGAGCTGGCCGAGTCGATCCTCGATCCGCTCAGTGACACTCAGCGGGAGCGCCTGGTCGAGGCGATGACTGAGGTCGAGCGGCTGCTGCTGGTCTCGCAGGTGCGGATCGAGCCCAGGGATCCGGGCGACGCGGATTCCCGTTACTGCCTTCGGTCGTACTTCGAGGAGCTGGGGCGACGCTTCGAAACCGGGTTCGATCCGACACAGAGCATCTCAGCCAGTGACGAGGAGATGACACCGCCGCACGGCCTGCTCCTCGTCGCGACTGTTCAAGGTGCACCGATCGGGTGTGGTGCGCTGAAGCTGCATCCCGAGACGGCGATCGCCGAGGTGAAGCGGATGTGGACGGTCGCTGAGGTTCGCGGGCTCGGCCTGGGGCGTCGGATTCTGGAACACCTGGTCGACGTAGCCACTGCGGCAGGGATGCGAACTCTCCGACTGGAGACGAACCGCTGCCTGGCCGAGGCCAGACAGCTTTATGAATCGGCAGGGTTTGTTGAGGTATGCGCATTCAACGACGAGCCCTACGCCCACCACTGGTTCGAGCGAGAGCTTGCCCGGCGAAGCCGGTGAACGACGAGATGGCCGATGGTGTGGTGCTCTAACGCTAGCCGCCGGTCGCTTCCGCAAGCCAGCGGTTCAACGGTTCCAGCGCCTGCCACGCAGACACGGTCTCGTCTCTGGCCCGGGCAGTGTGCAACCACTCGGCCGGCTCGTGATCGACGTAGGCGATGAGGGACTTATGACGGAGCAGGTCGGCCCGGGGATGGTTGTCGTCCCATGGCTTCGGCACCCGCTTGAGCTGATGGCCGCCAATGATGAAACCCTTGCGACGTAACGATTTCAGCAGCTTCCCGAGCGCCGGACCGGTGGCCGCATCGGCAATGGCCGCTCGGATCTTGGCGACCTGATCGGTGGTGGCTGTGAACATGCCGCCGCCCAGGTGCAAGCCCTGCGCGTCGATCCCGACGTACCACCCCTGGTCCCCGGTGTGGATGACGGCGTACTGCCGCGTCTTGTACGGCGACTTGTCCTTGCTGAAGCGCACGTCCCGATAGGGACGGAACATCTTTGCGGTTCCGAACCTCGGCTCGAGCTCGTCGAGCAGGCTCCGCATTGGGGCGGCCACGCAGTCGTCGTACATCGCCTTGTGGTCGGTCCAGTAGGCCTTGCTGTTGTCGGCTTCTAGACCCTCGTAGAAATCGAGTGCTTCCTCGGGGAAGCCGCTAAAGCCCATCGGCTCACCCTAGAAGGTGGTGGTGAAGACCGGGGACTCGCTACGTGAGCGCAGCGGAGTAGAGAACCTGGAACCGCTCGGCGCTGACGGGCCGGCCCAGGTGATAGCCCTGGCCAACGTCACACCCCAGAGCGGTGAGGCATTGCAACTCGGACTCGGTCTCGATGCCCTCCGCCACTAACTCGAGGCGCAGCGAGTGGGCCAGCCGGATGGTGGACTCGACGATGGCAGCAGCCCGATCGTCGACGTCGATCCCGCGGATGAACGACTGGTCGAGCTTGAGCTCGGTGACAGGCAGGCGCCGCAGTCGGGAGAGCGAGGAGTAACCAGTTCCGTAGTCATCGATGGAGACGCGAACGCCGTCGGCCCGCAGCTGCTGGAGGACGGCGAGCGCCCGGTCGGGGTCGACCATGAGGATGCCCTCGGTGACCTCGATAGTCAGCGCGTCGCCGGGGAGCCCGCGAATGTCCAGCATCGCCCGGATCTGGGCGGGGAGCTGTGTGTCGAGCAGGTTCGAGACCGAGACGTTGACGGCTACGTTCGCCGGGCCGGCTTCCGAGCGCCACTGCTGCACCTGGTCGAGACCGATGCCGAGAACACAGGTGGTCAGACCGCGCATGAAGCCATAGCGCTCGGCGTCCGGCAGAAAGGCGTCCGGATACAGCAGTCCGTGCTCGGGATGGTTCCAG
>DATAVK010000114.1:0-4767 GCA_036267755.1 Mycobacteriales bacterium
CCCCAGGGCCGCAGACCCAGCACGCGGGCGGCCCCGTTGCGCACGTGCCCGGTCACCAGCGCCATCGACTCGGCATGCCGCAGGCCGCGTCGCGACATCAGGTGAGCCAGCCCCGGTGCCAGCCGGTCGAGCTTTGACCGGACGAACGGAGAGACCCGTCCGGTCGGCGAGGTTCGCTCGGCTGCGCCGCGGGCCAGCAGGACCAACACGTGGGTGGCACCCGTCGCGATGGCTCGGGCGACGGGCAGTGGGTCGCTGACATAACCGTCGACGAGTCGCCGGCCGTGCAGCTCGACCGGTGGTCCGGCCCATAGCGGGATGCAGGCCGAGGCGCGCAGCGCGAGCCGCCACTCCTGCGCAGTGACCATCCCTTCGAGCGTGCGGCACTCCAGCTGGTCCAGGCACGTGGCGATCGGCCGCAGCGGGATGTCGGCGTCCAGCAGGTTCGCGGGGTCGAACCCGTGCCGCCCCCGCATCACCACGTCGAACAGGAAATCCAGCGACACGACCTGCTGCGAGGACTGCAGCCCACGGCGTACGTCGATGAAGGCACGGTCGCAAAGATCCTGGTGGTAGACGGCCGGCAGGCCGTCGGTGTTGTCGACCACGAGCGCAGCTCCGGCCAGCGCACCGGCCGACACCGCCACGATCTCATCGAAGCTGTCACGCAGGCCGAGTCCGCCGAGCGCGCGGACCATGCCGGCGGTGTAGACGCCGCGCATCCCGCCGCCCTCGACCACGAGCACGACCCGGTGGCCGTCGTCGCGGTTCCCTGGTCGGCTGCGGGCGGCGCGCCGGGCGTCGAGCACCTGAACTACGTCGGTGTCTCCGACGGCGTATCCGTGGTCGGAGCGCATGTCGTCGTAGAGCGTACGTCCCGGGATCAGCGGACGGCGCCTTCGAGGTCGCTCAGCGCGTGATCCAGATGGCCGAGCAGCCGCTGCAGGTGCGGCACGCTGCGGCGGTCTCCGATCAGCCCGAACTCCATGCTGTCGACGTAGCTGGTGACGGTGATGTTCAGGGCCTGGCCGGTCACCGGGATGGACATCGGGTAGATCGCGTCGAGGCGGGCGCCGTTCCACCACAGCGGCTCGGTGGGTCCCGGGACGTTGGAGATGACCAGATTGAATGGTGGGGCGAGGAGCCGGTTCGCGCCGAACACCGAACTCAGCGCCAGCGGCGCCATCGCGAGGGCAGACAACGCGCTGACCTGCAGCACGCTCAGCCCGTCGAGGAGCTCCTTGCCGTCTTGCATCGAGTCGCCGATCGCGGCCAACCGCACGGCCGGGTCGGGATCGTCAGTCGCCAGCTTGGCAATGATCACGCCGACCGCGTTGCCCGCCGAGGTGTCGAGGCCCAGTCCCCGCAACGACACCGGCACCATCGCCGTCAGGGTGGTGTCCGGCAGCGCGTCGAGGTCGATGAGGTAGTCGCGAAGCGCCCCGGCGCACATCGCCAGCACGACGTCGTTGAGACGCAGCGATGCTGCGTCCGCGACCGCGCGCATCCGGTCCAGCGGCCAGGACTGAGCGGCGAACCGGCGTGACCCGGTGATCCCACCGTTGAGGATGGTCCGTGGCGCCCGGGTCGACGGGCCGGTGAGCTGCTCGCGCAGCGTCCGTTCCGCCAGTCGCAGGGTCGCGGGCCCCAGGCCCATCAGATCCGACGCTGCGCTCACCGCCATTCCTGGCACCGAGGTGAGCAGACCCCCGCCGGTGTGCGGCTCGGAGTGGTCGGCGTCATCGTCGGGGATCGGCAGGTACGGCGCGCGGAGCTCGAGATCGTCGGCGGAGTGGGCGGAGGACTGCGACAACAGTCGCAGGGCCGAGACGCCGTCCATCATCGCGTGGTGGACCTTGGTGTAGATCGCGAACCGATCGTCGTCGAGCCCCTCGATGAGGTGCATCTCCCACAGCGGTCGTTGCCGGTCGAGCAGCGTGCTGTGCAGCCGGGAGGCGAGGGCCAGCAGTTCGCGGATCCGGCCGGGACGGGGTAGCGCCGAGTGGCGGACGTGGTGCTCGAGGTCAATGTCACGGTCCTGCTGCCAGGCCCACTGGCCCAGGGTCGTGACCGACCGGTAGGCGCGCCGCCGGAACATCGGCGCCACGTCGTCGACGGCCAGCAGGCGTTGGAACAGCTCAGGCAGGAAATCGGCGGTGGCACCGTCAGGCTTGTGCAGCAGCTGGAGGCTGCCCACATGCATCGGCTGGTCTCGGGTCTCCGGCAGCAGGAAGATCGAGTCCGTCGGAGACATCAGCGCCATGTGGCTCCCAGCGCCTCGTTCTCTCGATCCAGCTGGCGCAGGTCCGCGCCGTTGCGCCGGGCGAACAACCGGGTGCCGACGCCGGAGAGTGACAGCGGGCGGAGCATCGAGATCAGCCGGATACCACCAGGGATGTAGACGCGCTGCGACCGGCGTTCGATCGCGTCGGCCAGCAGCGAGGCGCACTCTTCCACGGGCATGGTGGTGTTCAGCGGCCACGGCATCTGTCCTCTGGCCTTGGCGAACGACGGCAGACTGCGCTCCGGACCGCGGACGATGTCGGTGTCGATCCATCCCGGGTGCGCACTTCCCACAGCAACGCCGTACTGCGCCAGCTCGAGCCGCAGCGTCGAGGCAAGCGACTCGGCTCCCGCCTTGCTCGCGCCGTAGGCGGCACCGCCCGGCATCGGGGCGAACGCTGCGCTGGAGGAGATGACGAGGACGTAGCCGTGCTGCTTCGTCAGGTGCGGCACGGCGGCGGCCACGGTTCGGTACACGCCGATCAGGTTGACCTCGACGGTCTTGGCGAACGCATCCGGGTCGGCGGTGCGGACCGTCCCAAGATTGGCGATGCCGGCATTCGCCAGTACGACGTCGATCCCGCCGAACTGCTCGACGGTCGCGGCCACAGCGGCGTCGAGCTGCGCCTGGTCAGTGACGTCGGCCTCGACGAACATGTGCTGGGGACCGAGCTCGGCGGCGTTGTCGGCGAGCAGTTTGGGTTCGAGTCCGACGAGCGAGACCCGTGCGCCGCGTCGGGCCAGCTCGGCCGAGGTGGCCTTGCCGATTCCCCGCGCGGCTCCCGTCACGAGCACTCGCTTGCCGGCCACGCTGGTACGCCGGGTCATGCGGGCACGGCCGTGGGCTCATCCGCGGTCCGGGTCACGTCGTACTCGCTGAGGTGCACCGACCGCATCTCCTTCAGATAGCTGAACGTGAACGTGGGCCACAATGTCGTGTTCCGACCCTGTCGGTCCAGGTACCAGCTCTGGCAGCCGCCGGCGTTCCACACGGTTCCCGCTAGCCGCTGTTGCAAATCGGCGTTGTACGCCGCCTGGACCGTGCGCTTGGCGCCGACCACGCGACCACCGCTGGCGTCGACCTTCTCGAGCAGCCTGATGAGGTACCGCACCTGGGCCTCGATCATCAGCACGATCGACGTGTGACCGAGGCCGGTGTTGGGGCCGACCAGCATGAACAGGTTCGGGAGTCCGGCGATGGCGAGGCCATGCAGCGCCGTCATGCCCTCGTCATGCCAGACGTCGCTGAGGCGCCGGCCGTCCGGGCCCGAGATCAGCTCGGCGACCGGCGGGTCGGTGACTCGGAATCCGGTGCCGAAGATGATGGTGTCGACCGGATGCTCGGTGCGGTTGCCGAACGAATCCGCCGTGACGATGCCGTGCGGCTTGACCTCGACTATGCCGTCCGTGACGACGTCAGCGTTGTCGGCGGCGAGGGCCGGGTAGTAGGTGTTGCTCATCAGGACCCGCTTGCAGCCGAGCCGAAATGACGGCGTCAGCTTCTGCCGCAGCTCGGGATCCGTCACCTGCCCAATCAGGTGGCGCAGCGCGACCCGCTCTGCCCGCCGCATCAACTGCGGCCTGACGAAGCCGATGACCATCAGCTCCCGGGCGGAGTAGATCAGCCCCCGAAGGCAGCGCTGTACGACGGGAAGCACCCGGTTGAGCCGGCGTTCCCAGCCGCCGTACCGACGGTCGCGGCGGGGCAGCACCCAGGGCGCCGTGCGCTGGAACAGCGTCATCCGGCTGGCTGCCTGCTGGACATGCGGGACGAACTGGATGGCGGAAGCACCGGTGCCGATCACCGCTACCCGCTCCCCCGTCAGGTCGTGGTCGTGGTTCCAGGTCGCGGAGTGGAAGGTCTCGCCCTTGAACCCGGCCAGCCCGGGGATCGCCGGGATGCTCGGCTCGGACAGCGGGCCGGTCGCCAGCACGAGCCGATCGGCCGTGAGGGAGCCCCGGCTGGTCTCGACCGCCCAGGTCGAGGTTGCCTCGTCCCACCGGGCGGCCGTCAGCGTCGTCTGGAGCCGGACATGGGGCAGCACGCCGTGGTCGCGGGCCACGCCGCGGAGGTAGGCAAGGATCTGCGGCTGCCGGGAGAACGAGTGCCGCCAGTCCGGGTTGGGCGCGAACGAGAACGAGTAGAGGTGGCTCGGTACGTCGCAGGCGCAGCCCGGGTAGGAGTTGTCGCGCCAGGTCCCGCCGACGTCCCCACCCCGCTCGATGACGAGGTATTCGCGGCCGGCCTCACCGAGCTTGATCGCCGCGCACAGGCCAGCGAAGCCGGCGCCCACGATCACGTTCTCGACGTGTTGGGGCAGCTCGCTGGACATCTCGGTTCCGCCGGCCGCCGCCATGGCTGTCTCCTTCACGTGTTCGATGTGCCCCTAACCTACCTTCGGTAACCTACCTGATGTAAAGTAAGGGCATGACAGCTGGTGTGACCTCGGCCACGGTGCCGCCCACGATCCGGCGCCGGCTCCC
>DATAVK010000115.1:0-28717 GCA_036267755.1 Mycobacteriales bacterium
CCGTCGTTGGTGATCGTGGGTGCGCCCCACTTCTTGTCGATCACGACGTTGCGGCCCTTGGGCCCGAGGGTGACCTTGACAACGTCGGCGAGGGAGTCGACACCACGCTGGAGCGCGTCGCGGGCGTCACTGTGGAACTGCAGGATCTTCGGCATACCTAGCACTCTAGTACCGCGAGTGCTAACGACTCAACCCGCGCCCACCCGTTCCGCGATGATCATGACGCTGTCGTCGCGACGCGCCAGCGGGCCCCCGGCGTGTTCCGCCGAGAGCGTCATGATCATCGGGGGTTTCGGGGGAACGCAGAAGCGGCACCCGGGAGGCGAGTCCCGGATGCCGCTTCGGCGTTGCGTGTGACGAACTACTTCTGGACGACCGCGAGCACGTCGCGGGCGGACAGGATGAGGAACTCGTCGGCGCCGTACTTGACCTCGGTGCCGCCGTACTTCGAGAAGATCACGGTGTCGCCCTCGGCGATGTCGAGCGGGAGCCGCTCGCCGTTCTCGAAACGTCCTGGGCCGACGGCGAGCACGAGGCCCTCCTGCGGCTTCTCTTTGGCGGTGTCGGGAATCACGATGCCCGATGCCGTGGTCTGCTCGCTCTCCTGGACCGACACAACAATGCGGTCCTCGAGCGGCTTGATCGTGGTCTTGGTGGCGGTCGTCACGACCTGACCTCCCGGGTATGACTGCGGACGGGGTGAACTACTTCCTGCGGTGCTCCGTTGGCCTGCGGTGCTCGTACCTGCCGTCGCGGTGTCAGGTCGGGCGCCTCAGCAGAGGCTGGCACTCGCAAGTGCCGAGTGCCAACTTACGCCAGCCTCCGAGGGACCGTCAATCGAAGAGGCCAGAGGGTACGGCGTCGAGCGACCGCAGGATGGCCTCGGCGAGCTCGCGCGCCGCGGCCGGGTGCAGTTCCAGGGCGACCCGCGCCGACGGCCCCTGGGCGGGGTTGCGCAGGTCGACGTTGAGGGTGTGGCCCGCCATGGCGTGGACTGGGTGGTCGACGTACACGCTGGCATCGGTGACCCGCAGCCAGCTCGCCGGACCCTTCCCGCTCCCGGTGACGGCGAGCGTCTCGGTCTGGTAGGTGCACATCTCAGCCGGCCAGGTTCTTACCGAGGAAGCCGAAGATCTTCTCCCAGCCGTCGACCGCCGCCTCGGGCCGGTACGCCGGCCGGTCGACCGCGAAGAACGCGTGCCCGGCGCCGTCGTAGCGGTGGAACTCATACGGCTTGTTGTTGTCCTGCAACAACTTCTCGATCTCGTCGACCTGCTCGGGCGTCGGGTAGGTGTCCTCGTTGCCGAACAACCCGAGCACCGGGCCGGACTGCGATGGCGCGAGGTCGGCCAGGTCGCGCACCTGCAGCGGGAAGCCCTCCGGCGGGGAGCCGACGATGAACGCGCCGTAACAGACGATCGCGGCGTCGAGGTCCAGCGATCCGTTGGCGAGCCAGGACTGCCGGCCACCGGAGCAGTATCCGATCGTGGCCACCTTGCCGTTCGACGACGGCAGCGCCTTGAGCCAGGCGGCGGCGCCGGCGACATCCCCGACCAACCGTTCGTCGGGTACGCCGCCCTGCGCGCGCGCCGTTGCCGCCGCGTCGTCGGGCGCGGCGCCGGGCGCCTCGCGGAAGTACAGGTTGGGGCAGATCGCGTCGTACCCCTCGACCGCGAATCGCCGCACGATTTCCTTGGTGGACCAGTCGTAGCCCGGCATGTGGTGGATCACCACTATGCCGCCGCGCGGACCGCCCTCGAGGAGCCGGGCGGTGTAGGCCTCGACGGGGTCGCCGCCGTGGCCGGTGATCTGGACAGTTTCACTCAGCATGGAGTCAGAAGCCATGTCCCCATCCTGCCTCCGACCCCTGCTTCGCGCATCAGGCGGGTCCACGCACCAGGTGCCTTAGGGCGTCGAGATCGGCACCGTCTCGCTGGGCTTGGGGCCCGGCGGTTCCTTGATGCCGCTGTTGTTCAGTCCAATCGTGACCACCAGGACGACGACGAAGGCCACGAGCAGGATGAACACCAGGAAGACGCCGACCAGCACCCACCGGCCGTTGCGCTGCGTCGGCTCCGGGCCGCGACGCAGCCGGGGCGTCGGGGTGGGTGTCGTCACGCGAGCGCCATGGATGAGTCGGCCGCCAGATCGAGCGGCGAGGGCTCGATGTCGCGCTCCACGAGCAGTGACCCGAGCGCCGCGACCATGGCCCCATTGTCGGTGCACAACTTGGGCGGCGGCGTCCGCAGGGTGATCCTCGCGCGGTCGCAGCGCTCCTGCGCCATCGCCCGGAGCCGGGAGTTGGCGGCGACGCCACCTCCGATGACCAGCGTGTCGACGCCGTGCTCCCGGCAGGCCGCGACGGCTCGGGCGGACAGTACGTCGGCAACGGCCTCCTGGAACGACGCCGCGACGTCAGCGACCGGCACCGGTTCGCCGGCCCGCTGCCGCGCCTCGACCCATCGAGCCACCGCCGTCTTGAGGCCGGAGAAGGTGAACGACCCCGGCTGGCCGCGGACCTCGCCGCGCGGGAACTCGACCGCGTGGGCGTCTCCTTCGCGTGCGACCCGGTCGATGTGCGGGCCGCCGGGGAACGGCAATCCCAGCACCCGGGCCACCTTGTCGAAGGCCTCGCCGGCCGCGTCGTCCACGGTCGCGCCTAGGGTCTGCACCTCGCCCGTGACATCCGGGACGAGCAACAGTGACGAGTGCCCGCCGGAGACCAGCAACGCGACCGACGGCTGCACCAGGTCGCCGTGCACGAGCCGGTCGACCGCGACGTGGGCGGCCAGGTGGTTGACGCCGAACAGCGGCTTGTCGGCCGCCATCGCATAGGCCTTGGCCGCCGCGACGCCGACCAGCAGCGCGCCGGCCAGGCCGGGCCCGGCGGTGACCGCGATCGCGTCGACCTGGCCGAGGGTCAGCCCGGCCTGGTCCAGCGCCCGGTGCATCGTCGGGAGCATCGCCTCGAGATGCGCGCGGCTGGCGACCTCGGGCACCACGCCGCCGAATCGGGCGTGTTCTTCGACGCTCGACGCCAGCGCATCCGCCAGCAGCTCGGAGCCGCGGACGATGCCGACGCCGGTCTCGTCGCAGGAGGTCTCGATCCCGAGGACGACAGGTGAGGTGCTCACGCAGCACGCTCCCGGCGCATCACGATCGCGTCGGTGCCGCTCGGCTGGTAGTACCCGCGGCGGACCGCGATGTCGCTGAACCCGTGCCGCAGATACAGCCGGTGCGCGGCGTCGTTGTCTGCACGGACCTCGAGGTCGACGTGCGCACAGCCGCGGCGGTCGGCCTCGTCGAGCAGCGCGACGAGCAGCGCCGTACCGAGCCCGCGGTGCTGCGCTGTCGGCGAGACCGCGATGGTCTGGACGTAGGCCTCGTGCGGGACATACGCACACAGCCCGCAGTACGCCGCGATCCCGCCCACTTCCTCGTCGTCGACGACCAGGTAGTACCGGGTGTCGCGCTGGGCGAGCTCCGACCAGAACATCGTCTCGCTCCACGCCTCGTCGTCGAACAGCTCACGCTCGACGGTCATGACCGGCGCGATGTCCCACCATCGCATCCGCCTCATACCGGCGTCACCTGCTTCGGCCGCCCCGGCGGAGTCGCGTCGGGGCGGCGCAGATACAGCGGCGTCAGGTCGTCGCCGGGGGCAGCGCTGGTGACCTTGGCCGCGATCAGCCGGCCGAGCGCAGCGGCGTCCGGGTACGCCGGCTCCTCGATGATCGTGAAGCCGCCGAAGTGCTCCCGGTAGGCGAGCGCACCCGCCCCCGCGAGATGCGTGACCCGACCGCTCAGGTGGGCTTCAAGATCAGCCGGCGTCGCGATGTCCGGACCCTCGACTCGGCCGCCGGTGTCGTCGTACGACGCCCAGTAGACCTGCTTGCGCCGCGCGTCCGTGAGCACTGCGTAGCGGTTCTCACCGTGGGGCAAGCTGCTCGAGATCACGTCCAGCGAGCACTCGCCGTACACCGGGATGCCCAGCGCATCGCCCAGCGCAGCCGCGGTCACGATGCCGACCCGCAGCCCGGTGAACGGCCCAGGACCGAGACCGACACCGATCGCTGCCAGGTCGCCGGGGGTGGCCGCTGCCTCGCGCAGGACCGTCTCGATCATCGGAGCGAGCAGCTCGCCGTGCCGGTTGGTCGCGACCTCGGTGTGGGTGGCAACGGTCTCGACAAGCTCCGGCCGACTGACACGCGACACCGCAGCCGTGACGGCGGGTGTCGAGGTGTCGAGGGTCAGGACGAGCACGGCGCCGAGGTTAATCGTCATCCGCTGGACGACCGTGGGGTAGACAGCAGACGTGACCACTTCTGAGCAGCTGGACTGGCAGCACCCCTCGCCGAAGTTGTGGCGGGCGCGGTTGGCCCAGCTCGGCGCGGCCGCGTTTGTCGTCGTACTCGCTGCCGGCATCGGTGTCGGCCTGGGTGCCGGGCTGCTGGCGGCGGTGGCCGCGGTCCTGATCGTCCTGGTCCTGGCCGCCCTGATGGGCGTGCTGCTGCACCGCCGTTACCGCGCCTGGCGGTACGCCGAGCGCGAGGACGACCTGCTGGTGGGCCGGGGCGTGATGTTCCGCCGACTGACCGTCGTGCCGTACGGGCGGATGCAGTTCGTCGACGTCACCGCCGGGCCGGTCGACCGGCTGTTCGGGCTCGCCACCGTCCAGCTCCACACCGCGGCGGCCGCGACCGACGCGAAGATCCCCGGCCTGACGGGCGACGAGGCGCAGCGGCTGCGCGACCAGCTGGCATCACTGGGTGAGTCGAGGGCCGCCGGGCTGTGACCGACGCAGCACCGCGCACCGACGCGCTCCCCAGCGAGTGGGCCCGGCTGAACCCGCTGTCCCCGCTGGTCCGGGCCGGGCGCGGGCTTGGGGCCGTCTTCGTTGTCCTCGCACTCAACGCCCGCAACGAGCACGGACCTCCCTATATCGACCTCGCGATCGTCGGCTTCGTCGGGATCGCAGGTCTGGTGTCCTGGCTGGTCACCCGCTGGCGGATCCACGGCAGTGAGCTCCAGATCGACACCGGACTGGTACGCCGGCAGTCGGTGCGGGTGCCGCTCACCCGGCTGCAGGGGGTCGACGTCGTCCGGCCCCTGCTGGCCCGGATGGTCGGCGTCGCCGAGGTCCGCCTGGTGCTGGCCGGGCATGACAGTGGCCGCGCCAGGCTCGCCTACCTCAGCGACGAACGGGCGGTGAAGGTCCGGGCGCAGCTCCTGGCGCTCGCGCACGGCCTCGCCGACGACACCCCAGAGCCGGCCGAGCGTCCCATCTTCCACGTCGACGGCGCCCAGATCGTCGCGGCCAACCTGCTCGGCCTCCGCTTCGTGATCGGGGTCGGGCTGGCCGTCGTCATGATCGTGCTCGCCGTCATCCAGCCGTCGAGTGCGGTCGCGACGTTCACCTCGCTGCTGTCGGTGTTCGCGGTAACGCTGTTGGCGACGTTCAGGCAGATCTCGACCGAGTGGGACTTCACGGTCGCCGAGGCGCCGGACGGGCTGCGACTGCGCGCCGGGCTGCTGCAGACCCGGTCCGAGACCATCCCGTACGGCCGGGTGCAGGCGGTGCGATGGATCGAGCCGCTGTGGTGGCGGCCGTTCGGCTGGGTGCGGCTCGAGGTCGACGTCGCCCGGCGTCGCGGCCGCGACCGCTCGGAGCGGGAGTCCGGCGGGTCGACCCGGGCGCTGCTACCGGTCGGGTCCCGGGCCGAGGCCCGCTGGCTGCTCGACCGGGTGCTGCCGGGCGCTTCCGCCGAGCTGCCTGTGACGCGGCTGGCACCGAAGCGCGCCCGGTGGCGCGCGCCGCTTTCGAGGCACTACCTGCGCTGCAGCGGTGACAAGGTCTACCTGGTCTGCACGACCGGCCGGATCCGGCCGTCGACCGTCGTCGTACCGCTGGAGAAGATCCAGAGCGTCCGGTGGTCCCAGGGCCCGGTGTCGCGGTGGTTGCGGCTGGCGAGCGTGTACGTCGACACCGCCGGCCAGCGATTCACCGCCGAGGCGAAGTTCCGTGACGAGCGCGAGGCCCAGGCGATGCTGTGGGCGCTGCCCGACCAAGCCCGCTCAGCGCGGCGTTCCGCTTCCACCCCGACGTCCCGGTGAGGCGCAGCGGACGCAGGTGGTGCTGGCTGGCCGAGCGGCGAGCCGCTCAGGCGGGATGACGTCGCCGCAGCGCTCGCAGCGGCCGTAGCGGCCGTCGCCGATGCGGTCCAGCGCCCCGTCGATCTCCGCCAGGTGATCCGTGGCCCGCTGCAGCAGCGCGTCGACCCGCGACCGCTCGAACGCGATCGTCGAGCCTTCCGGATCGTGCTCGTCGTCGGTCGCGACCAACCGCGCCGAATCGAAGATGTCGGCGAGCTCGGCCTGCAACGACCCGACCAGGTCATGGGTACGATGGCGCTCCTCGAGGAGCAGCTCCCGGGCCGATGACGTCACCTCAGGACAACGGGCCGTCGGCATCCAGGATTCCGGCCCAGCGTGGCCCGACGCCGGTCAGCGTCACCGTGCGAGTCTCGTCGGCGTCGGTCGGCGGCCGACGGATCTGGATCTCCAGCCGATCGCCCGACAGTCCCTCTACCAGGCCCTCGCCCCACTCGACGACGGTGACCGACTCGTCGAGCGAGGCATCGAGGTCGAGATCGTCGACCTCAAGCGTCGCGCCGAGCCGATAGGCGTCCACATGCACGAGTGGCAGCCGCCCGTCACGGTGCACCCGCGCGATGACGAAGGTCGGTGACGTAATCGCGGAGCGCATCCCCAAGCCGGCGCCGATGCCCTGCACCAACGTCGTCTTCCCCGCGCCGAGGTCACCGTCGAGCAGCACCAGGTCGCCCTGCTGGAGTACGCCCGCGATCCGCTCCCCCAGGTCGCGCATCAGCTCCGGGGTCGCCACCTCGAGCCTCATGCCAGGGCACCGGCCAGCAACCGGAGATCCTCTTCCAGCGCCGCCCGCGGCATCCCCCGCGGCCCGAACCGGATCGCAGCCGAGGGGTGGTACGTCGCCACCAGGCGGCGGCCGCGCCAGGTATGCACCGTGCCGCGGACGTCGGCGAGCGTGAAACGCGCCCCGAGCGCCCAGGTCAGCGCGGTGCGCCCCAGCGTCAGGACGAAGGAGGGGTCGACCAGCTCGACCTGCCGGTCCAGCCACCCGACGCACCGCTGCGCCTCGACCCGCGTTGGGGTGCGGTTGGCCGGTGGCCGGCACTTGAGGACGTTGAGCACGGCCACGTCCGAGCGGCGTAGCCCGGCCTCGCCCATCAGCTCGTCGAGCAGCTGACCGGCCTTGCCGATGAACGGCCGTCCGGCGGCGTCCTCCTGCGCCCCCGGTGCCTCACCGACGAGCAGCAACCGTGGCGCAGCCGGCAGGTCGCCGACGACCACGGTGTTCCGGGCGGCGACCAGCTCGGGACAGGCGGTGCACGAGCGGATGGCCGGGCTGAGCGACCCGATGTCGACGTACCCCGCAGCAGCGGCCCGGATCTGCAGTGCGGCCGGGTCGGTGACGGGACGGCTCACGACGCCGCGGCGCTGGGGGCGTCCTGGGCGGCGCGGTCCACCAGCCGTCGCAACGCGTCGTTCACCTCGTCGTGGCGGTCGATGATCGCCATGTGCCCGGCGCCCCGGATGATCAGCAGCTCCGCATCGGGCAGCGCCTCCGCCATGGTCTCGCTGTGCGAGACCGGCGTGAGCGAGTCGCGTTCTCCGCAGCAGATCAGGACCGGGATACCGCGGAGCACGTCGAGCGCGGCCAGCTTGTCGTGCGACAGGAAGGTGTCGAAGAACTCCGTCATCACCTCGACCGAGGTGCCGGCGATCATCCGGGCCATGAAGGCGACCAGCGACGGCGGCGCATCCGGGCCGTACGACAGATAGCGGGTCGCGAGGAACTCCAGGTCCGTCCCGGCGCGACGACCGTTCTCGAGCAGGGCGGCACGGCGGTTGGCGGCGTGAACGACGCCTGGGACGACCGGCCGCAGTCCGCGGCCGAGCCAGCCAGGGAGCCCGAACAGGGTGTCGGCGAGCTTGCCGGACGACGTCGCCAGCAGGGCCACGCCGACGATCCGGTCACCGAACAGTTCGGGGTGCTGGTCGGCCAGCGCCAGGATCGTCATGCCACCCATCGAGTGTCCGACGAGGATGACCGGACCGTCCGGTACGACGACGTCCAGGACCGACATCAGGTCGTGGCCGAGCTGGTCGATCGTGGCGTGCTCGCTATCGGAGCGACCGGACGCACCATGGCTGCGCTGGTCGTAGAACACCAGCCGGCCGACACCGGTCAGGTCGCGACGCTGGAAGTGCCAGCACTCCATCGACAGCGTGAACCCGTGCACGAACACCACGGTCAGCCCGGTGCCGGGGTCGTCCTCCGCTTCCACGTGCAGCCGGAGGCCGTCGGTCGCGGTGACCGGGATCGCACGGGTATGCCGCGCGCCCAGCGGCTCGTCGACGTAGGGGTCCGGCAGCCGCCGGGCTCGGCCGACCGCGCGCCCGACGGCCCGTCGCTCGGCTGCCACCGTCCCGACGACCGCAGCACCGACGAGCCCGGTGGCGAGCGCGGCGATGCCGAGCTTGCTGCGTCCACTCACGGCGTGATCTGGTGGATCCGCGGGACCCGCGCCCCGACCCGCGTCACAATCTCGTAGTTGATGGTGCCGATGGCGTTCGCCCAGTCCGCTGCCGTGGGCTCGCCGTGGTCACCGGGGCCGAAGAGCACCACCTCGTCGCCTTCATGGACGACGTCGTCCCCCACGTCGACGACGAACTGGTCCATGCAGACGCTGCCGGCGATGCGGCGGCGACGGCCGGCGACGAGAACTTCACCCACGTTGGTGAGATGGCGAGGCACCCCGTCGGCGTACCCCAACGGGACCAAGGCCAACGTGGTCTGCCGCTCGGTGATGTAGCGGTGCCCGTAGGACACCCCCTGGCCGGGCGGCACGCGCTTGGCCAGCACCACCTGGCTGGTCAGCGTCATCGCCGGCCGCAGCCCGAGGTCGGACGGGGTCCCCACCGCAGGCCCCGGTGAAAGGCCGTAGATCGCGATGCCCGGCCGGACCAGGTCCAGATGGGCGCCGGGGAGCGCCAGGGTGGCCGCCGAGTTGGCCAGGTGCCGGACCTGCGGGTCGAGCCCGGCCTCGGTGGCGACGCTCACCGCGTGGGAGAACGCGCGCTGTTGGCGCTGGATCGTCGGGTGGGTCGGCTCGTCTGCGTAGGCAAGGTGCGACCAGACCCCGATCACCTGGATCGTGCCGTCCGACACCGCCTTCGCGGCGGCCTCGACGAGATCGGGCCAGTCCTGGCGCGTTGCCCCGCCACGTCCCAGACCGGTGTCGGCCTTGAGATGGATCCGGGCCGGGCGGCCGTGGGCCGTCGCGGCTGCCGTCGCACGCTCGAGTGCCCAGGTCGCGCTCACGCTCACGTCGACGTTGCCCGCCACCAGCGCGGTCCAGTCGTCGTCAGGTGCGAGGAGCCAGGCCAGGACGGGTACGTCGATCCCCGCGGCCCGCAGCCCGAGCGCCTCCTCGGCGGACGTCACACCGAGCCAGGTCGCTCCACCGGCCAGCGCGGACCTGGCCGAGGGCACCATGCCGTGCCCGTAGCCGTCCGCCTTGACGACGGCCATCAGCTCCGCGGTGGGGGCGTAGCCCCGCAGCACCGCGACGTTGTCGCGGATCGCGTCGAGGTCGATCCGGGCGACCGAAACAGCCATATCGGCATTGTGTCGCACTCCAGACGGTCGGTTCCGGCCGGCGGACGGCTCAGCGGCGCCTCGGCGTGGCATCTCGTGTGGCATGCGTCCCATTAGTCACACTGATCACATGACTGATCACGCCGTCGAGACCCCCACCATCTCCGTCCTGGATGTCGATCAGGCCGCAGCGGACGGTGGCGGCGTCCCGCTGTTCGCGGTGACCTTCCGCGGCTACGACCGGTACGAGGTCGAGCAGCACTTGGCCGAGCTCGATCTGCGGATCAACGAGATCGCCGCGGACCGGGACGCGGGCATCCGCGAGCTCGTCGAGGCCCGGACCCAGCTCGCGGCAGTCGATGCCGCCGAGGCGGTTGCGGGGTACCCGTCGTACAAAGCGATGGGTGAGCGGATCGCCCGGATCTTCGCGATTGCCGAGGAAGAGGTCGCCGCACTCAAGGCGACCGCGAACCTCGAGGTCGGCCGGGCCCAGCACGAGGCGGAGCGGGTGATGGCTGCCGCGACCGAGGAGCGGCAGCGGATCCTGGACGACGCTCATGAGTCGGTCCAGCAGATGAAGGCCGAGGCGCAGCGCGAGATCGCCGAGGCGGACGCGCAGGTCGCGCGGGCCCGGGCCCGCGCCGAGGACGCCGCGGCAGCCCAGCTCGCCGAGCTCGACCGCCGACTGGAAGCGCGCGAGATCGCGTGCCAGGAGCGGTTGGAAGCCCGGGAGACCACCGCGCGCGAGCGGCTCACCGAGGTGATGCGGGAGTACGACGACGTCTCCGGGCGACTGCGCCAGATCGCGGCGCAGATCAGCGTGGTCGACGAGGTGCCGGTAGCGGACCTCCCCGAGCACCACCAACACCATCACCACCCGGCGATGACAGAGAGCCCGCCGATCGAGCCCGACGAACCAGCGACAGCCGCCGAGGCTCCGACCGAGACAACCGAGCCGAGCGAGCTCTTCGACCAGGAGGACTAGCGGCCGCGGTCCCCCCACTCGGTCGACCGCACGGCCCGGATCGCGGCCGGCACCTGCTCAGCGATCTGAGCGGCGACGATGGGGGCCGGCGGCGAGCCGCTCGCGATCAGGCCCGCGAGGCCATGCAGGAAGGCGCCCGCCGATCCGGCGTCGAGCGCACTCAGCCCGGCCGCGAGCAAGGCGCCACAGATCCCCGACAGCGTGTCGCCGCTGCCGGCGGTGGCGAGGTACGCCGTCGACGCCGAGTTGACCCGGACCGCACCGGTCGGGTCGGCCACCAGCGTCGTGGTCCCCTTGAGCAGGATGGTCACGCCGAGGGCGTCCACGGCGCGACGGACGTGATCGAGGCGGTGGGCCTCCACGTCGGCCCGGTCCACACCCATGAGCCGGGCGAACTCCCCCGCGTGCGGCGTCAGCAGGGTCGGCGCGCGGCGGTCGGTCAGGACCGAGCGGTGATCGCCGAGCCAGGTGACCGCGTCCGCGTCGACGAGCACCGGAACGTCGGTGGCGAGGACGGCCTTGACGACATCACCTGCGGCGTCGTCGGTCCCCAGACCGGAGCCGACGACCCAGGCCTGGACCCGTCCCGCGGCCACCACACCGGCACCGTCGCCCGGCTGGATGACGGTGATCACGGCCTCGGGCCAGCGGTGCCGGACGATCTCGGCCGGGTGGGCCACCCCGGCGTAGCGGACCATCCCGGCGCCGGCGGCGAGCGCACCCCCCACGGCGAGCTGTGCGGCTCCGGTGTAGGCGTCGCTCCCGGCCACGACTCCCACCACGCCACGGCGGTACTTGTCGGTCTCGCCATGGGGTTCTGGCAGCAGGTCGGCGACGTCGTCGGCGTCGAGCAGGGTCACCGACGCGGGCGGCAAATCGAGCCCGATGTCGACGGTCTCGACCCGGCCGGCCTGCTCGGCGCCAGGTGAGATGACGAGCCCGGCCTTGAGGGCCCCGAAGGTGACGGTCACGTCAGCACGCACCGCCTCGCCCGCGACGGCACCGGTCGAGGCGTCCACCCCGCTCGGTACGTCGACAGCGACCACCAGCGCCGGCGAGTCGGCCACCAGCCCGGCCAGCCGCGCCATCGGCGCACGGAGCTCTCCGGTCGCGCCGATGCCGACCATGCCGTCGACGACGAGATCGGCCTGCGCGATCAGGGCCGCGGAGCGCTCGTCAGCGGCCGACCTGCTCCGGCCGCCTGCGTCGAGGAATGCCGCCAGAGCATCGTCAAGTGCGTCGCCGACGAGCAGCGCATCGACCCGAGCGCCGCGTCGGGCCAGCCGAGCACCGGCGTACAGCGCGTCTCCGCCGTTGCCGCCAGAGCCGACCAGCAGCACGACCCGGGAGCCGTAGACACCCTCGAGAAGCGAGGCGCAGCGGCGTGCCAGCGCGCTCGCCGCCCGCTGCATCAACGCGCCCGTGGGTAGCGCCGCCAACAGCGGCGCTTCCGCGGCCCGAACCTGGGCGGCGTCGTAGGCCCGTCTCACGACTCCGCCACCACCATCGCGATGGCCGTACCCGCATCGTGGCTGAGTGACAGGTGCCAGCGCTCGACACCCTGCGCGGTCGCGGCGGCCGCCACCGTGCCCGTTACCTCGAGCACCGGCCGCCCGCCCGGGTCCCGGCGTACCTCGACGTCGTGCCAGTCGAGTCCGACCGGGGCGCCGAGCACCTTCGCGACCGCCTCCTTGGCGGCGAACGTGGCCGCCAGTGACTCGGGCGAGGCGTCGCGCTCGGCGTCGGTGAACAGCCGCGTGGCCAGATGGGGGGTGCGCTGCAGCGAGGTCGCGAACCGCGACAGGTCGACCACGTCGACGCCGATCCCGACGATCACCGGGTCAGTGACTCACTCGACCGTGACGCTCTTCGCCAGGTTGCGCGGCTGATCGATGTCCAGCCCGCGTGCCATGGCGAACTCCGCGCTGAGCACCTGCATCGGTACCAGGGTGAGCAGCGGGGACAGCAATGACTTGGTGTCCGGGATCCGGATCAGGTCGTCGGCATGCGCGACGACGGACTCGTCGCCGTCGGTAGCGATCACGATGGTCCGCGCCCCACGCGCCCGCACCTCTTGGACGTTGGTGATGAGCTTCGGGGTGAGGATGTGCCGCGGTGCGAGGACCACGACCGGGGTGCCCTTGTCGATCAGCGCGATCGGGCCGTGCTTGATCTCCCCGGCCGGGTAGCCCTCTGCCGAGACGTAGGCGAGCTCCTTGAGCTTGAGCGCGCCCTCGAGCGCCATCGGGTACCCGACGTGCCGGCCGAGGAACAGCACCCGTTCGTTGTCTGAGATCTCGCGCGCCACCTTCCGCACCGAGTCCATCCGGGCGAGCACCTCAGCGATCAGGACCGGCGTCGCTTCCAGGTCACTGAAATGCGAGCGGATCTCGTCGCCGTCGCGGTAGCCGCGCAGCTGAGCCAGGTAGAGCCCGACCAGGTACATCGCCACCAGCTGGGTCATCACGGATTTGGTCGAGGCGACGGCGACCTCCGGCCCGCTTCGGGTATAGAACGCGGCGTCGCTCTCCCGCGCGATCGAGGCGCCGACGGTGTTGGTGACGGCCAGCACCCAGGCCCGCTGCCGCCGGGCGTGGCGAACCGCCTCGAGGGTGTCGGCGGTCTCACCGCTCTGGCTGATCGCGATCACCAGGGTGTTGCGGTCCAGCACCGGGTCGCGGTAGCGGAACTCGCTCGCGATCTCCACCTGGACAGGTAGCCGGGCCCAGCGCTCGATGGCGTACTTGCCGACCATCGCGGAGTGGTACGACGAGCCGCAGGCCACGATGAAGACCTGGCTGAAGCCCTGGATGTCCTCGTCGCTCATCGCCAGCTCGTCGAGCACCAGCCTGCCGTCCGGGTCGATCCGACCGCCGAGGGTCTCCCGCACCGCCTCCGGCTGCTCCTCGATCTCCTTGAGCATGAAGTAGTCGTAACCGGCCTTCTCGGCGGCGGCGGTGTCCCAGTCGACGTGGAACTCATCCCCGGCCACCTCGACCCCGTTGAGGTCGGTGATCCGCACCCCCTCGCGGCGCAGCTCGACGATGTTGTCCTGGTCGATCGCGATCGCCTGCCGGGTATGGGCGATAAAGGCAGTGACGTCGCTGGCGAGGAAGTTCTCACCCGTACCGCGCCCGACGACCAGCGGCAGGTTGCGCCGAGCCCCGACCACGACGTCCGGTGAATCCCGGTGGGCGACGACGAGGACGAACGAGCCGTCGAGCTGGCGGCACACCGACCGGACTGCCGCGGCAAGGTCGCCCTCGTAGGCCTCCTCGATCAGGTGCGCGACGGCCTCGGTGTCGGTGTCGGAGGTCAGGACATGATCGCGGCGCTCCAGTGCCTCGCGCAGCTCGACGTAGTTCTCCAGTGTCCCGTTGTGCACGACCGCGACCGCGCCGTAGCAGTCGACGTGCGGGTGGGCGTTCTGGTCGTTGGGGGCGCCGTGGGTAGCCCAGCGGGTGTGCCCGATCCCCAGGGTTCCTCGGCGTACCGGGTCACCCTGGTCGGCGTGCTCGGCCAGCGCGTCCTCGAGGTTGGCCAGTTTGCCGGCGCGACGGACCACGGTGAGCGACGAGCCGTCGCGGATGGCGACACCGGCCGAGTCGTAGCCGCGGTACTCCAGGCGCTTCAGGCCGCCCATGATGACGTCGAGCGCGGGCTGCTCCCCGACGTACCCCACGATCCCGCACACACCTTGCAGGGTACGCGGCGGCCGGGCTCCGGCCCCGATCCGACGCTGCGAGTCAGCTGATCAGGCCGTCGCGTGCCTTGGTGGTCAGAACGAGCATGACCGCGGCCTTGATCAGGCCGGCAAAGTGCGAGTCGCTCGCCTGTTGGGCGAGCACGGCCTTGGTCATCGGGCGGATGTCCGACGGAAGGGTGTCCAGCAGGATCGTGCCACCCGCGCCGAAGAACCGCAGCGCCCGCTGCGCCGGGGACAGGTCCGAGACCGCGACGGCGTTGAAGCTGTCGGAGATCACGATCCCGGTGAACTTCTCCTGCCCGCGGAGCAGCGTGCCGATCACCGGCTTCGAGAAGCAGGCCCGGTGCCACTTGTCGATCTTGGGGTACTTCGCGGACGACACCATGACGAACTGGGCCCCCGCGACGATGCCGTCCCGATACGGCGTCAGGTACTTGCTGTGCGGACCCGTCGGGTCGGTGACCCCCCTCTTGATATCGGTGTTGCCGGTCGCGCGACCCAGCCCCGGGAAGTGCTTGACGGTCGTCGCGACCTTGGCCTTGGTCATCCCCTGCACGAACGCGGTGACGTGGCCGGCGACCCGGGCGATCGTGTGGCCGAACTCGCGGTCGTACCGGCCGATCGGCTGGTTCGCGGTCCCGATCGAGGCCGGGACGGTGTCCGCGACGGGCGCCAGGTCGACGTTGACCCCGGTGTCGAGCAGCTGGGCGCCCCAGCCGGCCGCCCGGGTGCGCAGCGTGGCCGTGGTGAGCCGACCCTGGGCGAGTGCGGTCGGCATCCGGGTGTAGCCGCTGCCCTGCAGGACCTGTACCTCGCCGCCCTCCTGGTCGGTGCCGACGAACGGCAACACCTTGGCGTGGGTCGCCTTCGGCACCAGCTTGCGGACGACCGCGCGCTCGGCGGCGAGCCCCGCAGTTGAGTCGCCGCGCAGGAAGACGTTGCCGCTGTGCGTCGACACGACGTCCGCGGCCTCCGCGGAGGTCGGGCCGGTCGACGTGACCCCTGGCATGAACAGCTGGCCGACCCGCTGGGCGGGGGTCATCCGGGCGTAGGCGGCCGCGGCCAGCTTCTTGGGTGACGTGGCGGGAGAGCGCGGACTCGCCGAGATCGCGGGGGCGGCCGCCGACATGGCGACCAGGCCGGCGAGCGCGAGGACAGTGGTGAGGGCCGTGGTACGTCGGCGCGGCGGCTGGCTCAGAGTGCTCATCACTTCGAGGATGTCACCGGGTACGGCGGGGCCGAGTGGTTTCAGCGAATCGCTGCGGCGAGTCGCTCGGCGATCGCCGCGGCCTGACCGTCCCCGGGCGCCTCGACCATGACCCGGATCAGCGGCTCGGTGCCGCTGGGTCGCACAAGTACCCGGCCCGACGTACCGAGCTCGCTCGCCACCTGCTCGGTCAGCGGGCGGAGTGCGGTCAAGGCAACGTCGCGGTCGAGGACGGGCACGTTCACCAGCACCTGCGGCAGCCGCTGGACGATCGAGGCGAGCGTGGCCAGCGAGCTTCCGGTCGACGCGACCCTGGCCAACAGGTGCAGCGCCGTGAGGATCCCGTCGCCGGTCGTCGCGTGCTCGGCGAGGATCACGTGTCCGGACTGCTCGCCGCCGAGGGTCAGCCCGTCCGCGCGCATCCGCTCGGTCACGTAGCGGTCGCCGACCGCTGTGGTGACCACTGCGATCCCGTGCGGGCGCAGCGCGTTGGCCAGGCCGAGGTTGCTCATCACGGTGGCGGCGATCGTGTCTGTGGCCAGCCGGCCGCGTTCATGCAGGTCGACGGCGAGGATGGCGAGGATTCCGTCGCCGTCGACGACCTCACCATCGGCGGTGACGGCGAGGCAGCGGTCAGCGTCACCGTCGTGGGCGATGCCGACGTCGGCCCCGTGCTCGCGCACCGCGGCTTGGATTGCCTCGAGGTGGGTAGCTCCGCAGCCGGCGTTGATCCTGTCGCCGTCCACCTCGTCGTAGACGACGACCACGTCAGCCCCGGCACCGGCGTACGCGGCGTGGGCAACGGTGGCGGCTGCACCGTTCGCGCAGTCCACGACGACCCGCAGCCCGTCGAGCCGGTGCGGCAGCGTGGCGAGCAGGGCGACGGCGTAGGCACCGGCCGCGTCGTCGGCGGGGGCGACGACGCCGGGTCTGGCCGCCGCTGGTCGCGGATCGGCGAGGCGC
Organism: Mycobacteriales bacterium; assembly: GCA_036267755.1. Lineage (GTDB taxonomy): Bacteria > Actinomycetota > Actinomycetes > JAFAQI01 > JAFAQI01 > DATAVK01. The sequence continues at coordinate 16,565 of DATAVK010000115.1, forward strand.
GCCTGGATCCGGTCCTCGATGTCGTCGCCGAGCTTCAGTCCGCCCGCGCCGAACAGCTTGATGCCGTTGTCGGGGGCCGGGTTGTGGCTGGCGGAGATGACGACACCGAACGACGGCTGACCCTCAACCCCCGGTACGCCGGTAGCCAGTGCCCGGGCCACAGCGGGGGTAGGGATGACGCCGAGCAGCACGACATCGGCGCCGGCCGAGCTGAGCCCGTCGACGACGGCATCCTGCAACCACTCACCGGACGGCCGGGTGTCACGACCCACCACCACCGGGCCGGTCGGAGCGAGCTCCGCGACCGCAGCGGCTGCCAGCGAGCGAGCCAGGTCCGCGGTGAGCTCCACCCCGGCGACCCCCCGGACCCCGTCGGTCCCGAAGAGCCGTCCCACGCTCAGCGCTTGCTGTACTGCGGCGCCTTACGGGCCTTCTTCAGGCCGTACTTCTTGCGCTCCTTGGCCCGAGCATCCCGGGTGAGGTAGCCGGCCTTCTTCAGCGGCGGCCGCGCCTCGTCGTCGGTCTGCAGCAACGAGCGGGCGATGCCGAGCCGGACCGCGCCGGCCTGGCCGGACACGCCCCCGCCCTGCACCCGAACCAGCACGTCGTAGGCGTCGACGACGTCGAGCGCCACCAGCGGCTCGTGCACGATCTGCTGGTGGACCTTGTTCGGGAAGTAGTCCTCGAGGGTGCGGCCATTGATGGTCCACACACCGGTTCCGGGGACCAGGCGCACCCGAGCGATGGCCTCCTTGCGCCGACCGGTCGCGCCGGCGGGGCCGGTCGCGATCACGCGTCGTGGCGCCGGGGTCGGCTCCGCTTCGGGCTCGTCGATCGCGACGTCAGTGACGTCCGCGACGTCGGTGTCCGGCGTCTCGACCTCCTCGACGTCGAGGACGGTCTCGGGTGCGGTTTCAGTCACTGCTGGGCCACCTGGGTGATCTCGTAGGGCACCGGCTGCTGGGCCTGGTGCGGATGCTCGGGGCCGGCGTACACCTTCAGCTTGGTGGCCATCTGTCGGCCCAGGCTGGTGTGCGGCAGCATTCCCTTGATCGCCTTCTCGACGGCCCGCTCGGGTCGTCGTTCGAGCAGGTCCTTGTACGGCGTGGCGGACAGACCACCCGGGAAGCCGGAGTGGTGGTAGGCCATCTTGGCCTCGCGCTTGTTGCCGGTCAGCGCGACCTTGCTGGCGTTGACGATGATGACGAAGTCACCGGTGTCCACGTGCGGGGCGTAGATCGGCTTGTGCTTGCCGCGGAGCAGCCGCGCGGTCTGGCTGGCGAGCCGGCCGAGCACGACATCGCTGGCGTCGATGACGTGCCACTGGCGCGTCACCTGGCCGGTCTTGGGCTGAAACGTCCGCACGGAGGTGCCTTCACTTCTCGTCGATCAGGGATCGTCGCGCGGACATGGGTCCGCGAGCGACCGTTCGAGGCTACCCGCGCCCCGCATGAGCGGTCAAAGTCACCGGAGGCGGGCTGCCTAGTCCGGTGGGAACGCGCAAAACTCGTTGCCCTCCGGGTCGGCCATGATCGCCCACCGGTGGTCATCGTTGGGCGGCTCGAGCAGCGTCGCCCCGGCGTCGATCAGCCGCTGCCGGTCGGGGACGTCGATGTCGATGTGGACCCGGTTCTTGGCGGTCTTGGGCTCCGGGACCGGGACGAAGTCGTAGGTCAGGATGGGCATGCCAGGCACGTTCTCCACGGTCGAGAACCCGCGCTCGTCGTGCACCACGTCGCCGCCGATCACGCCGGCCCACCACCGCGCCTGAGCGGCGTGGTCGACGCTGTCGACGACCAGGCCGTGCAGCCGGTCGGGGGGCAGCTCATCGCGCAGGAAGGCGCAGAACTCGCCGCCTTCCGGGTCGGCCATGATCGTCCAGCGCCAGCCGGGCTGCTGCTCCTGCACGAGCGTGGCGCCGAGCCGCTCCAGCGAGGCCAGGTCGGTGGCGTAGACGTCGAGGTGGACCCGGTTCTTGACCGACCTGGGCTCCGGGACGACATTCATCCAGACGGTGTGAGCGTAGGTCGGCCCGAAGACGGCTCCCTCGCCGTTCTGCGTGGGCCGGTAGGGCCAGCCCAGGACGGCGGCCCAGAACTCCCCCATCGGGACGGGATCGACGACATCGATGCAGACCTTCTGGTACGTCGCGATCGGGCTCGTCATGCCGGCTCCGGCTCGAGGAACTCGAGCCGGTTCCCGAACGGGTCGTCGGCGTAGAAGCGTCGGTACCCGGGAAAGTCCGGGTCCCAGCGCACCTCGACGCCCGCGTCGGTGAGCCGGGTCGCGAGCAGGTCCAGGCCGTCGACGAGGATGCCCGGATGGGCCTTGGGAGCCGCCACGAAGTCCGACGTCACCCCGAGGTGCACCTCCAAGCCGCCGCGGCGGAACCAGCAGCCACCTCGCGCGGCGAGTGCGGGCGGCTTCTCGACCTCCGTCATCCCCATGATGTCGCCCCAGAACCGGCGACACGCGTCCTCGCCCGCCGGCGGGATCGCGAGCTGCACGTGGTGCAGCCGCTGGAAGCTCACCCCGTCAGTTTGTGAACCGCCACTGCCCGCCGGCGGTAAGGGGCGGTTCACAGATCACCGGCCGAACGGCGCCGCAGCTGCCGGAGGGCCGCCTGGTCACCGGGTCCACCACGCTGCGCCAGGCGCTCGGCCACCGCCGCGCGGTGCTCGGCGTCGACGTTCCCGCCGTACTTGAACTTGGCCGTGACGTCGCTGATCGCCATCCGCAGCCCCCGGATCCCGGGCAGCAACCGGGCGTGCTCGGCCGGGTCGACCGCTCCGGAACCGGGCTCGGTGGTCGCGAGCTGCCGACGCAGGATCTCCACCTTGCCGGCCGGGTCGTCGACCACGGTCATCACGCCACTGAGCTGGACCGCCGAGTAGTACGTCGTGGGGATGCCGACGGCCGGGTCCTCGTCACCGATCGCCTTCCACGCCGCCGGAACGTACGCCCAGTCACCCGCGACCGCCAGCGTCGCCATCGGGTTCTCCTCGAGCGCCTTCCAGATCGGATTGGGTCTGGCCAGGTGCAGCCATACCTCGTCGTCGACCAGCGCGAACTGGGTCGGTACGACGACGGCGACATCCCGGCCGCGACCGACCGCGACGAGTTGGCCGAAACCCTGCTCGGTGACGAAGCCGCGCCACTCGGCGTCGGAGCTGCCGGCGTCCCATGGATGGACCAGCATCAGCGCACCCGCTCCACGCGGCCCTCGTCCCAGATCGCCTCGTCGGACTCGACGACGGTGCCATCCGCGCGGAACACGACGTACCGGTCGAACGACCGGGCGAACCACCGGTCGTGGGTCACGGCGAGGACGGTCCCGTCGAACGCGTCGAGGCCGATCTCGAGCGCCTCGGCGGAAACGATGTCGAGGTTGTCCGTCGGCTCGTCGAGCAGCAGCAGCGTGGCTCCCGACAGCTCGAGGAGCAGGATCTGCAGCCTCGCCTGCTGGCCGCCGGACAGTGTCTCGAACGCCTGCTCGGCCGCGCCGGCGAGCTCGTACCGGTCGAGCACCCGGGCCGCGTTCTCCTGGCCCATCCCGCTGCGGTGGTCATCGCCGACCCACAGGATGTCGAGCAGCGTCCGGCCGATCAGCTCCGGGTGCTCGTGGGTCTGGGCGAACCAGCCGGGGCGCACCCGGGCTCCGAGCCGGGCCACACCGGTGTGCGCGACCGTGCCGACGGGCGTCCCGGCCACCGGGCGATGCTCAGCGTCGGGATCGCTGCCGCCGGCCGCCAGCAGTCGCAGGAAGTGCGACTTCCCCGACCCGTTCGAGCCGAGCACCGCCACCCGCTCGCCGTACCAGACCTCCAGGTCGAACGGCTGCATCAGACCGGTGAGCTCGAGCGCCTCGCACACCACAGCCCGCTTCGCGGTGCGGCCACCGCGCAGCCGCATCTTGACCCCCTGCGCGAGTGGGACAGCCTGCGGTGGCCCGGCCGTCTCGAACCGCTCGAGCCGAGTGCAGGCGGCCTTGTACGCGGGCGCCATGCCATCGTTGTACTTCGCCTTCTCGCGCAGCCGCAGGACCAGCGCCTTGAGCTTGGCGTGCTCCTCGTCCCAGCGCCGGCGCAGCTCCTCCAGCCGGCTGTTGCGGTCGGCCCGGGCCTGGGCGTACGACGCGAACCCACCGCCGTGGGTCCAGACCGTGTTGCCGGCCGCGCCGAGCTCGAGACTGATGATCCGCGACGCCGTCCGCGCCAGTAACTCGCGGTCGTGGGAGACGTAGAGCACCGTCTTCGGCGACTCGAGCAGCCTCTCCTCGAGCCATCGTTTGCCGGGCACGTCCAGGTAGTTGTCCGGCTCGTCGAGCAGCAGCACCTGGTCCGGCCCGCGCAGCAGCGCCTCGAGCACCAACCGCTTCTGCTCGCCGCCCGACAACGTCCGCACCTCGCGCCAGCGGGCCCGCTCGTAGGGGACGCCGATCGCTTCGGTCGTGCAGGTATCCCAGAGCACCTCGATGTCCCAGCCCCCGGCATCGGACCACTCGGCCAGCGCACCGGCATACCGCAGCTGGGTCGGCTCGTCGTCGCTGTCCATCATCGCCAGCTCGGCGGCGTCGACGGCCGCGGCGGCCGCCCGGACGCGTGGCGGCGCGACGCTGAGCAGCAGGTCGCGGACCGTAGAGTCGTCGCGCACCGAGCCCACGAACTGCCGCATCACCCCGAGACCGCCGGACCCGGTGACGACGCCGTCGGTCGGCTCGGGGTCACCCGTGAGGATGCGCAGCAAGGTGGTCTTGCCCGCGCCGTTCGGGCCGACCAGGGCCGCCTTCTGACCCTCCCCGACCCGGAAGGTCACCTCGTCGAGCAGCACCCTGCCGTCGGGCAGCGAGAAACTGACCCGCTGCACGTCGACGTGGCCCATGGCGTCCAGTGTCGCGGATGCGGGACTCGTCGCCCACAAGATTTTGCTTCGCTGAGATCTCCACATGCCGAAGAACGGGGATCATGCTCGCGTGAGCAGCGAGCCGGACCCGCGGGACTGGACCGGGCACGTCATCGTCTGTGGACTGCACGGGGTGGGGTTGCTGACGGTCGAGCAGCTGGTGCGGCTCGGCCGCCAGGTCATCGTCGTCGACGACCGTGCGGAGCCCCGGCCCCGCCGGGCCGTCGAGGCGTGGGGGGTTCCGCTGCTGAACGCGAGCGCGCGAGACCCTGACGTCCTCGACGCGGCAGGGCTGCCAGGTGCGCTGGCCGTGGTCTGCGTCCAGCGGGACGACGTGGAGACGCTGGAGACGGCGCTGCTGGTCCACGAGCGACGGCCGGATGTCCGGCTCGCCGTGGCGATGGACAACCCGGCGGTCGGCCGAGGTGTCACCGAGGTCACCGGACCCGGCACAGTCCTCGACACCGCCGGGCTGGCCGCCCCCTCGGTGGTGGAGGCCTGTCGGCAGCGTTCCGAGCACGTCATCGAGCTCTCCGGCGTGACCTTCGTCGTCACCGAGCTGGTCGCCCCGCGCACCCAATCGCTGCGCCGTCAGTTCGGTGACCTGGCTCCGATCGCCGTGGCACCGCGAGGCGGCGGCCCGCTCGCGATCTGCCCGGGTCGCGATCACCTGGCGACGGCGGGCGACCGGGTCACCGTCATCGCCACCCGGTCGGATCTCGCCGAGCAGTCCGAGCCCGACTCGGTGGCCGAGCGCCGCAAACGACGGGCCCGGCGGCTCAGCCGGCTGCGATCAGCGGCCCGCGCGATGTGGGACAACGCCGTCGGACTGCTGCGGGAGGTCGACGGGCCACTGCGCGCCGCGCTCGTGACGATCGTCGCACTGGTGGTCGTATCGACGGTGGTGGTGCGACTGGGTTATCGCACGACCGGGGGCGGTCACATCGGCTGGCTCGACGCGCTCTACTTCACGGTCTCGACCGACGCCACAGTCGGGTACGGCGATTTCCACTTCGCCGGGCAACCCCAGTGGCTGGTGACGTTCGGGGTGGTGGACATCGTGCTGGGCGCCGCCATGGCAACCACCGTCTTCGCGCTCGCCACCAACCTGCTGGTGAGCCGCCGGCTCGCCCAGGCGCTGGGCCGCAAGCGGGTCACCGGCATGAGCGGGCACGTCGTACTGATCGGCCTCGGGTCGGTCGGGATGCGTGTCCTGACCGGCCTGCTCGCCGCCCACCGCGACGTCGTCGTTGTCGAAGCGGACGACGACGGCCGCTTCGTCTCCCAGGCCCGGGCGCTCGGCGCCCCCGTCGTCATCGGTGACGCGACGCTGCCGCAGACGCTCGACCTGGTGAACCTCGACGCCGCGCGCTCGGTGGCCGTCATGACCAGCAACGACCTCACCAACCTGGAGATCGCCCTGGCGTTGCGTGACCGGCTGGAACGCCCGGGCGGTGGCCGGCGGCGGCCACTCGTGCTGCGGCTCTTCGACCGCGGCCTAGCCGAGTCGGTGGAGCGCAGCTTCGGGTTCCGGCATGTCCGGTCGACCTCAGCGCTCGCCGCGCCGTGGTTCGTCGGTGCCGCGCTCGGCCTGGACGTGCTGGACACCTTCTACGTCGAGCAGCAACCGTTCCTGCTGGCCCGGCTCACGGTCGCGGCCGGAGGTGGCCTCGACGGCAGCAGCATGCAGCAACTGTCGGCCCGGACTCGCGTGATCGCGCTCGACCGGGCGCGCGGCGGCCTGGAGCATCCGCCGCGGCGCGGGACACGCTTTGCGGCCGGGGATGCGGCGTACCTGGTCGGGCCTTACGAGGAACTGCTCGACGTGCTGCAACGGGACCAGTCACCCGCCGACCTGTGAGGCGGCTGGGGGCCTGCTTAGCAGGCGATGTCATGGTCGACCGACTTCTTGTCGATCCATTGCGCCAACAGGGCAGGACCCCCGGTAATCGACACCTGCTTGCAGTTAGCGCGGGCGAACGCCGACGTTTCGGCGCCGCCGCCCCACACTGGCACCTCGGAGAACGCCCTCGATGAATCCGTGATCGCGTCCCACCACAGAGTCTCCGTGTAGATGCCAGCCGGGTACCCGTGCGCGCTCAGGTAGTGGAGCGCGCCCTGGATCACCGCGACGTTCGTCGCCTGATGCGCCGGAGCTTCTTGGTTGGCGCTACCCCAGCTGTTGCCTTGCTTGCCGGACTCCACGTCGACCCACCAGCGACTGGCCGCTGCCGCCCCCTGGCCGGTCGCGAAGTCCACCGCCTGCTTTGCGGCTTCGTAGCCGTAGTCGTAGCCACAGGCCACGTCATAGGCGGGCGAGGCAGGGCAGGCCTTGGGTCCACCCTGTCCCCAGTGCGGCGACCGCGCTCGGCCTGGGTCGGCGAGGTTCAGGTAGAACTCCGGCGCGGCCGGCAGCTGCGATGCCGCGCTGAGCCGCGTCGAGAAGCAGGACGGGTCCACGCTGCTGTAGGGCTTGCCCGCGGTCGTCCGAATGATGGCGAAGCGCGACCCTGAGGCGAGGCTGCCCGAGCAGCTCGAGCTCACATCCGTGCCGGACGCCGTCGGGCCGTAGTAGCCGACGACCCGGATCGTCAGCCGCATCCGGCGGTTGGCGTAGACGTGCACGGACGAACCGGTCAGCCGGCTGACGACCACGTTGGTCGACGAGGAGTGGGCGGGGATCGAGACCGGGCCACCGGTCGGGAAACCCGAGCGCGTCGGAGCGACCGTGAGGTACGACGGTCCGGCTGCCGACGCCGTCGTGACCGACAGCACCGCCGCGCTCAGCTGGCTGGCCCGCACGCCCAGATGGCCCGCCACCGGCACGGTGCGCCAAGCGTTCGCGGCGGTTGTGCCGTCGTACACGATGGTGGGCGTCACCGCCCGCGAGAAGCTGCCGGTCGGGTCGGTGGTCCAGTAGCCCTCGACCTGCGCGCTGAGCGTCGCGTGGCCGTGCGCGTTGTGCAGCCGAAGCGTGCTGTAGCCGCCCAGCGGGACGATCGCCACACCCGACGTCGTCGTCCCGCGATGCGCGGTGACGACGACCGGCCCGCTCGACGTCGAGGTGCCAGTCGCATTGGCGGTGACGGTTGTCGTGGCTGTCGGCCGCGCGACGGTCACCGCGAGGGCGACCGCCGCCACATGACCGTTCGACGGCAGGCCGGTGCGGGCCGAGCCGACGATCCTGACCAGGCGGCTGTGTCCCCCAGCCACCCGGTGCGCGGAGAGCACGCTCGAGGGTGCCAACGGATGGAAGCTGGTCCCGGTGCGCCCGGCCTGCTGATAGCCCTGCACGAGGACCTGGACTCGGGCGTGGCCGCCGGCGAGCCGGAACCGGCTGATGCCCGCGGCGTCCACCGGCGCGAGGGCCAACCCCGAGGTGGTGCGCGAGCGCTGCGCGGTCAGGACCCGGGTCGAGGTCGGGGTGCCGGGGGCCGACACCGCGACGCTCGTCTTGCTGGTGGCGTGCGACACGATGATCGTCGTCGCCAGCGCGTTGAAGCCGCCCGCGGCAGGCAGGCCATCCCGACCGGCCACGGCGACGTTGATCCAGTGGCCGGGCGAGACCCGACCAGCGGACGCGTAGCCGGTGAAGCGGGCCAGCGGGTGGTACGCCGAGAACGGCGCGGCAGTGTCCGCCGTGGCAGCTGCGGCCGGAGCGCCGGCCGGGACGGGGAGAGCGTGTCCCACTGGCTCGAGCGCCGCTGAGGCGTGCGTGGGCAGCGCAAGGCCGACTCCGGCAGCCGCGACTACTGCGGCCGCAAGGCGTCTCGAACGGGGGGCGCGGTACGAGCTCACGACGCCTCGACGCTAAACCACACCACCGCAACCGCGGGGCATTTCACTCATGAAATCTGGACGAACTGGACCGACGACGTCGGCGGGCCTCCGCCACCCGAGCCAGCAGCCCATCAGCTTCGGGATAGTCCACGCCCACCAGCGTGAGACCGTGCGCAGCGGCGACCTGGACCGAACTGTCGCGGACCGTCCCACGCAGGACCTCGGCCGGCCAGCCGGGCGACCGCCCGGCCTCACCGACACTCAGCAGGGCACCGACCATCGACCGCACCTGGTGATGACAGAAGGCGTCGGCCTCGGCCTCGACAATGATCACGTCCGTGACGTCGCGGCTCACGTCGAGCCGGCGCAACGTGCGGACGGTCGTGGCGCCGTCGCGCGGCCGGCAGTACGCCACGAAGTCGTGCTCGCCGATCAGCCCGGCCGCCGCAGCCGCCATGGCGGCCATGTCGAGCGGCCGCCGCCAGGTCAGCGTGTCCCGCCGCCGGAGCGGGTCGGGGACGCCGTCGGTGACCCGGTAGTGGTAGCGCCGACCCAGCGCCGCGAAGCGCGCGTCGAAGCCGGGCGGCGCGACACTCAGGTCGTGGATCGCGATGTCGTCGGGCAGCCGCCCTTGCAGCCTCCGGTGCAGACCGTCGAGCTCAGTGTCGAGCGGGACGTCGACATGCGCCACCTGACCCGTGGCGTGGACCCCTGCATCCGTGCGACCTGCGACGGTCAGCCGTAGCGGATCGTCGGCGCGGGTAACGAGGGTCAGCGCGTCCTCGAGGACGGACTGCACGGTACGTCGACCGGGCTGCGCCGCCCAGCCGGAGAAGTCCGTGCCGTCGTACGCCAGGTCGAGCCGCAGCCGGACACCCACCTGACCGTCCGAGGTCATGGCGCGAGCGTCAGGTGTCAGTCGTCTTCAGCGGCGTCCGTGGCGGACTCGCCACCCGCCGTCTCAGCTTGCTCGATGGCGTCGGCCGCGGGGGTCTCGTTCCCGACGACCTCGTCGGTCGCGGACGCGGCCGTCTCGGCGATTGGCTCGGCAGCAGGCTCCGCCACCTCGGCGTCAGTCACCTCGGCGTCGGCGGCCTCCGGCTCCGCAGCTTCCGCGACGTCGGCTTCCGCCACGTCAGTGTCAACTGTGTCGGCATCCGCGGCATCCGCGGCGACACCGGCCGCGACGTCGGACTCCGACGCCAGATCGGCAGCGGCCTCAGCGGTCGCACCGGTCGGGCGGCGGCGCCGCGCGAACCGTGACGCGCGAGCCCGCTCGGCCTCGCCGACGGCCTCCTGGCTGACGGTGAGACCCTCGACCAGCTCGATCACGGCCATCGGGGCGTTGTCGCCCTTGCGCGGACCGATCTTGGTGACCCGGGTGTAGCCACCCGGGCGCTCGGCGTACCGCGGTGCGATCTCCTCGAACAGCGTGTGCACGACGCCCTTGTCGCGGACGACTGCCACCACCTGGCGACGAGCGTGCAGGTCGCCCCGCTTGGCGAAGGTGACCAGCCGCTCCGCCAGTGGCCGCAGCCGCTTGGCCTTCGCCTCGGTCGTGGTGATGCGACCGTGCTCGAACAGTGCCGTGGCGAGGTTCGCCAGCAGCAGCCGCTCGTGCGCCGGGCTTCCGCCGAGGCGGGGACCCTTGGTGGGCGTAGGCATCGTGTGCTCCTCGATCTCGGTCGCCAGGCACGGGGCCTGGCGACCAGGGGGTCAGTACTGCTCGGTCTCGGCGAGGCCGGCGTCGCCGCCGTCCTCGTATCCCTCGTCGAACCCGGCGATGACGGACGACGGGTCGAATCCGGGCGGGCTGTCCTTGAGGGCGAGGCCCAGGCCGGTGAGCTTGCCCTTGACCTCGTCGATCGACTTCTGCCCGAAGTTGCGGATGTCCATCAGGTCGGCCTCGGAGCGCGAGACGAGCTCGCCCACCGAGTGGATGCCCTCACGCTTGAGGCAGTTGTAGGAGCGGACCGTCAGGTCGAGCTCCTCGATCGGCAGCGCAAGGTCGGCCATCAGCTGCGCGTCGGTCGGCGACGGGCCGATCTCGACGCCCTCGGCGTTCTCGTCCAGCTCTCGGGCCAGGCCGAACAGCTCGACCAGGGTGTGGCCGGCCGAGGCCATCGCGGTCCGCGGCGTGATCGAGGACTTGGTCTCGACGTCGACGACCAGCCGGTCGAAGTCGGTGCGCTGCTCGACACGGGTCGCCTCGACCTTGTAGGTCACCTTGAGCACCGGCGAGTAGATCGAGTCGACCGGGATGACCCCGATCGGCTGACCAGGCTGCTTGTTCTGCACGGCAGAGACGTAGCCCCGGCCCCGCTCGACGGTGAACTCGATCTCGAGCTTGCCCTTGGCGTTCAGCGTGGCGACGTGCAGGTCGGGGTTGTGGATCTCGACCCCGGCCGGCGGCGCGATGTCCGCGGCGGTGACGGCGCCGGGGCCCTGCTTGCGCAGGTACATGACAACCGGCTCGTCGTGCTCGCTGGAGACCACGAGGTTCTTGATGTTGAGGATGAGGTCGGTGACGTCCTCCTTGACCCCCGCCACGGTGGAGAACTCGTGGAGGACATCGGCGATGCGCAGCGACGTGACCGCGGCACCGGGGATGGAGGACAGGAGGGTACGACGCAAGGAGTTCCCGAGCGTGTAGCCGAAGCCGGGCTCGAGCGGCTCGATGACGAACCGTGAGCGTGAGTCGTCGATGGCCTCTTCACTGAGGGTGGGGCGCTGTGCAATAAGCACGGTGATGCCTTTCGTGTCGTGAGCGACCCGCTATTTGATCGCTCTCGGGTACCGCGATGGTGCGGTCGTGCCGTGGTGTTACTTCGAGTAGAGCTCGACGATGAGCTGTTCCTGGACCGGCGTGTCGATGACCTGACGGGCCGGCATCGAGTGGACGAGGATCCGCATCCGGTTGGAGATGACCTCGATCCACGCCGGGACCGGGCGGCTGCCCGCCTCGGCACGTGCGATGACGAACGGGGTCAGCTCGACCGAGCCGGGCCGGACCTCGATGATGTCGTTCTCGGACACCAGGTACGACGGGATGTCGACCTTGTGGCCGTTGACGATGAAGTGGCCGTGCTTGACCAGCTGGCGGGCCATGTCCCGGCTGTGGGCGAACCCAGCGCGGTAGACCACGTTGTCGAGCCGTCGCTCGAGCAGCAGCAGCAGGTTCTCGCCGGTCTTGCCGGGGCGGCGGTTGGCCTCCTCGTAGTAGCGGCGGAACTGCTTCTCGAGGACGCCGTAGATGCGTGCGCACTTCTGCTTCTCACGCATCTGGAGCAGGTATTCGCTGTCCTTGGTGCGACCGCGACCGTGCTCACCCGGCGGGTAGGGCCGGATCTCGATCGGGCACTTCGACGACTCGCACTTGCTCCCCTTGAGGAACAGCTTCATCTTCTCGCGGCGGCAGCGCTTGCAGTCCGCTCCGGTGTACCTAGCCATGAATCAGACCCTCCGCCGCTT
>DATAVK010000116.1:0-18084 GCA_036267755.1 Mycobacteriales bacterium
GGCCTCGGCCTCTACGCGTCGTACCCCTTCATCCAGATCGGACCGCCTGCGCTGATCGTGGTGGCCGCCGTGCAGTGGTTGCCACACAACGCCGTCGGCGTGGGCTTCGGTCTGCTGATGGCCTTCGGAGGGGTGTGGGCGCTCCGCTCCGCGGAGACCACGGTCCGTGCGTTGCTCCCGGATCGTTCAGCGCGGCAGACCGCGACGATGGCGTTGGCCGCCGGGGTTCCTGCGACCGTCGTGTGGTCCTACGAAGCCGGCGTATGGCGTCATGTCGACGACGCGATGGCGATCTGCTTCCTGCTGGCGGCGACGGCTCTCGTCGCCCGGCAGCGTTGGTGGTTGGTCGCTGGGGTGCTCGTGGGTCTGGGAGTCTCGGCCAAGCCGTGGGCGCTGATCCTGGCGCCGGTGTTGCTGGGGTTGACTCGTGCCGAACGTCCGAAGGCGGCACTTGCTGCGCTTGCTACGGCAGCGGCGTGCTGGGCCCCGTTCGTGCTCGGCGGCCCAGGGACGCTCAAGGGGCTGGGAAGCTACCGGCTCGTAGTGAACAACACCTCGACGTTGCACCTGCTGGGCGTGAGCTCGCTGATGGCACCAACCTGGGTGCGGCCGCTCCAGATGGCGGGCGGGTTCGTGGTCATGGCGATCCTGGCTCGCCGGTCTCACTGGGTGGCGGTTCCATTTGCCGGCCTCGCCTTTCGGGTGGTCACCGATCCACAGGTCTGGCTGTACTACGGCCTCGGTCCGCTGATGGCGGCCGTGCTCTGGGACAGCCTGCACGAGCGTCGCTGGCCGGTGTGGACGATGGCGACGCTGGTCGCTGAGTTCGTGGTACCGACGGTGGCACCGGGCTCTGCATCAGTCGTGCGGCTGGTGTGGGCAGTCGCCGTACTGGTGTCGTGCGCCCGCTTCGGGCGGAGCGCAACGATCCCCAGGGAGCCTGAAGGGTCCCTGCAACCGGCCCCGATGCTTGAGCTCCAACCGGCGCACTGAGGCGAACCCGGGCGAAGTCCAGGAGACGCCGTAGCCTGGCCACGACGCCATACCCGCACGCAAGGAGCCCAGCCCACCGTGGCCACCACCAACGACCTCAAGAACGGCATGACCCTCGACCTCGACGGGGTGCTGTGGAACGTCGTCGAGTTCCAGCACGTTAAGCCCGGCAAGGGCGGAGCCTTCGTTCGCAGCAAGCTCAAGAACGTGATGACCGGCCAGGTCGTTGACCGGACCTTCAACGCGGGCGTCAAGGTCGATGTCGCGACCGTGGACAAGCGCGACATGACCTACCTGTACCAGGACGGCACCGACTACGTGTTCATGGACGCATCGACCTACGACCAGCTCTCGGTGCCCTCGCAGGCCGTCGGTGACGCCAAGGACTATCTGCTCGAGACCACCAATGCGACGGTTGCCGTCCACGACGGCACCGTGCTGTACGTCGAGCTCCCGGCTTCGGTTGAGCTCGTCATCACCTACACCGAGCCGGGCCTGCAGGGCGACCGGTCAACCGGTGGCACCAAGCCGGCCACCCTGGAGACCGGCGCGACCGTGCAGGTCCCGTTGTTCGTGACCCAGGGCGAGAAAGTCAAGGTCGACACCCGCGATGGCCGGTATCTCGGCCGTATCAGCAGCTGACGGACGTGGCGGCCCGCAGCAAGGCGCGCAAACGCGCTCTGGACGTTCTCTTCGAGGCGGATCTTCGAGGCACCGATACGGCCGCGACCTTGGCGCAATGGATGGTTCGGGCCGATCCGCCGGTGCCGGACTACTCCCGCCGGCTCGTCGAGGGCGTGATCGACAATCGTGGGCGCATCGACGAGCTGCTCACGTCGTACGCCGAGGACTGGTCGCTGGAGCGGATGCCGCTGGTGGATCGCACCGTGCTGCGACTGGCCGCTTTCGAGATCCTCTACTGCCCCGACATCCCCGACGCGGTCGCGATCGACGAGGCCGTCGAGCTGGCTAAGTCGCTGTCGACCGATGAGTCTCCGGGCTTCATCAACGGCGTTCTCGCCAAGATCGTGTCGAGCGAGGCCGCGTCGGGCGCGGACACCGCGGGGTTCCGGCCGTCCCGATAGATCCACACCAGGAGCCCGACGACGCTGCCGACCCACACCACCCGCCCGATTCCGGCCGTCGTCGGTGACAGCACCAGGCGAAGCCCGAACTCGACAACCAGCGTCCACATCGTCCAGACCGGAAGCCGGCGGCGACCTGGCCGCGTGAGGTCCCAGATCAGGGCGGTGAGGATCGGGCCGAGGCCGTAATAGGCCCAGGTGAACGGGTCGAGAGCGACACGCATCGCGATGCCGGCCAGGGGCGCCGCCGTCCAGCGCCCTCGCCACACCACCCAGGAGCCGACGATGACGCCAAGCGAGAACTGCAGCGGCCGCAGCCATGCGGTGACACTGCCGTGGATCGCCAACAGCGCGAGGTCGGAGCCGGGCATCGGGAACACGTGATACCCACCCAGCGCTCCCAGGGTCTGGCTGTCACCCAGGACGAACGGCAGCCAGAAGCCCACCGCCACCGTGAGCAGGGACAGGATTGCCCGCGGGCGCTGGTTTCTTGGCAACGTCAGGAGAACAGGCACGAACACGACGCCCCACGGCTTAGCGGCCACCGCAAGGCCGAGGAGAGCGCCGACGGTGATCGGCATCCGGCGAGTGGCACAGAGCCACACCGCAGCGGCGGTCGCGGTCAGCGTGAGCGCGTCGTCGAGGTGGTGGAACTGCCCGCACTCGTACCCCCATGCCGCCATCACCGGCATGCCAGCGAAGAACGTCTTCAGCCGGACTCCTGCACCATCGGGTCGCAGCGCGTGGCCGGTGAGCTCCGCGAAGCGGACGCTGCACAGGCCGAGGACGACCATGAATGCCACAAAGCCCACGTTCACGACGTGAGGCGAGAGGAACTGGAACGGTGCGATGAGCAGGAAGGACGGCGGCCCGATCTGCAGCGCGGAGTTCACGGCGTACAGGTGCAGCGCCGGAATGTTGTAAATGGCCAGATGGTGCCAGTGGACCAGAGTACGAGCGCCGATCTCGAACTCCATCCAGTCGTTGGGGTGGCCCTTCGAGCTGTCGTATCCGGCGTGCGCGCAGGCTAGACCGATGAGCAGTAGCAGGGTGTAGCCCAGCCACTGCGTGATGCGGCGCCGGGCAGGGGTCGGCGGCATGGGTGTGTTTTCGTAACGCCCGGCCCCACGCTTGAGCGGCCGGCTGCTGTCGGTCGCCTCAAGGTCACCGGACGCCCAGTCGACTCACCGAAGGTGAGCCTGATGACGCGACCCATGTCATTCGGGAACCGTCCTGCCTCGGCGTACGGCCGGGGTGTGTGGGGGATCTGGGCGTTCGTGCGGCTGGCGGGTGTCGTCGTGATGACCGGCCGACTGAGTTATCCGCAGACGGATCTTGATGTGATGCGTTACTGGGGCTGGGCGAGTGCCGTCCAGGCAGGACATCTGCCATGGTCGAGCTTCCCGCTCGAGTACCCGCCAGGCATCCTGCCGTTCCTGGCGCTACCCGGTGGACAGTTCGGCTACGAACTGCAGTTCATCGTGCTGGCGCTCGCCGCCGACGGCATCGTCCTCGCGATGCTTCGTCGCCGGTCGGCTCGCGGGCTGGGCCAGTGGGTGTGGCTCGTCGCGCCGATCGCGCTCGGTACGACGTTCTGGCTCCGGCTCGACGTCTTCGTTGCCGCTGCGCTGGTGGGTTTCATCGTTGCCATACAAGCCCGGCGATGGCGAACTGCCGGGCTGTGCCTGGCTTACGCAACTCTGCTGAAGCTCTGGCCGCTCGTCCTTCTCGTCGTGGTCTGGCGGCTGATCCCCGCGTCCGGACGCCGTCAGGTCTGCTCCTGGTGTGTCGGGCTCATCGCGGCCTTCACGGTGCCGGTCCTCGCCTGGGGCGGGAGCGCTGGCCTCGTGTCAATGCTGCGCTACCAGGGCGGCCGCGGACTCGAAGTCGAGTCGGTCGCGGCGTACCCGGTGATGCTGGCCTGGAAGTTTGGCCACCATGCTTCGCCCGCCTTCGCCCACGACTCGATCGAGTTCGCAGTGGCCGGGCTCGCCGCGCATCTCGCGGCCGCCGCGCTGCCGTGTGCCCTCCTGCTCGTCGTTGGCCTGGTCTGGCGCGACAACGGGTCGCGGGTCACCATTGCGTCCGCGACCCTGCTGGTCGCCGTCACGGTGCTGATCGCGAGTAAGACGATGTCGCCCCAGTACCTCGTCTGGATCCTGGCGCTGATCTCGGTCGCGGTCTGCGACGACACTGCTCGCGGGCGCCGGTCGACGTGGGCCCTAGCGGTGTTGAGCATCGCTGCCACCGCGCTCACCCAGGCGATCTATCCCTGGCACTGGATGAACCTGGTGCTGTTCGCGCAGACGTCAGGCATTGTGCTGTTGACTCTTCGGCTTGCCCTGCTGGTCGCCGTGACGGTTCTCGCCGGCTGGCACGCGTTCGGTCGACGCCAGAACGCACCGGTCCCGCCGGTCCCGCCGGTCACGACCTCGACCCCGACGTTATCGACCCCCACGTTGAGTGCGACGTACATCGCGTAGAACGGCGTTCAGTGCGACATGGCGTGTCGCATCAACGTCACACTCGACGCGGTGCAGGGGCACTCAACGTGGGGGTCGACAACGTGGCGGGGGCAACCGAGTGAGCGGGGCGACGGCGCGGCTGGTCAGCCGGCCCAGCCGACGGCGCGATTCGCCCCGCGACTGCTGAGATCGACGGTGGTGGCCGATCCCTGGGTCAGTGGTTCACGCTGCGCCGCGATGTGTCGCCCGAAACCGTCGTGGTTGGCCACGACGTTCCACGACTCGAGCAGCTCGAACAGACCGCCGGGCGAGGTGTCGTACAGCAGGCAGAGCGACCGCACGTCGTCCTCTCGGATCGAGAGCACCCGGCCGTTGTAGTCGCCCCGCTGGTCCTGGATCGTCGCGATGTAGCGGATCAGCGGCCGGGCCTCCTCGAGTGGCCGGCGCTGGAGCTCCTGGAGGTCGAGCATGAGCCGCCGACGTACCGGGGGCGCGTCTTGCTCGGAGTCGGTGCCGGGCAGCAGCCGGGCCATCGGTACGCCGTAGAAGTCCGCAAGCTCGGCCAGCCGGTGCGCCGTGATCGACCGGTCGCCGCGCTCGTAGGAGCCGATGACGACCGCCTTCCAGCGGTCTCCTGACTTGGCCTGCACACCGTGCAGGGACAGCCCCTGCTGCTGGCGGATCTCACGAAGTCGGTGGCCAAGTTCGGTCGCGTACGGCGGGGTAAGATCGTCAGTCATCTGGAGCCTCCAGAGGCAAATGTCGCAAGTGTCCACGAGGTGTGGCTTGCGAGGCGGGCTCCGGACCTCGCTTGTGTGTCCGCAATGCGAACGGTACGAGGGTGTGACAACCAGGTCAAGACCTTGACCGGGTGGTCAAGGGCGACGAAAGAGGCACCGCTGCTATGGTCAAGCCGAGTTCCACCGCCGTCCTTTAAGACCCGTCCCGTGAGGCGGACAAGGAGGTAACAGGGTGACGACTGCCCGGCCCGAGGCGCCTGACGATCGGCGGCCGCCCCGTCCGACGACGGGTGATCCGAGCGTTGCACGACCCGTCCTCGACTCCTCAGACGTCTCCCGCGCGCTGACCCGCATCGCGCACGAGATCGTCGAGCGCAACCACGGATCCACCGACATCGTGCTGCTGGGCATCCCGACCCGCGGTGTCAGCCTGGCCCGGCGCATCGGCGCCCGCATCGAGGAGATCGAAGCGACCGCCACGTCCGTGGGTGCGCTGGACGTGACGATGTACCGGGACGACTTGCGGCTCGGCAAGATCCGAGCGTTGGGGGAGACCGACGTCCCACCGGGCGGGGTCGATGGCAAGACCGTGATCCTGATCGACGACGTGCTGTTCTCCGGGCGCACCGTGCGTGCCGCACTCGACGCGCTGTCCGACCTCGGGCGTCCGCGCGCGGTCCAGCTCGCCGTCCTCATCGACCGCGGCCACCGAGAGCTGCCGATCCGCGCCGACTACGTCGGAAAGAACCTGCCGACGTCGCTGGTCGAGACCGTGCACGTCCAGCTCGCTGATAGTGACGGGCGCGACGGCGTCCTGCTCGGCCCCGCCGACCTCAATCGCGACCAGAGCGCCGCCAGCGCAGGGGAGCCGAGATGAACCGTCATCTGCTGTCAGCGGCCGACCTGACGCGCGAGGACGCCCTGCTGGTTCTCGACACCGCGGCCGACATGGACGCCGCCCTGGTCGGCCGAAGCATCAAGAAGCTGCCGACGTTGCGTGGCCGCACCGTGGTCAACCTGTTCTACGAGGACTCGACCCGCACCCGGACCTCGTTCGAGGTGGCGGCCAAGCGATTGTCGGCGGACGTCATCAACTTCTCCGCCAAGGGGTCCAGCGTCAGCAAGGGGGAGTCGCTCAAGGACACCGCGCTGACCCTCGAGGCGATGGGTTCGGACGCGGTCGTCTGCCGGCACTGGGCCAGTGGCGCGCCGCACCGGTTGTCGCACTGGATCCGCGGCAGCGTCGTGAACGCGGGTGACGGGACCCACGAGCACCCGACCCAGGCGCTGCTCGACGCGTACACGATGCGGCGCCGGTTGGGCCACCTCGAGGATCTCAACGTCGCGGTCGTCGGCGATGTCCTGCACTCCCGCGTCGCCCGCAGCAACGTGCTGCTGCTGTCCACCCTCGGGGCACACGTCACGGTCGTCGCTCCGCCGACCCTCCTGCCGGTGGGCGTCGACGTATGGCCGTGCGCGGTCTCCTACGACATCGACGCGGTGCTGCCCAAGAGCGACGTGGTCATGATGCTGCGGGTGCAGCACGAGCGGATGCAGGGCGGCTTCTTCCCCACGACCCGCGAGTACGCGCGACGCTATGGCCTGGACGCCCGGCGGATGGCGGCGCTGCCCGACGACGCGATCGTCATGCATCCCGGCCCGATGAACCGTGGCGTCGAAATCGCGGCCGAGGTCGCCGACAGCGTCCGGTCGACGATCGTGGAACAGGTCGCCAACGGCGTCTCGGTGCGGATGGCGGTGCTGTACCTCCTGCTCGGCGGCCTGCTCGAAGGTGATCCGACGAGCGCCGACCTCGCGGCGCACGAGGGAGCGGCGGTATGAGCGGCTGGGTCATCTCGGGCGCCCGACCGCTCGGCGCGGAGCCCACGGACCTGTACGTCGAGGACGGCGTTCTGGTCGACGCTGCTCCCAGCGGCGCGCAGACCCTGGACGCGGCCGGGCTCATCGCGTTGCCGGGCCTGGTCGATCTGCATACCCATCTGCGCGAGCCAGGCCGCGAAGACGCGGAGACAGTGGAGACGGGAACCCTCGCCGCAGCGCTGGGCGGCTACACCGCCGTACACGCGATGGCGAACACCGAGCCGGTCGCCGACGTGGCCGGCGTCGTCGAGCAGGTGTGGCGGCTCGGCCAGGAGGCCGGTCACTGCGACGTCCACCCGGTCGGTGCCGTGACCGTCGGTCTCGCGGGGGAGCGGCTCGCCGAGCTCGGCGCGATGGCCGATTCCGCGGCCCGGGTGCGGATCTTCTCCGACGACGGCAAGTGCGTGCACGACCCGTTGCTGATGCGTCGGGCGCTGGAGTACGTGAAGGCCTTCGGCGGAGTGATCGCCCAGCACGCGCAAGACCCTCGGCTCACCGAGGACGCCCAGATGAACGAGGGCGAGCGTTCCGCGGTGCTGGGGCTGGCCGGCTGGCCCGCCGTTGCCGAGGAGGCGATCATCGCCCGCGACTGCCTGCTGGCGGCTCACGTCGGCTCGCGGCTGCATGTCTGCCACGTTTCCACCGCTGGGTCGGTGGAGCTGATCCGGTGGGCGAAGGGCAAGGGCTGGGACGTCACGGCCGAGGTGACCCCGCACCACCTGCTGCTGACGGACGAGCTGGTCGCGAGCTACGACCCGATCTTCAAGGTGAACCCGCCACTGCGTACGGCGGAGGACGTGGCGGCGTTGCGGGAGGGTCTGGCGGACGGCACGATCGATGCGGTCGCCACCGACCACGCGCCGCATCCGTTGGAGGACAAGGAGTCGGAGTGGGCGGCGGCTGCGTTCGGCATGACCGGCCTGGAGACGGCGCTCGGGGTCGTCGCTGATGCGATGGTGGCCACCGGGCTGCTGGATTGGGCCGGCGTCGCGGACCGGATGAGTGTGCGGCCGGCCAGGATCGGTGGTCTCACCGGCCAGGGCCAGCCGCTGGCAGCGGGGTCGGCTGCGAACCTCGTCCTCATCGACCCCGACGCGGCCTGGACTGTCGACCCGACCCAGTCCGCCAGCCGGAGCCGCAACACGCCGTACGCCGGTCGCCGGTTGCCGGCCCGCGTCGTGGCGACGTTCCTGCGCGGCCGACCGACCGTCCTCGATGGCAAGCCGGCATGACCCTCGCGACCAAGACGGTGCTCGTCGACCCGCACCCGTTCTGGGGTGGCTTCGTCGTGGCGATCATCGCCCTGGCAATCTTCGTGATGTTCGCGGCGTGGATCGTTGTCCAGCGGGTGCGGCACGGCCGGGGCGGCGACGATGACTGACGCGGCGCTCCTCGTGCTCGAAGACGGCCGCAGCTTCCGCGGCCAGTCCTACGGCGCGACCGGGACCAGCCTCGGCGAGGCGGTCTTCACGACCGGCATGACCGGCTACCAGGAGACCCTGACCGACCCGTCGTACCACCGCCAGGTCGTGATCCAGACCGCCCCGCACATCGGGAACACCGGCCTGAACGCCGACGATCCGGAGTCCAGCCGGATCCACGTCGCGGGCTACGTCGTCCGCGACCCCGCCCGGATCCCGAGCAACTGGCGGTCTACCCAAACCCTGGACGCCGGGCTCGCCGCCGCAGGCGTGGTCGGGATCAGCGGCGTCGACACCCGAGCCCTGACCCGACACCTCCGGACCCGAGGCGCGATGCGGGTGGGCGTGAGCAGCGAGATCCTCGATCCGCAGGCGTTGTTGCAGCAGGTGCTGGACAGCCCCGGCATGCTCGGCGCCGACCTCGCCGGCGAGGTCAGCACCCGCGATCCGTACGTGGTCCCCGCGGTGGGGGACAAGCGGTTCACTGTCGCCGCGGTCGACCTGGGCATCAAGGCATCCACCCCGCGCTACCTCGCCGAGCGAGGCTGTGAGGTGCACGTCATGCCGGCCTCGTCGACTGCCGCCGACCTGCTGGCCACCGCCCCGGACGGGATCTTCTTCTCCAACGGCCCGGGCGATCCGGCGACCGCGGACGGGCCGGTCGCCGCCCTGCAGGGCGTCCTCGGGGTCAAGCCCGTCTTCGGAATCTGCTTCGGCAATCAGATCTTGGGGCGGGCATTGGGATTCGGCACCTACAAGCTGCAGTTCGGCCACCGCGGCGTCAACCAGCCGGTCCAGGACCGCGCGACCGGCCGGGTCGCGATCACCAGCCACAACCACGGGTTCGCCGTCGACGCACCGGTCGACGGCACGACGCAGACCCCCTTCGGCTCGGTCGAGGTCAGTCACGTCGATCTCAACGACGGTGTCGTCGAAGGTCTGCGGTGCCTCGAGGTGCCGGCCTTTTCGGTGCAGTACCACCCGGAGGCGGCCGCCGGACCGCACGACGCGGTCGCCTTGTTCGACGGCTTCACCGATCTGATGGCGGCCCACCGATGAGCCCGCGTCGTACCGACATCTCCAGCGTTCTCGTCATCGGTTCGGGCCCGATCGTGATCGGCCAGGCCTGCGAGTTCGACTACTCGGGTACCCAGGCGTGCCGAGTGCTGCGCGAGGAGGGGCTACGGGTCAGCCTCGTCAACTCCAACCCCGCGACGATCATGACCGACCCCGAGATCGCGGACGCCACCTACATCGAGCCGATCACGCCGGAGTTCGTCGAGAAGGTCATCGCCCGCGAGCGGCCGGATGCGCTGCTGGCCACGCTGGGCGGTCAGACGGCACTGAACGTCGCGGTCGCGCTGCACGAGCGGGGAATCCTCGAGAAGTACGGCGTCGAGCTGATCGGCGCATCGATCGACGCGATCCACGCCGGCGAGGACCGGCAGAAGTTCAAGGCGGTCTGCGACGTGATCGGCGCCGACTACGCGCGCAGCACCCTGGTGCGCGACGTCGACACGGCGGTGGCGGTGGCTGGCGAGCTTGGCTACCCGCTCGTCCTGCGCCCCTCCTACACCCTCGGCGGCGGCGGGTCGGGCTTCGCCCATGACGAGGTCGAGCTGCGTCGGATGATCGCCGCCGGCCTGCACGCGAGTCCGGTCCATGAGGTGCTCGTCGAGGAGAGCGTGCTCGGCTGGAAGGAGTACGAGCTCGAGGTGATGCGCGACCGCCACGACAACTGCGTGGTGGTGTGCTCGATCGAGAACCTCGACCCGATGGGCGTCCACACCGGCGACAGCATCACGGTCGCGCCGGCCATGACGCTGACCGACCGCGAGTACCAGACGATGCGTGACATGGCGTTCGCCGTGATCCGCGAGGTCGGCGTGGAAACCGGTGGCTCCAACATCCAGTTCGCGGTCGACCCGAAGACCGGCCGTCAGGTCGTCATCGAGATGAACCCGCGGGTGTCGCGGTCCAGCGCGCTGGCGTCGAAGGCGACCGGCTTCCCGATCGCGAAGATCGCGGCGAAGCTCGCCCTCGGTTACACCCTCGACGAGATCCCCAACGACATCACGACGGTCACGCCGGCGAGCTTCGAGCCCAGCCTTGACTACGTCGTCGTGAAGATCCCGCGGTTCGCCTTCGAGAAGTTCCCTGGCGCCGACACCACGTTGACGACGCACATGAAGAGCGTCGGTGAGGTGATGGCCCTCGGGCGCTCGTTCCCCGAAGCGCTGCAGAAGGCGGTGCGCTCGCTCGAGGCCAAGGGTGCCGAGCTCGACGTGTGGTCGCCACCCGGCGACAAGGACGAGTGGCTCGAGCGCGCCGCGCGGCCGCACGACCGCCGGCTGCAGGCGGTCGTCCAGGCGATGCGGGCCGGCGCGACTCCGGACGAGGTGTACGACGCCACCTCGATCGACCCGTGGTTCCTCGACCAGCTGGCGTTGATCCTCGAGGTCGCCGACCAGCTGCGTGATGCCGACAAGCTCGACGCCGACACGCTGCGATGGGCGAAGCGGCACGGGTTCTCCGACGTGCAGATCGCCGCGCTGCGCGGCGGGATGGGTGAGGACGACGTCCGGCGGCTGCGGCACGCGCTCGGTGTCCGGCCGGTCTTCAAGACGGTCGACACCTGCGCGGCGGAGTTCGCCGCGGCAACGCCGTACCACTACTCGTCGTACGACGAAGAGGACGAGGTCGAGCCCGGCGACCGGCCGAAGGTGATCATCCTCGGCAGCGGCCCGAACCGAATCGGCCAAGGCGTGGAGTTCGACTACTCCTGCGTGCACGCGTGCTACGCGCTTCACGACGCCGGGTTCGAGACCGTGATGGTCAACTGCAATCCCGAGACCGTGTCGACCGACTACGACACCTCCGACCGGCTGTACTTCGAGCCGCTCACCCTCGAGGACGTGCTCGAGGTCGTCGCCGCCGAGCAGCGCAGCGGCGAGGTCGTGGGTGTCGTGGTGCAGCTCGGTGGCCAGACGCCGCTCGGGCTGGCGCAACGGTTGAAGGACAACGGCGTCCCCATCGTCGGGACGACGCCCGAGGCGATCCACCTGGCCGAGGAGCGCGGGGCCTTCGGACGGGTCCTCGCGGCGGCCGGCCTCGCGGCGCCCCGTCACGGCACCGCGCGCTCCTACGACGACGCGCTCGCGATCGCGACCGAGATCGGCTACCCGGTGCTGGTGCGACCGTCGTACGTGCTGGGCGGCCGGGGCATGGAGATCGTGTACGACGACGGCAACCTCCGTGACTACATCGACCGGGCGACCGAGGTCACGCCGGAGCACCCGGTGCTCGTCGACCGCTTCCTCGACGACGCGATCGAGATCGACGTCGACGCGATCTACGACGGCTCGGAGCTGTTCCTCGGCGGAGTGATGGAGCACATCGAGGAGGCCGGCATCCACTCCGGCGACTCGGCCTGCGCGCTGCCACCGATCACGTTGGGGCGCCACGACATCCGCCGGATCCGCGAGGCCACCGAGGGCATCGCAAAGGGCGTCGGCGTCCGCGGTCTGCTCAACGTGCAGTTCGCCGTCGCGGGTGATGTTCTCTACGTCCTTGAGGCCAACCCCCGCGCCAGCCGGACCGTGCCGTTCGTCTCGAAGGCGACCGCGGTGCCGCTGGCCAAGGCCGCGGCACGCGTCATGCTCGGCGCGACCATCGCCCAGCTGCGGGCCGAGGGCTTGCTGCCGGCCGGCGACGGAGCCGACCTGCCCTTGGACGCCGCGATCTGCGTGAAGGAAGCCGTCATGCCGTGGAACCGGTTCACCGGTGTCGACACGGTGCTCGGCCCGGAGATGAAGTCCACCGGCGAGGTGATGGGCATCGACGCGGGCTTCGGGACGGCGTTCGCGAAGTCGCAGGAGGCCGCCTACGGTGCCCTGCCGACCAAAGGCCGGGTCTTCGTCTCGGTCGCCAATCGCGACAAGCGGCACCTGATCTTCCCGGCGAAGCGGCTGGCCGACCTGGGCTTCGAGGTGCTGGCCACCGAGGGGACCGCGGAGGTGCTGCGCCGCAACGGCGTGAACGCCGCCGTCGTGCGCAAGCACTCCGAGGGCCGCGGGCCCGACGGCGAGCCGACGATCGTTGAGCGGGTGCTGGCCGGCGAGGTCGACCTGATCGTGAACACGCCGTTCGGCAACTCGGGCCGGCTCGACGGCTACGAGATCCGTACGGCGGCCGTTACTCGGGGCATTCCGTGCCTCACGACGGTCCAGGCGCTAGGAGCGGCGGTGCAGGGAATCGAGGCGGTTCGCGGAGGTGATGTGGGCGTAGCACCGCTGCAGGAGCATCATGCCCTGATAGCCGCGGCCCGCGCGACGGGGGAGACTGGTCACTGATGCCTGTGCAGGTGAAGGGTGAGGTGCTGTCGGTCAAGCCGGTCGGCGAGTACATCTCCATGACGGTGGTGGCCCCCGGAATCGCGGAGCAGACGCGGCCCGGGCAGTTCGTGGCGCTCGCGATCGGCGGAGACGACAGCGGCATGCTGCTGCGCCGCGCGTTCTCGATCTACGCCGTCCGCGAGACCGGGGTGTACGGCGGCACCGTGGAGTTCATCTTCTCCGTCACCGGCAAGGGCACCGCGTGGCTGGCCCGGCAACGCCCCTACGATCCGATCGACGTCGTCGGGCCGCTCGGCCGACCGTTCTCGCTGCCCAAGGACCCGGCCAACTGCGTGCTCGTCGGTGGCGGCTACGGCTCGGCGCCGCTGTTCATGCTGGCGGACGCGCTGCGCGCCCGGGGCTGCCGGACCCACATCGTGCTGGGAGCGGCCACGGCCGACCGGCTGTTCGGTGCGCTCGACGCCAAGCGGATGGCGGCGAGCGTCGCGTTCACCACCGAGGACGGGTCGTACGGCGAGCGGGGCCGGGTGTCCGACGTACTTCCGGAGGTCGTCGAACGGGTGCGAGCCGACGTCATCTACGCCTGCGGCCCGATGCCGATGCTCGAAGCCGTGCAGCAGGTCGCCGGTAACGCTTATGGCGGTGCCGGGATCCCGACCCAGCTCGCCGTCGAGGAGTCGATGGCGTGCGGAGTGGGGGTGTGCATGACCTGTGTGCTGCCCATCGTCGGCCCCGACGGCGAGACCCGGATGCTGCGCTCGTGCGTGGACGGTCCGGTGTTTGCCGGTGACCGGATCCGATGGGACTCGCTCGGCAGCGTGCCCGCCGACGCCGTAGGAGCGTCCGCATGACCGTGACCCTGAGGCCGCAACGGATCGACGTCGAGCAGGTCGACGTCGACATGACGACGTCGCTAGGTGGGCTCGTCGTACCGGACCCGGTGTTCACGGCGTCCGGCTGTGCCGCCGCCGGGCAGGAGTTGGCGCCGTTCAACGACCTGGCCGCGATCGGCGGGGTCGTCACCAAGTCGATTCAGCTGCGCGCCCGGGCCGGCCGGGCCACCCCGCGGATGGCCGAGACGGCAAGCGGGATGCTGAACTCCATCGGCCTGCAGGGGCCGGGGGTCGACAGCTTCGTCGACAACGACCTGTCGTGGCTCGCCGACAACTCGGTGCGGGCTGCGGTCTCGATCGCCGGGACGTCGGTGGACGACTACGGCAAGCTCGCCAGCAAGCTGCGTGGCAAGCCGGTCTCGCTGGTCGAGGTCAACATCTCGTGCCCCAACGTGGACGACCGGGGGCAGGTCTTCGCCTGCGACCCGCACGCGGCCGCGGCGGTCATCCAGGTGGTTCGCCGCAACGTCGCGTCGGGCGTCCCGGTCTTTGCGAAGCTCTCGCCAGACGTCACCGACATCGTGGCGGTGGCGAAGGCATGTGTCGGGGCCGGCGCCGACGGACTGTCGTTGATCAACACCACGCTGGGCCTCGTGATCGACACCGACACGATGCGTCCGGTACTGGCCGGCACCACCGGCGGCCTGTCGGGCCCCGCGATCAAGCCGATCGCGGTGCGCTGCGTCTGGCAGGTCCACGAGGCGCTGCCCGAGGTGCCGTTGTTCGGCATCGGCGGCATCCGGACCGGGCTCGACGCCCTCGAGTTCGTGCTCGCCGGCGCCAGCGCGGTGCAAGTGGGCACCATGGTGTTCCACGACCCCGGCGCCCCGACCCGGATCTCGCGCGAGCTGCGCGCGGCGCTCGGAGCCCGCGGGATCGACCGGCTGGCCGACGTGATCGGGCTCGGGCATCGACCGCCGGTGATCTCCGTGCCGGAGGACGCCGACCCGCCCGGCGACGAGCCCGCCGAGCCGGTCGAGCGCCGCCCGACCCCCGAGTTCGAGGAGGACATGTGACCGTCGGAACCGCTCCGGTGGCCGTCGCGCTCGACACCGGTGACCTCGGAGTCGCGACCCGGTGGGTCGAAGCCGTCGCGCCATACGTGTCGACCGCGAAGGTCGGCCTCGCACTGTTCTGTGGCGAGGGACCGGCCGCCGTCGAGAAGGTCCGCGCCACCGCCGACCTCGACATCTTCCTCGACCTGAAGCTGCACGACATCCCGGCGACGGTCCGGGGGGCGGCGAGATCCGTCGCCGCCGTGTCACCGACGTACCTCACCGTGCATGCCTCCGGCGGCCCGGCCATGATCGAGGCGGCGGCTGCGGAGCTCCCGGACACCAAGATCGCAGCGGTTACGATCCTCACCTCGCTCAGCGCCGGCGACCTCGAGCGGCTCGGTATCGCCGGCCCGCCGGCGGAGGCGGTCCGGCGACTGGCCCGGCTCGCGGTGTCCGCCGGAGCCCGGGCGTTGGTGTGCTCGCCACAAGAGGTCGCTCTGGTGCGCGACGTTGTCGGCCCCGACATCGTGTTGATCACGCCCGGCGTGCGCCCCGCCGGTGGCGACACGCAGGACCAGGCCCGAGTCGCGACACCGGAGCAGGCACTGGCGGACGGAGCGGACCTGCTCGTGATCGGACGTCCGATCACCGGTGCCGAAGACCCGTCGGCGGCGGCCGCAGCGCTCGCCGTCGCCCTGGCGCGCTGAGTCCGCCATGACGACCGGACGGGGGGCGGGTTGCGCGGCGTACCGGGACCTCGCTAGGTTCGCGCCGCTGGTCAAGAACGTGGACCCAGGTCCCCGTGCGCACATGCCGGTAACGACCCTAGCGAGGTGACTGGGTGCCCCTTCCACCGTTGACTCCCGAGCAACGCGCAGCCGCGCTCGAAAAGGCTGCCGCCGCCCGCAAGACCCGGGCCGCGTTGCGCGAACGACTCAAGCGGGGCGACGTCAGCTTCGCCCAGGTCCTCACCTTGGGAGACACCGACGAGGTGATCGGGAAGATGCGGGTGAGTGCCGTCCTGGAGTCGATGCCAGGCGTCGGCAAGGTGCGCGCGCAACGGATCATGGAGAAGCTCACCATCTCGCCGACCCGCCGGGTCCGCGGGCTGGGGGCACACCAGCGGGCTGCGCTGGAGCGGGAGTTCGCGGCCTCGCCGACAGACGGTGCCTAGCCGGCTCACGGTTCTGTCCGGACCCGCCGGGGTCGGCAAGAGCACGGTGGTCGCGTACCTGCGCGAGCATGCCCCGGACATCTGGCACTCGGTCAGCGTCACGACGCGCGCCCGCCGCGAGGGCGAGGTCGAGGGGGTGGACCGCTACTTCGTCACGCCCGAGCGGTTCGCGGAGCTGGTCGAATCCGAGGCCCTGCTCGAGCACGCCCACTACGCCGGCTACCGGTACGGAACGCCGCGCGACCCGGTGGCGGAGCGTCGCCAGGCCGGCGTACCGGTCCTGCTGGAGATCGAGATCGAGGGCGCCCGTCAGGTACGCCGGGCCGACCCCGAGGCGCTGCTGGTGTTCCTCGCCCCGCCGTCCTGGGAGGAGCTGGAGCGTCGGCTGCGTGGTCGCGGCACCGAGAACCCGGAGGTCATCGCGCGCCGGCTGGAGCGCGCCAAGATCGAGCTCGCCGCGGCCCCGGAGTTCGACGTGGTGCTGGTCAACACCTCCGTGCCCGAGGTCGCGAGCCAGCTGATCGCCCTGATGGGTCTGGCCTAGCAGTACCGCTACGCCGCCCCGCCTCCCCAACACCCGCGATGTATGGGAAAC
The DNA here is from genome assembly GCA_036267755.1 of Mycobacteriales bacterium. Taxonomy (GTDB): domain Bacteria; phylum Actinomycetota; class Actinomycetes; order JAFAQI01; family JAFAQI01; genus DATAVK01. Next base: position 16,601 of record DATAVK010000116.1, read on the forward strand.
GGGCTGGTCGGCGAGGGTGACTGGTAGCCTCGGTGACAGGTTCTGTTCAGCTCATGGAGAGGCATTACGTGTCCGGCACTGTTGCGCGCCCCGAGGGGATCACCAACCCGCCGATCGATGAGCTGCTCGACAAGGTCGAGAGCAAGTACGCCCTGGTGATCTACGCCGCGAAGCGTGCCCGCCAGATCAACGCCTACTACTCCCAGCTCGGCGAGGGCCTGCTCGAGTACGTCGGCCCGCTCGTGCCGGCCCACGTGCAGGAGAAGCCGCTGTCGGTCGCGCTCCGCGAGGCCAACAACAACCTGTTGAGCATGGAACAGGTCGAGGTCTGACCCAGCTGCCATGACGACGGCGCCGCGCACCGGGACGGTGATCCTCGGTGTGTGTGGCGGGATCGCCGCGTACAAGGCCTGCGAGATTCTCCGCCGGTTCACCGAGACTGGCCACGACGTCCATGTCATCCCGACCGCGTCCGCGCTGCGCTTCGTCGGCGAGCCCACCTGGGCGGCACTGTCCGGCCACCCCGTCGCGACCGACGTGTGGACCGACGCCCACGAGGTGCCCCACGTCCGGCTCGGCCGCTCCGCTGACGTGGTCGTCGTCGCGCCTGCGACTGCCGACTTCCTGGCGAGGTACGCCGCCGGCCGCGCCGACGACCTGCTGACCGCGACGCTGCTGACCGCCCGCTGCCCGATCGTGCTCGCGCCGGCCATGCACACGGAGATGTGGGAGCACCCGGCCACCCGGGCCAACGTCGCCACGTTGCGGGAGCGCGGCGTGATCGTGCTCGACCCCGCGGTCGGCCGGTTGACCGGCGCCGACACGGGCGCAGGCCGGCTCCCGGAGCCGGACGAGATCGCGGCGACCGCTCGCGCCGTGCTGGCCCGCGGCGCGAACGCGCCCCTTGACCTGACCGGCCGGCACGTCGTGGTGTCCTCGGGCGGCACCCGTGAGCCGCTGGACCCGGTGCGCTTCCTGGGCAACCGGTCGAGCGGCCGGCAGGGATATGCCCTCGCGCGGACCGCGGTCGCACGCGGCGCAGAGGTGACCCTGGTGAGCGCGAACGTGGCGCTGCCCGACCCAGCCGGGGTCAAACTGCTGCGGGTCGCCACCGCCGAGGAGCTGCGGACCGCGGTGCTCGCTGCCGCGGCCGACGCCGACGCGGTGGTGATGGCGGCCGCGGTCGCCGACTTCCGGCCGGCATCCCGTTCCGGCTCCAAGATCAAGAAGTCCGCGGTCGACCCCGACCCGCTCGAGCTGGTCCGCAACCCCGACATCCTCGCCGAACTGGCCGCTGACCGTCGTACGCCGGGGCAGGTCGTGGTCGGTTTCGCGGCCGAGACCGACAACGTCCTCGACAACGGCCGGGCGAAGCTGGCCGCCAAGCGATGCGACCTGCTGGTCGTCAACCGCGTCGGCGAGCACCTGGTCTTCGATGCGGAGGACACCGTTGCCACCATCCTCGGTGCCGACGGCTCGGTGAC
>DATAVK010000117.1:0-73001 GCA_036267755.1 Mycobacteriales bacterium
AGGATCTGGGACTCGACGAAGGACCGCTTCTCCTCGACCACGAGCAGCTGGTCGACGCCACGCACCGCGCGACGGACCACCTCGCCGTCGAGCGGGAAGATCATGCCGAGCCGGACCAGCCGGATCCCGGCGTCAGCCACGTCCTCGTCGCGCGGGAACCCGAGCTCGCTCAGCGCCTGGCGCAGCTCGCGATAGGTCCGCCCGGGCGCGACGATCGTGAGCCACGCGTCGGCGGGGTCCACCTCGATCGCGTTGAGGCCGTTGGCCGCGCCGTACGCCCGCGCCGCGTCGTGGCGGTGGGAGTACAGCTCGGCCTCGAGCTCGAGAGTGTCGGGCAGGAACAGTCGCGGCCGCTGGCTGAACACCCAGGGCGCACCGTCGACGATGAGCTCCGGCAGCGTCGGCTGGATCCGATCCGGGTCGACCCGAGCCTCAGCGAACCCGTCCGCCACCGCCGTGACGATCTTCAGGCCGACCCAGCAGCCGCTATACCGGGACAGCTCGTAGCCGTGCCGGCCCAGGTCCAGCACCTCCTGCGGCGTGCCGGGTGTGAGCACCGGCATGCCCGCGTCGTAGAGCGCGACCTCGCTGCCGTGCGGAAGCGTCGAGGACTTCGCCGCCGGGTCGTCACCGGCGGCGGCGATGACACCGCCGTTGCGGCCGACGCCGTGCAGGTTCGCGTGGCGGAAGGCGTCGCCGCTGCGGTCGACACCCGGGCCCTTGCCGTACCACATCCCGATCACGCCGTCGTGGCGCGCGAGCGGGGCGATCGCGTCCTGCTGGCTGCCCCACACCGAAGTCGCGGCGATGTCCTCGTTCACGCCGGGGACGAGCACGACATCGTGTTCGGCGAGCATCGGCCCGGTGCGCTGCAAGGTGAGGTCGAAGGTCCCCAGCGGCGACCCCTGGTAGCCGCTGACGAAGGCCCCGGTCCGCAGACCGCGCAACCGGTCGGCGCGGACCTGGTCGAACAGCACGCGCACTAGCGCCTGGACGCCGGTCAGCAGGATCCGTCCGTGCGTCGCCCGGAACTTGTCGTCGAGGTCGAAGCCAGCGTCGGCTGTCACACCGTCGTCTCCGAGGAGGCGACGACGACGACGGTGCTCTCGTCGAGGTAGTAGTCGAACGCCAGCGGCGTGCATTCCCGGTCTCTGACCCACTGCAGGAACACCTGGTGGGTCGGGTGCTGCTGGTAGGCGACGAGCGTCTCGACGTCCGCGACCTCCATGTAGAGCAGGTACTGGTAGCCGCGCGTCCGGGAGTCGTCGATCGACGGGCCGAGCCGCACCGCATCGAGCCCGGGGATCTCGGCCGGCCACGACCGGACCTGGCGCTGCATCTCGGCCCAGTCCTCGGCGGACAGGTCCTGGGGGAAGCTGAACAGTACGACGTGTTGCAGCACGCTCACGGCCGGCCTCCTGTGGTGCTGGCGGGGATCTCGGTGTCCATCGGGCTGAGCAGCGCGGAGGTCAGGTCCTTCGGTCGCATCTCCGCGAGTGACAAGAATGTCTCGGTGCGCTGGACACCGTCGATCTGCCAGACGTGCTCGAGCAGCAGCAACCGCAGGTGCCCGTGGTCACGCACCCTGACCCGGGCCAGCATGTCGAACGACCCGGTGATCACGGACACATCCTCCACCTCGGGCAGCAGTTCGAGCGCGGCCATGATGGGGCCCTGCTCGGCGCCCTGCGTCGCGGAGAGCGCGAGGTAGCAGGTGACGTAGCCGAGGACCGCCCAGTCCACGACGACGCTGTAGCCGCGGATGACGCCGGCCTTCTCGAGCCGGGCGATCCGCTCGCCGATGGCCGGCGGCGACATCCGCAGCTCGCGAGCGAGCCGGCGCTGAGAGATCCGGGCGTCCTGGGCCAGCAGCACCAGGAGCTGCCGGTCGATGTCGTCGATCTGCACCGTGCTGACCGGGGCGCCGGCGACGTGAGCAAGCCCCGAGAGGGGTGACGGCGATTTCTTCAAAAGAAAGGTTCCCTCCGCTGTGGCTTGTCACATAGCCCTGAGATCCGTAGGGTTCCTCGCAACTGATGCGCCATCGGGCGCTTCGAGTCTGCAAGTGACCACTGGGAGTGTCAAGGAGTGTCACGGTGACAGTCGAGATCCTCTCGGAGTCCATGCCGGGCGGCACTCCCGTGCCCGCCGGCGACTGGGCGCCGCGCTTTGCCCGCCGGGCCAGCCGAGGCGGCGACGAGCTCACGGCCATCCTGTCGCTCGCCGCGAGCACCGACATCATCACCTTCTCGGGCGGGTTCCCGGCGCCCGAGACCTTCCCGGTCGACGTGCTGCGCCAGCTCACCCGCGAGCTGCTCGACGATGACGCGGCACTCGCCCTGCAGTACTCCCCGACCGAAGGCCTGCCGGCTGTCCGCGCCGCCGTCAGCCGGATGATCGAAGCCGGCCAGGGCGCAGTGCCCGACGACGTGCTCATCACGAGCGGCGGCATCGAAGCGCTGCAGCTGCTGGCCCGCACGTTCGTCGACAGCGGCGACCTCGTGATGGTCGAGGCACCCACGTACCTCGGCGCGATCATGGCGTTCACCGGCTTCGAGGCCGAGGTCGACGCGATCGGCGTGGACGACGGTGGCCTCCGGGTGGACGAGTTGGAGGCCGCCCTCGCCGGCGGCCGGCGGCCGAAGCTGCTCTACGTCATCCCCGACCACCAGAACCCGACCGGGCTCAGCCTCGCGACCGAGCGCCGAGCCGCGCTGGTCGACGTGTGCCGTCGTTACGGGGTGCTGCTGGTCGAGGACGTCGCCTACCGGGACCTCGGTTTCGACGGTACGACGAGGCCCAGCCTGTGGTCCCTGGCGCCCGACGTCGTCGTACAGATCGGCACCTTCTCGAAGGTCTTCACTCCCGGGGTCCGGCTCGGCTGGGCGGTCGGCCCGGCGCCGGTGATCGCCGCGATGACCGCCGCCAAGCAGAACTCCGACCAGTGCTCGGGAGCGCTCGGCCAGATGCTGATGGCGAGCTACGTCTCGGGCGGGCACCTGGAGCGCAACCTGGTCGGCGCCCGCGCGCTGTATCGCTCACGGGCGCAGACGATGGTCTCGGCCCTCGAGACCCACATGCCGGACGGCGTCAGCTGGACGGTTCCGCAGGGCGGCTTCTTCGTGTGGCTGACCGCCGCCGAAGGCGTTGACTTCCGGGAACTGTCCGCGCCCGCCGGCCGGCTCGGCGTCGCCTACGTGCCGGGTTCGCCGTTCTTCACCGACAGCCGGGGCGACAACTGCGTCCGGCTCGCATTCAGCCGGGCACCCGAGCCCGACATCGCCGAGGGCATCCGCCGCCTCGGCACCCTTCTCACGTCAGGACAGACACCCACATGAGCAGTGACGTCCAGCACTTCAGCGTCGAAGGCGGCGAGGCACCCGCAGCCCCCGGCCGGTTCGTCGACGTCGACGCGATCGAGCCGGTCGAGTTCGTGCCCGGCCTCGGCTTCCGGCCCGTGCTCGGCGAGCACACGATGCTGAACTTCGTGACGTTCGCGGAGCACACCGAGGCGCCGAAGCACATCCACGAGGAGGAGCAGATCGTGCTCGTCCTCGACGGCGAGTTTGAGTTCGAGATCGACGGCGAGGTCCGCACCATGCGCAAGGGCGACGTCGCGGTCGTGCCGCCGTGGGTGCCCCATGGCGCCCACACGAACGACACCACCTGCCGCGAGGTCGACGTGTTCAACCCGCCGCGCAAGACGCTGCTCGAGCACGCCCGAAAGCAGCGAGGCGACGCCTAGTGGACCTGGGACTTGCCGGCCGCCGGGCCGTTGTCACCGGCGGCACCAAGGGCATCGGCCGTGGTGTGGTCGCCGAGCTACTCGGCGAAGGAGCGAAGGTCGCGTTCTGCGCGCGCGGAAGCGACGAGGTCAAGACGACCCAGGACGAGCTCGACACGTCCGGCGCGGGTGACGTCATCGGCTACGTAACCGACGTGACCGACGCCGCTTCGGTGCAGCAGTTCATCGACGATGCGGCGCGCACCCTGGGCGGGATCGACATTCTGGTGAACAACGCCGGCGCCGCGCACCCAGGCAACTTCGAGACGCTCGACGACGCCGACTGGCAGGGCGACCTCGATGTGAAGCTGTTCTCCCAGATTCGTTGCGTCCGGGCGGCGCTGCCGCACCTTCGGACCAGCGCGGCGCCGCGGATCATCAACGTCAACGCCGTCTACGCGAAATATCCCGACCCGACGTTCTTCGCGACCACGGTGAACCGCGCGGCCTGCCTGAACTTCTCCAAGGCACTCGCGCAGCAGTACGGTCCGGAGGGCATCCTCGTCAACAGCGTGAACATCGGCTTCGTCGTGACCGCGCAGTGGGAGAACATCCGGGCCCGGCGGGCTCCCGACTCGACCCCGGACGAGTTCTTCGAATCGCTGGCCAGCGCCGAGGTCCCGATGGGACGCTTCGGCACCGTCGAGGAGGTCTCAGGGCTGATCGCCTTCTTGGCCAGTGATCGGGCCAGCTACATCACCGGCGCGAGCATCGACGTCGCCGGCGGCATGGGGAAGTACGTATGACCAGTTCGAACGCGGGGCTGATGCCGACGGACGGCATCAGGAACATCGGAGGGGACCAGTAACCATGAGTCAGACCGCACCCACAGCGGCTACCGCGAGTGGAGACGTGACGACGGGCGGGCTCGCCAAGGGGTCGTTGAAGACCCGAGATGCCATCGCGATCAGCATCTCCGTGCTCTCACCGGGCATGGCGATGGCGCTCAACACCGGCGGCGTCGCCGGTACGGCGGGTGGCTCGACACCTCTCGCCTTCCTGCTCGGTGGTGTCGCGTGCCTGACGCTCGCCTTCGTCGTCATCGGGTTCACCCGGCGGATGGCGGCAGCCGGCTACGCCTACACCTACGTGAGCCGCAGTCTCGGGCAGCGGGCTGGGTTCTTGGCGGGCTGGATGTACTTCTTCGGCTTCGCCTGCTTCGTCCCCATGACGATGGCAGGCGTCGGCTGGTTGCTGACCGACCTGCTCGGCATCAACGCCAAGTGGTGGTTCCTGTTCTTCGTCCTCGGCATGATCCTGCTCGTCGTACTGTCGGTGGTCAGAATCAGCATGACCACGAAGGTGCAGCTTCTCGTGGGCGTCTTCACCGTGCTGGTGCTGCTGGTGATGGGCCTCATCATCACCGGCAAGGGCGGCTCGCACGGCCAGTCGCTCGCACCGTTCACGTTCGGCCACACCGTCACCGGCGGGTTCCACGGCGTCTTCTATGGCCTGATCTTCGGCATCACCTCGTTCATCGGCTTCGAGAGCGCGGCGGACTTCGGTGAAGAGACCGCCAACCCGCGGCGCTCGGTGCCCATCGCGATCCTGGTAGCAGTCATCTTCGCGATCGTGTTCTACGTCTTCATCACCTACGCCGTGACAATCGGGTACGGCGTCAACGCGCTGCAGCACCCGGGACCCAGCGGAGTCAACGCGTGGGCCTCCGGCGGCCTCACACCAGTCGCTGAGCAGTTCGGCGACAAGGCGCTCGCGAAGCTCGTCGAGATCGGCGCGCTGCTGTCTGCCTTCATCGTCTGCGTCGCGTGCGCCACCGGAGGCGCGCGGACCCTGTTCGCGATGGGTCGGGAAGGCGTCGTACCGGGGTGGTTCGCCAAGACCCACCCGAAGTACAAGACGCCAGTGAACGCCACGGTGACCATCGCCGTGGTCGCCACGATCGCAGCCATCATCGTCGGTTACGGCTTCGGCAACTCCGGGCTCTTCGGCAGCGACGCGTTCACGGTGTACTACTTCTTCGCCACCATCGGCACGCTGGCCGTCGTCCTCGTGTACTTCGCGCTCTGCCTCGGCGGCATCGCGTTCTTCAAGCGGACCAGCGCGAAGTTCAACCCGCTCATCCACGGGCTGATCCCGTTGATCGGCGCGGTCATCTTCGCGGCGGCGTGGTACGGGTCGATCACTCCGGTGCCTCACAACATCCTGCGGTCAACGCCGTACATCACGGCGATCTGGCTGGTGATCGGGATCGTGGTCGTGTGGCGGCTGAGCGCCAGGAAGCCCGAGGCGGTGGCCCGGATCGGTTCGATCCTCGGCGAGGAGGGTGGCGAACTCGTGGAGGCGCTCGACAATCCGTGATCGACGATCACGTCCACGCGTTCCCCCTGGAGTTCACGCCGCTCGAACTAGAGAGCATCACTCTCGATGTCGGGCGCGATGAGGCTGCGGCGGATCGTCGCCGCAGCCTCGCGCCCGGCCGGCTGTCGCTGCACCTGATGCAGCAACGGCTCGCGAAACTGCTCGACGTCGCGCCCGACGAAGCCATCGCGGCGCGCGACGAATGGGCAAGCGCGCACTGGCTGGCATGGGTGCGCCGGCTGTTCGACGACGCGGATATCAACGGGATGATCGTCGACGAGGCCGAGGGCCCGGACCTGCCGCCGGACCCGACGCGGCTCGCTGAGGCGGCCGGTCGGCCGGTGTGGCACATGGCGCGGATCGACCCGCTGGTCGACCATCTGATCGATGCCGGTGCCTCGGCCGCAGAGATCGTGGCTGCGGTTGAGACCTACATGACCGACGCTGCGGCGGCGGGGTGCGTGGCGTACAAGACGATCCTCGCCTACCGCACCGGTCTCGAGGTCGATCCCACGGTCGACCTCGATGCCGCCCAACGGTCGCTGGACAGCGAGCTGCCGGTGCGCCGGCGCGGCAAGGCGCTGCGCGACCTGGTGCTGACGACCGCGCTGGCACGCGCCGCCGACTTGGACCGGCCGATGCAGATCCACACCGGGTTCGGCGACTCAGAGGTCAGGCTCGCGGAATCCGATCCGCTGCTGCTCGAGGAGCTGCTCCGCTCGCCGGCCGGAGCGGCAGCGACCGTGATCCTCATCCACGGCTCCTACCCGTGGCACCAGCGGGCGGCGTACCTCGCGGCCACCAAGCCGAACGTGTGGGTCGAGCTGTCGCTCTCGAACCTGTTCGCACCTGTGGGCACCGCGCAGCGGATCCTGGAGGTGCTCGACCTGGCGCCTGCGGGCCGGCTGCTGCTCGGCACCGACGGCCACGGCAACCCGGAGACACACTGGTTCGCTGCGCGAGTGCTGCACGACGCGTGGCGCGAGGCGGCCAGGCAGCTGACGGCAGCCGGCGCGGAACCGACCTGGCTCGAGAACACCCGAGATGCGATCTTCGAGACCAACGCCCGAGAGGTCTACGCGCTCAACTGACTTGTCAGTGCGCTCGGCCCAATCGCACGCTCGGCCGTCCTGACAAGTCAGCCGCGGACGACGGTACGGCGGACCAGCTGCGACTCGATCCGGTCGAGCCTCACGTCGAAACCGAGTCCGGCCGCGGCCGGGACCGCGATCGTCCCGTCGGTCGCCACCTCGTAGGTCGGGTCCACGAGGTCCCACGAGAACAGCACCGACGCCGGCGACATGTCCGCGGGCTGGGTGAAGGCAGGCAACGAGCACAGCGCCAGGTTGCCGGCCCGTCCGATCCCGGACTCCATCATTCCGCCGCACCACAACGGCACCCCTCGCGACCGGCACAGCTCGGCGATCTCCAATGACGCAGTGATCCCGCCGACCCGGGACGGCTTGAGGTTCACGTTGCGGCAGGCGTCGAGGTCCAGCGCCCGTCGTACGTCGTCGGGCGAACGCAGCGTCTCGTCGAGGCACACCGGGGTCCGGATCTGGCGCTGCAGGGTCGCGTGCTCCAGCAGTGCGTCCCAGGCCAGCGGCTGCTCGATGCAGGCGAGCTCGTATTCGTCGAGCGCCTGCAACGTCTCGAGGTCGTCCAAGGTGTACGCCGCATTGGCATCCACCTGGAGCATCACGTCGTCACCGATGAAGCTGCGTACGGCGGCCACGACGTCGACGTCCCAGCCGGGCTGAATCTTGAGCTTGATCCGTTGGTATCCCTCGGAAAGCCGCAGCGCCACCTCCTCGAGCGTCTCCTCGATCGTGTCCGTGATGCTGAGGCTCTCCCCCACCGGGACGGCATCGCGGCTGCCACCGATCAGCTCGCGCAGGCTCACCCCCGCGGTCGCCGCTTCGAGCGTCCAGAACGCCTGCTCGACACCGGCTCGCGCGAAGGTGTTGCCGCGGATCCGGCTCATCGCCTCGACCACATCGGCCGGCGCCACAGTCGGCGCGGCCAGTGCCAGCGGCAGTGCGAAGTCGGCGGCGATGCCGAACGCGGACGACGTGGTGTCGGGCAGGTAGTACGGGTGGTCGAGCGCCGGACCCTCACCCCAGCCCTCGACGCCGGCCTCGTCGGTGAGATGGATCAGCAGCGTGCTGCGCGTCGCCGTGATGCCGAAGCCGGTGACGAACGGCCGCAGCAGCGGCAGGGCGACCTCGAGGACCTCGGCGTGGACGATGGGCGCCCGCTCCGTGGTCACGCTGGCGGCTCGGCCGCCGGCACCGCGGGCTCGTACTCAATCTTCAGCCCGGAGGCGATCGCGTTGGAGCCGTTGAAGAAATCGACCACGGACAGCAGTTCGACGAGCTCGGCGTCCGTCGTACCCATCGAGCGCAGCGCATCCGTGTGGCTGCGGATGCAGTAGTCGCAGTTGTTGGTCGCGGACACCGCGACCGCGATCATCTCCTTGGTCTTCCGGTCGATCGTCCCGGTCTCGAGGATGTCGCGCAGCTTGAACCACTCCGCCTTGAGGTACTCCGGTCGATGCGCGATCGCCCGCCAGAAGTTCGGCACCTTCGCGAGCTTCCGCGACGTCTTGATGTCGTCGTACACCTCCTTGACGATGCCGGTCGCGTCGGCTTCCTCGACGTACGGGACAAGAGGCATCGGTCAGGCTCCTCAGGCTGAGAGGTGATAGATCCGGCGGGCATTGTCGCGTTCGACCATCGCCCGGATCCGATCGGCTGTCGCGGCCGTCGCGTCACCCGCCGCGACCCAACTGTCCAGGACCCCGTCGAGGTGCCGCCGGAACAGCGTCCCGCTCAGGTAGTAGTACTCGGCCAGCCCGAAGCCGTCCGAGCTGTAGAGCAGCTTGCTGTACGGCGCGATCTCGAGTGCCTCGGCGATGATCGTGCGGGAGCTGGCACCCGTGAAGTGCTGCGTAACGCCGACATCGAAGTAGACGTGAGGGAACACCTCGGACAGGTACGCCGCCTGGCGCTGGTATGGATAACAGTGCAGGAAGATCACGTTCACGCCGCGAGCGCCGAGCTCGCGGACCCACGGCGTGAAGACCGACGGGTCGGTGCGGTGCAACGTGAGATCGGTGTCGCCGAACCCGGTGTGCACCTGTAGCGGCAGCTTGCGCTGTGCCGCGACGTCGATCGCCGTGTGCAGCAGGTGGGTGAGCAGGACCGGTGCGTCGAGCCGCAGGTCGTCGTTGTCGGCAAAGGTCGCGAACCACTGCTCGGCGGCCTTCGTCACAGTGCCGTTGTCCGGCGGGGTCGGGTCGAGATCGAAGCCGTAGCGATACGCCACCACTGACTTGAAGCCCACGCTGACGGACCCGGCCGTATCCAGTGCCGCACCCAGCCCTGCGACGAACTCGCTCGGGCCGTCGACACTGCGGGCCAGGTCCTCGGCCACCCGCTCGATGCGCGAGACGGTGTGCGTCGGTACGCCGGACAGCCGGTGCATCTCGTCCGGCTCGACCACCTCACCCGGCCGATGACCGGTATCGATGAGCAGCAGCTCGGAGCCGGCCGCCTGCAGGAACAAGCGGTTCACTGCCTCGGCGCCGAGGTCGGCACGCGCCTTGAGGTAGTCGTCGGGGTCACAGCCCGGCTCGAGACCGAGCATGGGCGCGCAACGGGTGAGGATCGCCGTACCGATCGGGGCGTCGAAGTGCGAGGTACCAGGAGGCGGCGGCATGCCGCCCTCGTTCATCAGCAGCTCGAACTGCGGTCGCTCGAGCGTGATCGGGACGACGCCGTGCACGTGATGGTCGACGAGGCCTCGATCGGTGGGCACAGCCGGCTCCTAGTAGAACTCGAAGTACTCGCGCATTTCCCAGTCCGTGACCTCGCCGAGGAAGCGGTTGCACTCATTGCGCTTGGCCGCGGTGATGAACTTCACGAAGCCCTCACCGAACGCCTTCGGGAAGAACGTGTCCGCCTCGAGGATGTCGACCGCTTCCCACAGGCTGGTCGGCAGCTTCGGCGCGTCGGTCGCGTAGGGGTCGTTGTCGACCATCGGCGGCGGCGTCAGCTTGCGCCGGATGCCGTCGAGGCCCGCGGCGAGATTGGCGGCCAGGTAGAAGTACGGGTTGGCCGCCGGCTCGCCGAGCCGGTTCTCGATGTGCGATCCCTTCTCCATCGGGCCGCCCTGCACCCGGATCGCGACACCGCGGTTCTCGACTCCCCAGTTCACCCGGTCGGGAGCGAACGAGTAGGGCTTGTAGCGCTTGTAGCCGTTGATCGTCGGGGTCGAGAACACCATGCTCTCGCGGGTGTGCTCGAGCAGGCCCGCGGTGAACTGCCGACCGACCTCCGAGAGGTCCTGCTTCGGATCCTGGCTGACGAACGCGTTCTCACCGGTCTTGATGTCACGCAGCGACTCGTGCAGGTGCCAGCCGCTGGAGAAGAAGTTGGGCAGCGACGGGCGACACATGAACGACGTGTGCAGGCCCATGTTGTGGGTGACCTGCTTCGCCGCGGTCCGGAACAGGATCATCGCGTCGGCAGGCTGCAGCCCGGTCAACGGGTCGAACGTGATCTCCAGCTGGCCCGGACCCCACTCGTCCTCGATCGACCGCAGCGGCAGGCCGAGGTCGATGTAGGCGTCGCGCAGCTTCTCGACGACGTCGTTGATCCCGGCGAGCCGCACCTCGGACAGGTACTGGTAACCCTGCTCGAGGACACTCACCCGCGGCGGGGGCGGGGGCCAGCCGGACTCGTTGAGCTCGATCCGGTCGGAGTCCCGGCGTACGACGTAGAACTCGACCTCCAGCCCGGCGACGTAGTCGAACCCGAGCTCGGCGGCCGCGTCGACCTGCTCCTTGAGCAGCCGGCGACCATCGAGCGGGACCGGCTTGCCGTTGGAGAAGTAGGCGTCCGTGATGACCCAGGCGGTCCGGTCGGCCCACGGCAGGATCCGGAACGTCGTGGGGTCCGGCACCAGGATCATGTCGGGGAAGCCGGTCAGCTCCGGGATGTCGAAGCCGCCACCAGGGACGAACGGCGGAGTGAAGACGTTGTTGGCCGTGTCCATGCTGAGCAGCGCAGCCGAGAAGTCGATGCCGTTCTGCAGCGACGCGATGTAGTCCGGCGCCGACATGAACTTGCATCGCGGCACGCCGTGCTGGTCGACCCAGATCATCCGGATCGTGCGCAGCCCCTGCTCGTCGATGACCTCGGCGCTGTGCTCACCGGCCTGAAGCTGAGCATCGGTCAGTAGGCCGTGCTCGGCGACGAAGCCGTGCCTGCCGACGCCTCGATCGTTGCTGCTCATCGAATCTCTCCTGCCAGGGGTACGACGCCGTCGCCGAGCGTCACGGCGGTGCCGATGGGCACCAGTTGCGGGTCCGAGCTGTTCGGGAAGATCAGCGTGAAGACGGAGTCGTCGTCGGAGTGGACCGACGTCGAGACGACCTCGGCCCCGTCCGTCCTGAAGTGCCACATCGCGTTCTGCCGGTTGTCGGTGTAGAGCGCGAGCGTCCCGTCGGCGCCGAGGTAACCCAGGTTGACCTTGCCCTGGAACGTCTCGTCGACCTCGGCCAGCGCGTCGACCGGCTTCACGCCCGCCTCGATCCGGTCGGAGAAGAACACCCAGCCGACCTCGCTGTCGGCTCCACCCTTCAGTCGATCGGCGTACGGCGGTCGCAGCGCCTCGGCCCGGCTGAGGAAACCGTTGTGGCAGAACGCGTAGTCGGTGCCGTGGAAGAACGGCTGGGTGTCGGCGAGCTGCACCGTCGACAGCTTGTTGGGTCGGCGCAGGTGGACGAGGAACCGGCGGGAGTCGACGTCGAGCAGTTCCTCGTGCTCCTTGTACTGGTCGATGTAGCGCCCGATGTCACGCACAACGCGCACCTCGCCGCTCGGGTCGTCAAGCCATGCGACGCCCCAGCCGAAGCTGCCGAGCCCGTAGGTCTCGAGCAGGCTCACCCACTCGTGCAGCCGGGAAAACGGCCGTGGCTCGTCCGTGGCCACAGCCAAGATCTCGCACACCTAGTCGCGTCCTTTCCAGCGGTCGGCACCTCGAGGGGATGTATGCACTTGTGAGGTAGTCCCCGCTCCATCCTCGTCGTCTGATGCCGATCAGGCGGTTCCGCCGTACATTTGAACGCGCATCTTGTGCCTGCGCATCGTATTGCTCCGGCATCAGCCCGACAAGCCCCGGGCCCCCGCGCGCCGCCGCCTCACCGGCTGCGGGCCCGCTGCCGCGACCTGATGTGATGTGCCGCGCAACCAAACCTGCGACACCGCCCGAGGAGCGCACTGTGCGAGCAGCCATCACGCTGGCAACCGACACCCCCACGCTGATCGCGGACGACGTCGAGCTGGACGCACCGCACGCGGACGAGGTGCGGGTGAGCATCGACAGCTGCGGGCTGTGCCACAGCGACCTGTCCTACATCGACGGCGTGCTGCCCGGGACCTTCCCGATGGTCCTGGGTCACGAAGCCGCCGGCGTGGTGACGGAGGTCGGTCCTGGCGTGACCACCGTCGCCGAGGGGCAGCGGGTCGTGATGAGCTTCCGGCCGGCCTGCAAGCGCTGCTACTGGTGCATCCGGGGTGAAGAGTCGCTGTGCGCGGAGGGCACCAAGCTGCTGAACGGCCGGCTCTCCGACGGGGGCACCCGGCTGAGCCGCGATGGCCAGGAGCTGATGCGCGGCCTGGTGGTGGCCGGCTTCGCCGAGCAGACGGTGGTGCCGGTGGCGGCCGTCACCGCACTGCCGGATGACATTCCGCTGCACATCGCTGCGCTGATCGGCTGCGCGGTCCAGACCGGGCTCGGAGCGGTGTTCAACACGGCGCAGGTAGAGGTGGGAGCCACGGTCATGGTCACCGGGCTCGGCGGGATCGGGATGAGCATCGTGCAGGGCGCCGCCATCGCCGGGGCCGCGATCGTCATTGGTGTCGATCCCGTCGCCTCACGGCGTGAGCTCGCCCTGCGGCTAGGGGCAACTGCTGTCGTCGACCCAGCGGACGCGGACCCGGTCGCCGTGGCGCGTGAGGCGACGAACGGGATCGGCGTCGACTACGCCTTCGACGCGGTCGGCCGCGCCGAGCTAGTCGAGCAGCTGATGAAGCTCACCCGCAACGGCGGGACCACGGTGATGGTCGGCGTACCCGGCCCGAGCGAGGTCGTGAAGGTCCGCGGTCTGGTCCACAACCTCTACGAGAAGAAACTGATCGGCTGCTACCTCGGATCGGCGCGGCAGGAACGCGACATCGACCGGGCGATCCGGCTGTGGCGCGCCGGCCGGTTGGACCTCGAAGGGATGATCAGCGAGCAGGTCGGCCTCGCCGACCTCGACCGGGCGGCCGAGGCGATGCGGGTCGGCGACGGGCTGCGCTGGGTGATCAAGCCCGCCGTGTGATGCGGCGCTGCCCCGACGGTCAGGCAGCCGACGGCTGAATCGGGACGGCCAGCAGATGCAACGCCGTCAGCGACGACCCGTAGACGAACAGCAGCGACTGCTGGCCGGCAGCGAGGGTCACGCTCATCGGGCTCTGTCCCTTGACCAGCTGTTTGCAGGTGGGCGTGACCGCCGACGGCCAGCTGACCACCGACACCTGATGTGTCCCAGCGGTCGTCGGGAAGATCGCGAACGCCGACTGGATAGCGGACGTCGCGGCGTTGAAGATGTACGGCAGTCCCTTGATTTGAGGATCGCCGTTCAGCGGCGGCGCGCACGAGTGGTCGATCAACAAATAGATCCCGGAGTGGCCGGTCTGCGGGACGAGCGACTGGTCGACCAGGATCTCGGCTTTGCCCGCGGGCGGCGGCGGGGCAGCCGGACCCTTGGCGCCCTGGCCGTCGTCGCCGCTCTCGACACGCTCCGAGGTTGAGAGGCCCGAGAGCGGGCCGGGTATCTGCACGGAGCCGGTATCGGCGCTGAGCACGATCGTGATCCGCGCGTTCGAACCGTCGTCGATGAGGCCACCGACACCCTTGGAGTCGTCGTTAGCCGTCGGCGTTGCGGGGTTCTCTCCGGCTGGGAGCGCGAACAGCTCGACGGTCTTCTGCCCGAAGGTCGACAACAGCCTCGGGTGCACGTACGACGATGCCGTGCCAAACGTGACGTTGGTCAGGATCGGCGTCGCGGCGGCACCGGTCAGCTGGGTGTCATAGATGTCGAGCGCCGGCCCAGGCTTCCCCTTGGGCGCGTACAGGTTGACCACCCGGATGCTGGCGTCGCTCACCGGATGTCCCGAGTTGCTCTGGGCGGCAGCTGACGCGGCAATGGACGGAGTCGACGTGCCCGACGGCGCACCGCTCGGCGGCGCCGCGGCTGCACCGCCGGAAGCCGACCCGCCACCGCAGCCGGCCAACAAGACGGTGCCTGCGGCAACTGCCACCACGGACATCGGAAGACGAACTCGACCACGACCAGTCACCGGACCCACCCCTGCACGGTTGACGACGAGGAGCCCAGTGCACGCTGCGCCCGTAACGTCTCAGTAATGCCACACTTGTCAGGTCGCTCGGCCCAAAGCCACGCTCGAGCGTCCTGACAGGTCAGTCGTCGGCGACGAGCTCGACCTCGAAGCCGTCCGCGTTCTCGAGATAGGCGGCGTACTGGTCCTGCCCGCCGGCATGCGGGTGAAGGTCCTCGAACATCAGCGCCCACCCATGGCGCCCGGCCTTGGCGGTCAGCGCGTCGACCCGCTCCTCGTCGCCGGCGTGGAAGGCGAGGTGGTTCAGGCCGGGACGCAGCCGGTCGTGATCCGCCGCCGACATCGCGGACGACGCTTCGATGACGAGGTACGTCGATGCCAACCGCCAGCTCCTGCCCGTCTCCCATTCCTGGAACGGCCGGTAACCCAGCTCGGTGAGCAGCCACCCCCATTCGCCGGCCGCCCGTTCCAGGTCCGGAACCCACAGCTCGATGTGGTGGACCGCGCCGATGCCGTTCACGCCGTCACCGGACGATGTGTGCGCGGGCACCGGCGACCTTCACCGCGGCGCTCAGCGTGTCCAGGTCGAAGGCGCCGTAGTGACGGCGGCCGTTGATGAAGAAGGTCGGGGTTCCCGTCACGCCCGACAGGTCCGCGCTGTCGACGTCGCTCTGCACCCGGGCGCTATAGGTGCGCTCCTTGATCGCGGTCGTGAACGTCGGGACGTCCAGGCCCAGCTCGCCGGCGTAGCGCACCAGATCGGAGAACCGCAACGCGTCCTGGTGCGCCAGCAGCAGGTCGTGCATCTCCCAGAACGCCCCTTGCTCGGCCGCGGCCTCGGTCGCCTCGGCCGCCATCCGGGCATGGGGATGGACGTCGTCGAGCGGCAGGTGCCGCCAGACATAGGTGATGTCGGTGTGACTCGCCATCAGAGCCCGGACGACCGGCTCGGCCTGGCCGCAGTACGGACACTCGAGATCGCCGTACTCGACCAGCGTCACGAGCGAGTCCGGGTCTCCTCTGATGTGGTCCCGGTCAGGGTCAACGGGGTCGGCCAGGTCGCGGATGGTTGACGCCGTACCCAGCAGTGCCCGGGTTCGTAATGGCGTCGGGAGCCGTTCGATCACCCGGAACACGGTCCACGAGAGGGCACTGGCGACGAGCGCCGACGCAAGCACGCCCGCCTTGGCCTCCTGCAGATCCGATCCCGTGAACGCCAGTGACGCGATGAGCAGCGAAACCGTGAACCCGATGCCGGAGACCGCCCCCGCCCCGATGACCGAGCCCCAGCCGACCGGCGGTCGGAGCCGCCCCTTGGACACGGTGGTCACCAGCGACGCCGTACCCGCGATCCCGATCGGTTTGCCCAGGCAGTAGCCGATGACGATGCCGAGCGTGATCGGGGAGCTGAACGCGCGTCCCAGGAAGCCGGGGTTCAGCGGGATGCCGGCGTTGGCGAACGCGAACACGGGGACGATGACGTAGCTCGTCCACGGATGCCAGAGCTGGGCGAGCCGCTCGTTGGGCGATAGTGCGGCTTCGATCCCGACCCTGGCCCGGCGCGCGAGCTCGGGCGTGGGCTGCTCCCGGAACTGCCGGAAGTCGTCGCTGGCCCGCTCCAGGTCGGAGCGACCCGCGGGATAGGCGTAGGTCACCAGCCCCATGGCGAGGCCTACGACAACCGGGTCGATGCCGGACTTCGTCATCGCGACCCAGGTCGCGGCGCCGAGAGCGAAGTAGAGGATGCCGCTGCGCGCCTCGCGGGCCCGGACCACCAGGACGGTGGCGAAGAAAAACAGCGCGAGGCCCAGTGGCTTGAGGTCGACGGATTCGGAGTACGCCGCCGCGATGACGACCAGCGCGACGATGTCGTCCACGACCACGACCGTCAGCACGAACGCCCGCAGCCGGTCGGGGAACCGCGGCCCCACCATGGCGAGCATCCCCAGCGCAAACGCCGTGTCGGTGGACATCGCCGTACCCCAGCCGTGCGCCGAGGACCGGCCCGCGTTGAATGCCAGGTAGATCGCCACCGGCACGACCATGCCGCCCACGCCCGCCAGCAACGGCAGCGCGACGCGTCGACGCTCGCGCAGCTCCCCGATGTCGGCCTCGCGCCGCGCCTCAAGCCCGACCACGAAGAAGAAGAACGTCATCAGGCCGCTGTTCACCCAGCTGCGGAGGTCCTCGCTGAGCGAGCCGCCACCGATCCGGATCGACAGCGTGGTGTGCCAGAGCCGGTCGTACGACGACGCGTCGATATTGACCCAGATCAGGGCCGCGATCGCCGCGCCGAGGAGCACGCTCGCGCCGCCGGTCTCCGTCTGGATGAATGCGCGGAACGGCGTCTGCAACGTGCGGTTCCAGGCGGTGTGCCCGGTGGCAGCCGGAGCGTCGGCCTCGCTCACATCGGCAGTATCCCCTGCTTGCGCAGCGTAGGTAGGGTTGGCATCCGACGGCCGGTTCGGCGGCCGTCGCCCCATCGCCGAGTCCGAGGCCCTTATGAGCAACCCGACGACACAGCGGCGGACCACCGCCATCGTCACGGTGGACGACGACCCCGGGGTCTCGCGTGCCGTGGCCCGCGACCTGCGGCGGCACTACGGCGAGGACTACCGGATCGTCCGCGCCGAGTCGGGGCAGTCGGCTCTCGACGCGGTCAAGGAGATGAAGCTGCGCGGGGACAGCGTCGCCGTGATCCTCGCGGACTACCGGATGCCCCAGATGAGCGGGATCGAGTTCCTCGAGCAGGCGATGGACGTCTACCCGAGTGCCCGGCGGGTGCTGCTGACCGCCTACGCGGACACCGACGCGGCGATCGACGCGATCAACATCGTGGACCTCGACCACTACCTGCTCAAGCCGTGGGATCCGCCGGAGGAGAAGCTCTACCCGGTCATCGACGGGCTGCTCGAGTCGTGGGCCGCCGAGGACCACCACCCGGTGCCCGAGATCAAGGTGGTCGGCCATCGATGGTCAGCGCGGTCGTCGGAGGTCCGCGAGTTCCTCGCCCGCAACCAGGTGCCCTACAAGTGGTTCACCTCGGAAAGCCCCGAAGGCGAGCGGATGCTGCGCGCCGCCAATACGGACGACCGCACGCTGCCCCTGGTCGTGACTCCCGAAGGCGAGGCCATGATCGCGCCGACGGACACCGAGCTCGCACAGAGCACCGGCCTGGTCACGACGGCGACGTCGGATTTCTACGACCTCATCGTGGTCGGCGGCGGCCCAGCCGGCCTCGGCGCCGCGGTCTACGGCGCGTCCGAGGGGTTGCGCACCGCCCTCATCGAACGCACGGCCACGGGCGGCCAGGCCGGGCAGAGCTCGCGGATCGAGAACTACCTCGGCTTCCCGGACGGTGTGTCAGGCGCTCAGCTGGCGGAACGGGCCCGGCGGCAGGCGATCAAGTTCGGCGCCGAGCTGATCACCACCCGTGAGGTCACCAGTCTCGAGATCAACGGCGCGGGGCGCACGGTGCGTTTCGCCGACGGCGGCAGCCTCGACGCGCACACCGTCATCCTCGCGACCGGCGTCTCGTACCGGAAGCTCACCGCACCCGGACTGGAGGAGTTCACCGGGCGGGGGGTCTACTACGGCTCCGCGCTCACCGAAGCGACGAACTGCACCGGTCAGCACATCTACATCGTCGGCGGCGCCAACTCAGCCGGCCAGGCAGCGGTGTACCTGGCCCATCGCGCGGCCTGCGCCGTCACGATCCTGGTCCGCGGCAAGTCGCTCGAGGACACCATGTCCTACTACCTGATCCAGCAGATCAACTCGATCGAGCTGATCAATGTCCGAACCTGCACGGAGGTCGTCGAGGCCCACGGTGACGACCATCTCGAGCACCTCACTCTCCGCGACAACAACACCGGTACGACGGAGGTCGTGGACGCGAACTGGTTGTTCGTGTTCATCGGCGCGGCGCCTCTCACCGACTGGCTCGACGGCGTCGTCGTACGTGACGACCACGGCTTCGTGATCGCCGGACCCGATCTGGTCGTCGACGACGAGCGACCCGACGGCTGGACGCCGGAGCGGCTCCCCTACCACCTGGAGACCAGCGTTCCCGGCGTCTTCGTGGCCGGTGACGCTCGCGCGGACTCTGCCAAGCGGGTCGCCTCCGCCGTCGGTGAGGGCGCGATGGCCGTGATGCTCGTCCACCGCTACGTGGAGAAGCTGTGACCACCGACGAGGCGGCCCCCGGAGTCGACGCGCCCTGCGACATCGACGAACTCCGCACCCTGTTCCTGTTCGAGAAGCTGTCCCCCGACCAGCTCGAGTGGCTGTGTGCCCGCGGACACGTGGAGTCGCTCGACGTCGGCCCGGTCTTCACCGAGGGTGACCCTGCGGTCAGCTTCTACGTCCTGCTCGACGGTGAGGTCGTGCTGTCCCGGCGGGTCGGCGCCGACGACATCGAGGTCAACCGAACCAGTGACCGAGGGGTGTACGCCGGCGCGTTCATGGCCTACGTCGGTGACCGGGTGCCCCAGACGTACAACAACTCGTTGCGGGTGACCCAACCGGCTCGCTTCTTCGTGCTCGACGCCGCGGTTTTCGCCGAATTGATGAACGAGTGGTTCCCGATGGCGGTCCACCTGCTCGAGGGCCTGTTCTTCGGAGTCCAGAACAGCCAGCAGCTGGTGGGGCAGCGAGAGCGGCTGCTTGCCCTCGGATCGCTGACGGCCGGCCTGACCCACGAGCTGAACAACCCGGCCGCGGCTGCCATCCGTGGCGTGTCCTCGCTGCGGGAACGGCTCGCGACGCTGCGCGCCAGCCTCGGCAAGATCGCGGCGGGACACAAAGAGGCCGCGACCCTGCAGGCCTTGACGGCGCTGCAGCGTGAGGCCGTCGAGCGGGTAGCGGCGGCCGAAGCGGTGAGTCCGCTGACAGCGTCGGACAACGAGGACGAGGTTGGTGACTGGCTCGACGCGCACGGCATCGACGACGGCTGGGAGCTCGCCCCGGCCTTCGTGGCGGCCGGCATCGACTCCGCCTGGCTGGACCAGGCGGCGGACAAGGTCTCCACAGATGCCCTCGGTGCCGTCATGCACTGGCTCCACGGCACCGTCGAGACCGAGCTGCTGATGAACGACATCGAGGACGCCACGAACCGGATCTCGAAGTTGGTCGCCGCCTCCCGCCAGTACTCGCAGATGGATCGCGCGCCCGACCAGGTCGTCGACATCCACGAGCTGCTCGACAGCACGGTGCTCATGCTCAACCGCAAGATCGGCGACGGGATCACCGTCGTCAAGGACTACGACCGAACGCTTCCACCGGTGCAGGTGTACGCCGCTGAGCTCAACCAGGTGTGGACCAACCTGATCGACAACGCGGTACAGGCGATGAGCGGCCAGGGCACCCTCACCATCCGCACCGCCAGGGTGGACGACCAGCTGCTGGTCGAGATCGGGGACACCGGCCCCGGTGTTCCGGATGACATCAAGGGCCGCATCTTCGACCCGTTCTTCACCACCAAGGCCGTCGGCGAAGGGACCGGGCTCGGCCTGGACATCTCGTACCGGATCGTCGTGAAGAAGCACCATGGCGACCTCACGGTCGAGTCCACCCCGGGTGATACCCGGTTCCGGGTCACCATCCCGCTTGCCCCCGAGGAGGCGCCCTCATGACCGACATCCCCGGCATCGACCCGCAGGCCGCGCCCAGCGGCACTGGATGCGTGGAGTGCGACGCCACCGGCGGCTGGTGGCTGCACCTGAGGCGCTGCACCCAGTGCGGCCACATCGGGTGTTGCGACACGTCGCCGTCGCAGCATGCCAGCGCGCATGCCGCGGAGTCCGGGCACCCGATCATCCGCAGCTTCGAACCCGGAGAGGACTGGTTCTGGAACTACGCCACGGAGGAGTACTACGACGGGCCGCCGCTGCCCGATCCGCAGCATCACCCGGCGAGCCAGACGGTGCCAGGGCCACGCGACCGTGTCCCACGGGACTGGCAAAGCCACCTTCACTGACCGATTTGACCGCAATGGTCATGGCGGATCACCGCACTGGGTATAACGTTGGCGCGGACACGATCACAGTCCGGCGGTCCAAACCAGCGTGCACGTGCGGCCCATAGGCGCCTGAACCCGCCCCAGGGCACGGCCAGCGTGCCGATCACACCAGGAGCACGACCGTGGTGGTCCCCAGGACAGGGTTGCGCCTGCACCCGACGCCCTGATGACAGCTGCCCCAGCGCAGGGGTCGCCCCTCACCGACGCGGACGTTCGGCTGATCGCAGAGTCGATCCCCCACATCATCTGGATGGCCACGCACGAGGGCGTCGTCGAGTACCTCAACCCGTACGGCGCCAGGTATCTCGGCTATCCCGCCGGGTGGGCCGGTGAGTGGGACTGGACGTCCGCGACTCATCCGGAGGATGCGGCTCACGTGATGGCCGCGTGGCAGCAGGGCACGCAGACCCTGACCGAGTACGCCGTGGACTACCGGATCCGTAGACACGACGGTGAGTATCGATGGCACGCCTGCCGCGGGCTCCCGATAACACAGCCCGACGGATCGGTCCTTCGATGGGTCGGTACGGCGACCGACATCGACTCGACCAAACGACTCGAGGCCGATCTGCAGGCCCAGGGTGCCGGCGACCGGGTGCTGCTGCTCGAGACGCTGCAGTCCAAAGCCCCGATTGGTTTCGGGTTCGTCGACCGCGACTTCCGCATCATCCATGTGAACGAGATGCTCGCGTCGATCCAAGGCGTGCCGGTTGCAGAGCAGCTCGGTCGACATCTCCCCCTCGTCATTCCCCAGATGTGGCAGGAGTTGGGCCCGCTCTACACGCACGTCCTCGAGACCGGCCAACAGATCTTGAACCTCGAGACGAGCAGCCCCTCGGCGTCGGACCCCTCGCAGCTGCGTCACTGGTCCAGCAGTCTGTATCCGATCACCGTTGACGACGACGTCATCGGGGTCGGCGTAGTCATCGTCGACGTCACCGAGCGGAAGGCGGCCGACGAGGTCCGCCGGCAGTTGGCGGCGATCGTCGAAGGCTCCGGCGACCCGATCTTCAGCGTGACGCTGGACGGAGCGGTCACGAGCTGGAACCGGGCCGCGGAGCAGGTGTTCGGATGGGCGGCGGAGGAGGTCATCGGCCAGTCGATCGAGTTCATCGCGCCCGGTGAGATGGGCGCCGAGCAACGCGCCATGCGCGCCCGGCTCGTAGCCGGCAGCCCACCGCAACGTCTCGAGACGGTCCGCCGCCGTAAAGACGGCAGCCTGGTCGACGTACTGATCACGGCCTCCACCGCGACCGACGATTTCGGCCACGCGTTCGGCCTGTCGGTGGTGGCACACGACATCACCGAGCGGCGAACCACCGAGCGCGCGCTCGAAGCCAGCCGCCGGGGGCTCGCGGAGGCCCAACACATCGCGCAGCTCGGAAGCTTCGAGTTCGATGTCGTCGCCGACGCGACGGTGTGGTCGGACGAGCTCCACCGGATGCTGGGTCACGACCCCGCTCAGCCCGCATCGACGAGCTTCTTCCTCGAGAAGGTCGACCCTGAGGATCGGCCAGCTCTCACCGAGGCATGGACGGAGGCACTGGCGCACGGAACAGCATTCGACCTGGTGTTCCGGATCAACCGGGTCGACGAGGAGTGGCGCTGGGTTCATGCCCGCGTGGTGACCGAAATCGATGCCGGCGGGCGCGTCGTCAAGCTCTCCGGGACGGTTCGGGACAACACCGAACGGGTCCAGGCTGAGGAGGTCAGGGCGGCTGCGGAGACCCGCTTCGAGATCGGCTTCGAGCAGTCGGCGATTGGCGCCGCCATCGGTGACCTGGACGGTCTGCCGGTCCGCGTGAACCCCGCACTGTGCGCGCTGCTGCAACGCTCGAAGGAGGAGCTGATCGGTCGGCGATGGTCGGAGTTCACGCATCCGGACGAGCCTCCGCTGGGCGAGATGGTGCTGAGCCGGGTCGACGCCGGCTACGACACGTACCAGGACGAGCGGCGGTACATCGCACCGGACGGGTCCGTGGTGTGGGCCTCGTCGCACGTCACCCTGGTGCGTGACGAGGACGGTGAGCCGCAGTACTTCTTCGTGCAGCTGCAGGACATCTCCGAGCGCAAGCGGATGGAGGACGAGCTCTCCCATCAGGCGTTGCATGACACCCTCACCGGTCTTCCCAACCGCGCCCTGCTCCGCGACCGATTGCTGCAGGGGTTAGCCAGCTCGCGCCGCCGGGGCTCCGTTCTCGGCGTGATCTTCGTCGACATCGACCACTTCAAGGTGATCAACGACTCGCTCGGTCACCTCTCGGGCGACGACCTGCTTCGTCATGCGGCCGACCGGATCCAGGGCGCGATCCGGCCTGAGGACACGGTGGCGCGCTTCGGTGGGGACGAGTTCGTGATCGCGTGCGATTCCGACTCGGTCACCGCGACCGTGCTCCTCGCCGAACAGGTGCTCGAGGCACTTGCCGAGCGAGTCGTGATCGGCGGTCAGGAGATGAATGTCTCGGCCAGTGTCGGCATCGCCGTCGCCGACGAGAACGCGTCGCCCGAGAGCCTGCTGCGCGACTCCGACGCCGCCATGCACCGGGCCAAGGACCGGGGTCGAGGTCGCATCGAGTTGTACGACGAGGCGCTGCGCGCCAAGGCGGAACGACGTCTGGTCACCGCGTCAGCGCTCGGCCATGCCCTCGAGCGCAACCAGTTCGCCGTTCACTACCAACCCATCGTCGACCTCACCACGGGCGCGATCGTCAGTGCGGAGGCACTGCTGCGGTGGACTCACCCCAAGCACGGTCCGATCAGCCCGGTCGAGTTCATCCCGGTCGCCGAGGAGACCAACCTCATCATCGAGATCGGTGCCTGGGTGCTGGAGCAAGCCTGCTTGGAGCTCGCCGAGTGGGGACGCTTCCAGCCCTCGATGTCCGTCGCCGTCAACCTCTCGGTTCGGCAGATGGTGGCGCCCGACATCGCCGGTCTCATCAGCGGCGTGATCCGTCGTACCGCTGTCGACCCCACGAAGCTCTGCCTGGAGCTCACCGAGAGCGTGTTCATGGAGGACGTCGACTTCTTCGCGAGGACGTTGGACGGTCTCAAAGCGCTCGGGGTGCGGCTGGCCATCGACGACTTCGGTACCGGCTATTCCTCGCTCAACTACCTCAAGCGGTTCCCGGTCGACGCCGTGAAGGTCGACCGCGGCTTCGTCGACGGGCTCGGTAGCGACCCTCACGACTCGGCACTCGTGGCCGCGATCGTGGCCATGGCGGACGCCCTCGATCTCGAGGTCACCGCCGAAGGTGTCGAGACTCACGACCAGCTCGTTAGCCTCAAGCGGCTGAACTGCGGTCGGGCGCAGGGCTTCTACCTCGCCAGGCCGATGCCTGCCGCCGACCTCCGGACGCTCGTCGAGGCCGGGCACATCTGGTCGGTCGACTGACCGGTCAGCTGTCCTCGCCTGCCGGCTCCGCCAGCATCTCCTCGACCCACGCGGCGTGCTCGCGTCTCGCCCATCGCAGCGGGACGCGCCCGGTGCGCAGGGAGCGAAGCGAGACCGGGTCGCGCAACGCGAAGCCGATGTGACCGAGCACCAGCAGCCCGAGAGCGAGCGAGAACCAGTCGTGGAAGAACGTCGCGCCGCTACGCCACGACAGTGGGGTCACGTTCGTCAGGTACATGACGATGCCGGTCAGCAGCAGTACGCCGATTGCGCCGGTGCTCAGTGCACCGTTGAGCTTCTGGCCGGCGTTGAACTTGCCGACCCGGATCCGCCCGTCCCGGCGGGTCTTCGAACGCAGCCACTCCCAATCGCGCGGCGTGAAGCGGTTGAGTCGCCGAAGGTCAGCCCGGTAGCTGCGCGAGGCCAAGCCCAGCACCAACGGCACCGGAAGCGCGAACCCGCACCAGACATGGATCCGCTCGATGATCAACCGGTGACCTACGAGGACAGCCAGCGACCCGTTGTAGAGGATCGCGGCGGTCATGATGCAGACAATCATCAGCAGCGCGGTGATCCCGTGGATCCAGCGCACCGGACGGCTGAATCTCGGCAGGTTCGACGGCTCCTCAGGTGATGGGGGCATCGTCACGTCCGTTCGATCGCCCGACCCAGCCGTTGACCGCGTATCCGTTGTGCTCCCAGAAGCCCGGGATGACCGTCTTGGTCAGCTCGATGCCGGACAACCACTTCAACGACTTGTAGCCATACATCGGAGCGACGTACAGCCGGACCGGGCCGCCATGGTCGTGTGTCACCGGAGCACCCAGCATCCGCAGCGCGACGATCACGTCCGAGCGCCGAGCCTGCTCCAGCGTCAGGCTCTCAGTGTCGGTGCCGTCGAAGGAGATCAGCCGCAACGCGGTCGCTTCCGGTAGCGGGCCCGCAGCGTCGAGTAGGTGCGACAGTTGGACGCCGCTCCAATGCACCTGAGGGACCCGCCACCCCGTCACGCACTGGAAGTCCCGGACCAGCTGGGTCTGCGGCATCGCGTGCAGGTCCGCCAGGGTGTACGTCGTACTCCGCTTGACCAGGCCGGAAACCGTGAGTCGGTAGGTGGCCGCGTTCCGTTGCGGCACCGAGCCGGTGACCGAGTAATAACGGAACGTGTCGCCGAGCGGCAGCAACGAGACGAGGCCGGTGGGGTCGCGGCTCTCGATCGGCGCCAGCACCCGCAGCAGCGCGTTCTGCACCTTGGAGCCGAACACGACACCTAAGGCTCCTACACCGAACAGGCCGAGCACGACCCGCCGGCCGACAGGCTTCCCGTCGGGCTCAGTCGGCGAGTTCGAAGGCACACTCACCGTCCCCACAACCTGCTGTCCCCGTCCTTAAGCCTACGGTGTTCGGTAGGCGGTGGTTCACCGTCGTACGTCGAGCAACGCGTCGGCCGGGAAGGCAGTGCCATGAAGCGGCCCGCTCCGTTCGTCGCTGGGATCGTCGTGTTCGCGCTCGGCGTCTTGTTCACCCTGCAGGGCGTTGGTGTCATGTCGGGAAGCTCGATGAGCAACACCACGACGTGGTCAGTGATCGGTCCGATCATCGCGGTGGTCGGGATCGCGCTGGTGGTCCGAGGCAGCCGCCCAGGTGCCAACGACGAGGTTCCGGGCGACGACCGCTAGCGCGGTTCCTCGGTGTCGGTACACACTGACGGGCATGCCGTATCTGAAACCGGTCGATCTGCTGCGCGAGATGGAGCCGGCGGTCGAAGCCAACCTGAACCGACACCTCTCGGTGGCGCAAGCGTGGATGCCCCATGACTACGTGCCCTGGAGCGAAGGGCGCGACTTCGTCGGACCCGACGGCGAACCGTGGGACGTCGAGCAGTCGGACCTGTCCCCCGCCGTGCGCGCCGCCTTCGAGGTCAACCTGCTGACGGAGGACAACCTCCCCAGCTACCACTACGAGGTCGCCACCGCCTTTGGCCGTGACGGCGCGTGGGGCACCTGGGTGCATCGCTGGACGGCTGAAGAGGGCCGCCACGCCATGTGCATCCGGGACTACCTCCTGGTCACCCGATCCGTCGACCCGGACGCACTCGAACGCGACCGGATGACGACCATGGAGACCGGGTACTCAGCGGAGGACAAGGACGCCCTGCGCGCCCTGGTCTACGTGAGCTTCCAGGAGCTCGCCACCCGGATCTCGCACCGCAACACCGGGCGGCACAGCGGCAACCCGGTCGCGGAACGGTTGCTGGCACGGATCGCCACCGACGAGAATCTGCACATGGTCTTCTACCGCGATCTGGTCCGCGCGGCGTTGGAGATCGCCCCCGATCAGACCATGGAGGCGATCGCCGCCGAGGTGCTCGGTTTCCAGATGCCGGGCACCGGCATCCCGGAGTTCGTCCGCAAGGGCGTCCGGATCGCCGATGCCGGCATCTACGACATCCGGATCCACCGCGACGAGGTACTGATGCCGGTGCTGCGGCACTGGAAGGTGCTCGACCTGACGGTGAGTACGCCACAAGCCCAACAAGCACAAGCCGATCTCGCCGCGCACCTCGACGCCCTTGACCAGCTCGCCGCCCGTCACGAGGAGCGACGGGAGGCCCGGAGGGAACGGGCAGCGGCGAAGGCGAGCACGTGACGTCGGAGCCCGCGTTGGACGTCGCGGCACTGACGAGCGAGCTGGAGATCCGCACTGTCGGCGAAGGATCACCGACGACGGTGTTCGCGCACGGTCTCGCCGGAGACTCCCACGAGCTCGGCGGCCTGGCCGCCGGCGTGACCGGGCAGCGGGTGCTGTTCAGCTGGCGCGGTCACGGGACGTCAGCCGGCTTCGACCGGTTGTGGGACTACCGGATGCTGGCGGAGGACCTGACGGCAGTCTGCCGGTCCTACGGCGCTACCCGCGCGGTCGGTGCGTCGATGGGCGCCGGCGGGGCGCTGCGCGCAGTCATCGACGGGCTGGTGAGCTTCGACCGCATGGTGCTGCTGACACCGAGCGTCATCGACTCCGCCCACAGCGACCACGAACTCGAAGACCTGCTGTTGCTGGCGGACCTGGTCGCGGACGGTGACGTGCAAGCGGTCGCGACCGAGCTGCTGCGGCGGCTCCCCGAGCCGGTGCGGGCCCGCGCCGGCGCTCCCCGGATGGCCCAGGCACAGGCAGCTCGGCTGGCGGCCCGACCGCCAGCGCGTGGTGCGCGTGGCGCCGTACCGGTCGAAGACCTGGCGTTGCTCTCCCGCGTAACGTGCCCGGTGCTGATCCTCGCCCAGACGAACGATCCGCTGCATCCGGTGTCGGTCGCGGCGTCGTTAGCCGAGGCCCTCCCCGATGCCCAGCTCGAGATACTTTCGGAGGGCGGCATCCACTTCACCGAGCGCACCCGGGCTCGCGACCTGGTCAAGCAGTTCCTCGCATGAGCACCCCCACCGACACCGATCACGTCGATGTCCTCATCGTCGGCGCCGGGCTCTCCGGCATCGGCGCCGCCTGCCATCTGATCCGCGACAGCCCCGGATCCAGCTTCACGATCCTCGAGTCCCGCGACTCCACCGGCGGCACCTGGGACCTGTTCCGGTATCCAGGGGTGCGGTCGGACTCGGACATGTACACGTTGGGCTACTCGTTCCGGCCGTGGCAGAACCCGCAGTCGATCGCGGACGGACCGTCGATCCTCAGCTACCTGCGGGACACGGCCCGCGAGTACGGCGTCGACCAGGCCATCCGCTTCCGGCATCGCGTCGTGCGGGCCGAATGGTCGACCGCCCACGCCCGTTGGACGGTGTACGCCGAACGAGGCGACACCCGTGAAGTCGTGACGATCTCGTGCGGATTCCTCTTCACCTGCACCGGCTACTACCGCTACGACCAAGGCCACGCGCCGGAGTTCGAAGGCACCGAGCGATTCACCGGCCCGATCGTGCACCCGCAGCACTGGCCGGAGGATCTTGACTACGACGGCAAGCGCGTCCTCGTGATCGGGAGCGGCGCCACCGCCGTTACCCTCGTCCCCGCGATGGCCGGGCGGGCCGCGCACGTCACGATGCTGCAGCGATCACCGGGATACATCGTCGCGCAGCCCGCGCGTGACGCCCTCGCGGTGCGGCTCCGCCGCTTCCTGCCGGCCCGCCTGGCCTACCCGATCATCCGGTGGAAGCACGTGATTCTGACGATGGTGAGCTACGAAGTCAGCCGCCGGCGTCCGGAGCTGATGAAACGGCTGATCCGCAAGGGCGTCGAGGGTCAGCTTCCGGCCGGGTACGACGTGGACACCGACTTCTCGCCGCGCTACGACCCATGGGACCAGCGGCTGTGCCTGGTTCCTGACGCCGACCTGTTCGCGGCTATCCGGAGCGGCAGCACCTCGATCATCACAGCCACCGTGGCGACCTTCACCGAGACGGGCGTCCGGCTCACGTCGGGCGAAGAGCTCGACGCGGACATCATCGTCACCGCTACCGGCCTCACGATGGTGGCCCTGGGTGGGATGACGATCGCCGTGGACGGAGCAGAGATCGACCTGGGGCGGACGGTGGCCTACAAGGGAATGATGTTCTCGGGGATCCCGAATCTCGCCGCCGCCATCGGCTACACGAACG
Organism: Mycobacteriales bacterium; assembly: GCA_036267755.1. Classification (GTDB taxonomy): domain Bacteria; phylum Actinomycetota; class Actinomycetes; order JAFAQI01; family JAFAQI01; genus DATAVK01. The sequence goes on from DATAVK010000117.1 coordinate 28,532, forward strand.
CCTCGTGGACGTTGCGCGCCGACCTGATCAGCGACTACGTCTGCCGGCTGCTGCGGGAGATGACCGCTCGCGGCCTGCGGCAGTGCACGCCACGGTGGACCGGGTCCAGCCTGCCGACCGAACGCTTCATGAACCTCAGCTCCGGATACGTCCTGCGATCGGCCCATCTGTTCCCGAAACAGGCAGACCAGGCGCCGTGGCGGGTCTACCAGAACTACCTGCGCGATCTGTTGCTGCTGCGACGCGGCACCCTCGACGACGGCGCGCTCGTCTTCTCGAACCCTGCGCCGGACCCGGTACCTTGCTCGTCGCCCCGAATCCGAGGACGCTGAGGTCATGTCCGACACGCAGGTCCGCCCGCTCGACGCTCCCCCGGCCACCGACTTCGGGCAGGTGCCCAGCGCTGATCCGACCGCCGTCGTCGACCCGTTCTGGGTCCAACTGCGAGGCGACTCGCTGCTCCCGACGTTGTACATGCCCCCGACGATGGCCGGTCGCCGGCCGCCGTGGATGCGGCTGCTGGCCGGTCTGCTCATCGCCGTTTTCGTGCTCGCGACGGCACTCGGCATCTGCCTCACCTACGGACCACCGAACCGGCTGTTCTGACGGCCGGCCCGACGGCCGATCGTGTCACGGCCATTCGCCCGAGCGTGCCGCGCGCCTGATAGACGTCAAGGTTGTCGACACATCGGTCGACGGATCCTTCGACGAGTGACTGTCGTTGCCGAGGCGATGAGGAGCGGTGAAGACGACTGACCCCGTGGTGCAGACCCTCCAGCTCGCCCTCGACACCGTTCCAGCGGCCCGGCGGCTAGTACGGGACTGCCTTGCCGGAACCGAGGTCGAAGAGCTCGCGACTGACGTGGAGATCGTCGTCAGCGAGCTGGCGACGAATGCCGTCCTGCACGGCCGGCCACCGGCATGGCTGCGGTTGACCGCCGGGGACGGCGCCGTGCTGGTCGAGACCTTCGACGGCAATCCGGTCGCGCCGGTGATGGCCATGCTCAGCGAGGACGCCATGACCGGCCGCGGGCTCGCGCTCGTCACGGCGATGTCGACCCGGTGGGGGGTCGAACCGACCGCGGAAGGGAAGCGGGTCTGGGCAGAGCTGACGCCGCGAAGCGTGGCGGCCGCCGAGGCACCCGGACTGATGTCCGACGCCGACATCGACGCGATGCTGGCCGACTGGCCGGACGACGCGCAGCTGGTCGACGACCGCATCGTGGTGACACTCGAAGACGTGCCGACCAGGCTGCTGCTCGACGCCAAGCGGCACGTCGACAGCCTGGTGCGTGAGTTCGCGCTCGCGTCCGGCGGCGCGGCGTCCGGCGCGTCGGCGCACCTTCCGCAGCGGCTCGCCGAGCTGATCGCGGACACCCAGAGCACGGTCTGGTTCACCGACGTCCGGCAGGCCATCAAGCGGCAGGCTGCCGCCGCCGCGGCGGCCGGCAAGGAGCGGACCCAGCTCACGCTGGCACTCGCACCCAATACGTCGGACGCGGGAGAGCGGTACCTCGCGACGTTGGACGAGATCGATACCTATGCCCGAGCGGCACGTCTGCTCACCATCGCGACACCGCCGCAACACCGCGCGTTCCGGCGGTGGTACGTGACCAGCCTCGTCACCCAGCTGCGGGCCGAGGTCGCCGGCCAGCCACGGCCGCGGACTCCGACCTTCGAGGAGTACCTGCTCGACACCCTGCAAGTGGTGACCGACGCGCAGCAGTCCGCCGAGCGCTCGGCCCGATTGCAGTCCGCCACCTCGGCCCTCGCGCAGCCGGTGACGCCGGGTGAGGTCGCGACAGTGATCGCCAGGGAGAGCGCCGAGGCGCTCGGAGCGTACGGCGGAGCGGTCGTCGTCACCAGCGCCGAGGGCCACCTCGATGTGGCGGGCTCGCACGGATACCCAGCGGGCTTCCTGCGCCGGCTCCGCACCCAACGACTCGGCACGACCTTGCCCGCTGCCCAGGTGCTGCAGACCGGACAACCGATCTGGATCGAGACTCCCGAGAGCCGGCAACAGTATCCGGACCTGGCCGAGTTCGAGCCGGAATCGGTCGCGGTCTGCGCCGTACCGCTCAGCGCTGGAGGCCGCATGCTCGCGGCGCTCCGGCTGTCCTTCGACCACTCGCGGCTGTTCGATGCCGACGACCGGCAGTTCGTCGAGGCGCTCGCCGCGCAGGCCGCCACCGCTCTCGATCGTGCCCAACTACGGGAGCGGGAGCACCGGGTGGTCGAGCGAACGACCTTCCTCTCGCATGCGACGCAACGTCTCACGTCGTCCCTCGACCAGGCCGACACGCTGCGGAACCTCACCTCGCTGCTCGTGCCCGGCCTCGCCGATTGGGTCGTGGTCTACCTGATGGAGGACGACGGCTCGGTCCGCCCGATGACCTTCACCCACCGCGACCCCGCACTGTCTGCAGCGTTCGGTCCGGTGTTCGCGTCTTCCCGGGTGAAGATCGACCCGGCCGGGCCGTTCGGAATGGCGTTGGCCAGCGGCCGACCATCCCGCTTCGACCGGATCCCCCCGCACCTGCGCGAACGACTCATGCGCCACGTTCCCGACATGGGTCTGGCCGCGAAGGTCGACCCGAAGTCCGGCATCGTGGCGTCCCTGAGCATCCGAGGCCAGGTGGTTGGCGCGGTCGGCCTGGCCCGGACGTCCGACCGCCGGTTCACCGACGAGGAGATCGACCTCATCGAGGACCTCGCCGCCCGCGCCGCGGTCGCGGTCGTCAACGCACGGCAGTTCGCCCGGCAACGCGAGACCGCATTGACACTGCAGCACAGCCTGCTTCCGCAGCAGATCCCCGACGTACCCGGCGTCCCGCTGGCCTGGCGTTATCTGGCCGCCGGCGAAGGCGCCCTGATTGGCGGCGACTGGTACGACGTCCTGCCGATGGACGACGGCCGGCTGACGCTGATCATCGGCGACGTGATGGGTCGCGGCATCCAGGCGGCTGCCGTCATGGGGCAGCTGCGTGCCACGGCCCGGGCGTACGCGGTCGCGAACCTGCCACCATCGGCGGTGCTGACCCGGCTCGATGCCGCCGTGATCCGACTCGAGCAGGAGCAGATCACCACGGCGGCGATCGCTGTGCTCGACCCAGTCGCGGCAACCCTCACCGTTGCCTCCGCCGGGCATCTTCCGCCGCTCGTCATCCCGCCCGACGGCCCCTCGTTCTTCGCCTCGGTCCATCCCGGTCCGCCGCTGGGCGTCGGTCAGCCGCACTACGACGAGGCCGTCGTGTCGATGGCTCCCGGTACGACGGTGTTGCTCTACACGGACGGCCTGGTCGAGACCCGGGAACGCACTGTCGAAGACGGCATGGAAGCGCTTCGGACCAGCGTGAGCGGTCCGATCAGCCCCGAGCAGACCTGCGAACGCGTCCTCGAGGTCATGCAGGGTGCCGGCACGCACGACGATGACCGGGCACTGCTGGCGGTGTCGTTGCTCGCCCAGCACTGATCGATAAGGTGCTGGAATCACTGGGATCCAAGAAAGCGCAGCTTCGGCCGGGTCGTGGCCGGAGCCACCGAGCGACTGGGAAGACACCCGGGCGACCTTCCATCTGTGGACCCAAGTCGTGGGCAAGATCCGGATGGCCCTTACGCCCGTGATCAGCCACTGGTGGAACACGCCGTTCTACCTGACTGCGACCGGCCTCACGACTTCGCTGATCCCCTACGGTGTCGGGCGAGGATTCCAGATCGACGTCGATCTGCTCGACCATCAGCTCGTCATCGTCACCACAACCGGCAGCCGTCGCAGCCATGCCCTGCGACCCGAGTCAGTCGCTGTCTTCTACCGCAGCGTCATGGGTCTGCTCGACGATCTCGGCTTCCCTGTGAAGATCTGGACGATGCCTGTCGAGATCGCGGACGCCATCCCTTTCGAGCACGACGACGTGCACAGCAGCTACGACGCCGACCAGGTCGAGCGGTTCTGGCGCACGCTGGTCGAATCCCAGCGGGTCCTCGAGATCTTCCGAAGCCGCTACCTCGGAAAAACAAGCCCGGTGCATCTGTTCTGGGGGGCGCTCGACCTTGCCACCAGCAGGTACTCCGGACGCGAAGCCCCACTCCATCCCGGCGGGGCACCGCACTGCGGTCCCCAGGTGATGCACGAGGCGTACTCCCGAGAGGTCAGCAGCGCCGGCTACTGGCCCGGCCCAACAGGTGGTGGCTGCTACTACTCCTACGTGTATCCGGAGCCTTCCGGTTTCAGCACCGCAGCCACGACCCAAGGGACGTATCAGTCTGACCTCGCAGAGTTCACGCTGCCCTACGAGGTCGTGAGAGACGCCGCCGATCCGGACGGCACGCTGCTTAGCTTTCTCCAGAGCACCTATGAGGCGGCGGCTGAATCTGGGAGTTGGGACCGGACGCTGCTCGAACGCCCGGCACACCACGACGGGTGATCCTTCGGGCTGGACAAATCCGTCCGAACGGGTGAGGTACGGCCGTTTGGCAGGCACGGTGGCCGATCTGGTGCGAGGGTGAACGTGCCCGCCTCGGTTGCTTACCCCCGTGGGCGACCGAGGCGGGCCCTCACTTTGAGAACAGTCTGCGCTGCGAGCAGCGTGCGCCATGCCCCTGTTGATGGCGCCTCACTCACCACCTCAACGACTGCGGCTCGTTCTAGTGACGGGTTGTGCCGTGCGATGCTCGCCCGATGTCACCGCGTCGTACCGTCCTGCGCCCTGCCCATGTGCTTGATGTCGTCGCCGGTGAACTGCTGCCCGACCGAGCGGTCATCGTCGAGGGTGAGCAAGTGGCCGCGATCGTCTCGGTCGCGGACGCGCCGGTCGAGGGCGTCGCGGACATCGACCTACCGGGCCACACGCTGCTCCCCGGCCTCACGGATTGCCATGCGCACCTGGTCGGCGAGCCCGACAGCGGTGAGAGCTACGCCGGCCTGCTGACCCGGACGGGAGCCCAAGAAGCGCTGTCCGGCGTCCGCAATGCACGCGACACCTTGCGCGCCGGCTTCACGAGCGTGCGCGACGTCGGGAACTTCCGGGCGTTCGTCGACGTCGCGCTGCGCGACGCGATCAACGCCGGGTGGGTCGACGGCCCCCGGATGCGCGTTGCCGGTGCGTACGTCACGAGCTCCGGTGGCGGCGGCGACATCACCGGCCTCGCGCAGGACGTCGACGCCGTGATCCCGCGCGATCTGCGGGCCGGGGTCGCGGACTCGGTCGACGAGGTACGCCGGGTGGTACGTCGAGTCCTCCACGGCGGTGCCGACCACGTCAAGGTGATCGCCACCGGCGCCGTGATGTCGGCGGGCGGCGTACCCAGCGCACCGGAGTTCAGCGAGGCGGAGATCCGCGCGGCCGTCGAGGAGGCGGCACTGTACGGCGCCGACGTCGCCGCGCACGCCCACGGCGCGGAAGGCATCAAACGGGCGGTGCGCGCCGGCGTCCGTTCCGTCGAACACGGATCGCTCATCGACGACGAGGGCATCGAGCTCATGGTCGCGGCGGGCACCTATCTCGTCGCGGACGTGTACTGCGGCGACTACATCGCGGAGCAGGGCGCGAGAGCCGGCTGGGATGCGGACGTGCTGCGCAAGAACGACGAGACCACGCTCGCCCAACGCGAAGGCTTTGCCAAGGCGGTGAAGGCGGGGGTGCACATCGCGTTCGGCACCGACAGCGGCATCTACCCGCACGGCTGGAACGCGCGGCAGTTCGCCTACCAGGTGCAGTGGGGTCAGACGCCACTCGAGGCGATCCGGTCAGCCACCCTGCACGCGGCCGAGCTGATGCGCTGGGACGAGATCGGCCGGGTGGCACCCGGGAACCTCGCAGACCTCATCGTGGTCGACGGCGATCCGCTCGAGAACGTCCGGGTGCTGGAAACCGTCGGCTTCGTCATGAAGGGCGGCGAGGTAGTGCATCGCGCTGTGGACAACGGCGGGTCCTGACGGATCGGACCAGTAGCGTCCGCAGCGAAGGAGGCCCACGCATGCTCCACGACGACATCCTGATGCGGGTGCGCAAGCTGCTCGCGGTCGCTGAGCACCCGAGCACTCCGCCCGGGGAAGCGGACGCGGCGGCGCGGGCAGCGGAGCGGCTGATCGCGAAGTACGCCGTCGACGAGGCCCTGCTCGATGCTGTTGCCCCGAGCCGGACCGCGCCGAAGGTGCGCAATCTGATCGTCGATGCGCCGTACGCGACCGCCAAGACCACGCTGGTGGGTGCCGTGGCCGCTGCCTACGACGTCAGGGCGATCAGCCATCGAGGCCGCGAACCGCTGCTAATGACACTGATCGGTTTCGAGGCGGACCTTGCAGTCGTCGACCTGCTCTACACCAGCCTGCTGCTCCAGGCGACGACGGCGATGCGGCGGCAGTCGACGCGGGGCCGCGGCTTTCGCCGGGCGTTCCTGATCGGCTTCGCCGCCGAGGTCGGGGACCGGCTGGCCGCTGCCCGTCGGGAGGCAGTGGCGCAGTCCGGTGGGACATCGACCGCGCTGGCGTTGCGTGATCGAGCGCGCGATGTCGACGCCGCTGTCCGAGAGCAGTTCCCGCGCCTGAGGACCACCCGGGCCACGGTGTCCGACCACGGCGGCCTGTTCGCCGGGCGGGCGTCGGGAGCCGAGGCCAATCTGGCCGCAAGCCGCAACCAGGTGCGGGCACCCGCCGCGGGTCGGCTTGGTGGCGGAACCCCGAAGGGTCAATAGGGACGACACGCCATCGGTATGGACTTTTCGTCCGCCGAAAGGCGCGTTTTCCGATCTTGATCGGACGCCAGAGGACTACGGTGCCGGTGTTGTCTTCAGCCGCAGTCGAGTCGGGGGCTCATGACATGGTTTTTCGGCGCCTGATCGGTGGTCTGTTCGCGGCGCTCCTGCCGCTCGGCGGCCTGGTGGCGGCCGCCTCACCCGCTCACGGAGCCGACTGCGGCACCCTGCTCCCACTCGCCGTGCCGGCCTGCGGAGTGCTGTGGGGCATCTCGACGCCCGGCGGCTCGTCGAGTGTCCTGGCTGCCGATGAGTCGACCGTCGGACGCAGCTTCGACCTGACCTATCACTTTCACACCGTGGGCGACACCCTGCCCACTCCGGGTGAGGTGAGCGAGGTGGCGAGCGGTCACCTGTTGCACGTCAACATCGAGTCCGGGCCGTATAGCTACCAGAGCATCGCGTCCGGCCAGGAGGACACCGGCCTGATCCGACAGGCCCAGGGCGTGGCGTCGCTCCACGCCCCGGTCTTTGTCACCTTCTCGCACGAGCCGGACGTGGTGAGCAAGGCCTCACGCGGCACTCCGGCGCAGTACGTCGCCGCCTGGCGGCACGTTCACGACCTGTTCATCGCCAACGGCGCGACCAACGCCGTCTGGGTCTGGGTCATGACCGGCTGGTATCCCAACTTCCCGACCTACGGGAGTTTCTACCCCGGCAACGACGACGTGGACTGGATCGCGTGGGAGGCCTATTCCACGACCGCCTGCAGCGCCACGCGCAACGTGCTGCGGGGGACGTTCGCGGGCACGGCGGCCCCGGAGTACCAGTGGCTGCACGACGGCGCCGCGGCCGCCGTGGGGATCGACACCAGCAAGCCCGAGATGATCGCCGAGTACGGCGCGGTCTACGACAACGGCAACCCCGACGCCCAAGGCGCCTGGTACGGCGCGATCCCACAGACGCTCGAGACGCAGTTCCCGGACATCAAGGCCGTGGCGAAGTGGGACAACTCCGGTGGCAACTGTCAGTACCAGATGTCGGCGTCGCCGTTGACGGTGGCGGGCATGACCAGCGCCGGTCACGACCCCTACGTCAACCAGGTCCCCGGGCCGCCTCCGCCGCCGCAGCCCCCGACGGCGTCGTTCACCGAGAGTTGCCCCGGGCTGACCTGCTCCTTCGACGCGTCCGGCTCGTCGGCACCAGGATCCAGCATCACGTCGTACGCCTGGGACTTCGGGGATGGCTCGACCGCGACCGGCGCAAAGCCCAGCCACACCTTCAGCGGCCCGGGTACGAACCAGGTCACGCTCACGGTGACGAATGCCGCCGGGACGACGGCGAGCGTCACGAACACCGTCACGGTGGCGTTGCCGCAGGTGGCGTTTGTCGCCGCCGCCTCGACCACGGGGAACGCGACCTCCGAGACCGTCACCGTCCCGAGCTCGGTGTCGGCGGGGAATGGCATGCTGCTGCTGGCAACCGGCGCGGCCGGCAGCGCGCTCACCGCTCCGGCCGGCTGGACCCAGGTCGACACGGCGAGCACGTCCTCGATCACGTCAACGCTGTGGGAGCGCGTGGCGACGAGCACCGATCATGGGTCGGCGGTGAAGGTGAGCTTCCCCTCGGTCTATCGCGGCAGCGTCCAGCTGCTGGCCTACTCCGGCACCAACCTCACGAACCCCGTGGTGGCCTACTCCAAGCGGGCCACCTCGATCACTGCGACCTCGTACGCGACGCCGTCGACGTCGGTGCCTGCGACCGGCGACATCGCGGTGTCGTACTGGTCGTGCAAGTCATCGTCGGTCTCGACGTGGATCCCGCCAGCAGGCCAGACGGTTCGTTCGACGGCGTACGGCGTGAACGGAGGACGGATCTCGTCGCTGGCCTCCGACGCCGGGCCGGCGGTAGCCGGGCCGGCCGGCGGCCTGACCGCGTCCCCGGACACCTCCGCGACGGCGTTCGCGGCGTGGACGATCGTCGTCGGCTGACCCCGTCGGTCACGCCAGCTTGCGGGTCCGACCGGAGGCGACCAGGTTCACCAGGACCGCCGCCTGCGAGAACTCGGGCTCCTTGGTCGCCGTGAGCAGGGTGACCGGTCCACGCCGCGCCAGGCTGCGAAGGTCGGTCAGCGCGGCCATCCGCTCGGGTTCCTGCAGTTCCACGAGGTAGCGGCGGGTGAACTCCTCGAACCGTTCGTGATCGTGGCCGTACCACTTGCGCAGCTCCGTGGACGGCGCGATATCGCGGCGCCACTCGTCGATGTGCGCGGTCTCCCGCGACATCCCGCGTGGCCACACCCGGTCGACCAGTACCCGGGTGCCGTCGCTCTTGGCCGGATCGTCGTAGATCCGGCGTACCTGGACGCGCGGCGCAGCGGCCATGTATCGATCATCCGGGACGGGTCAAGCGGGCCAGTCCGCGGGCTACCAGTACTGCGCCATCAGCTCGTGCGACCAGGCCGGCTGCCGGACCGGGCCGCGAGGCCCGAACTCCGACAGGTAGGGCTTGATGTCGAGCACCGGCGTCCCGTCGATAGCGTCCAGCCCCTGGACGCTGAGCGTGACACCGTCGACCGCGAGCACCCGGCAGACGGTGACTCCGAGCCGGTTCGGGCGGTCCTTTCCACGCTGGGCGAAGATCCCTACCTCCGGCCAGTCGTGGTTGCCGCGCGGATGCCGGGCAGCCGTCTCCACGGCCGCCGGATCGACCCGGTCGAAGCAGAAGAGCACCTCGACATGCGAGAAATCGCTCAGCCCCCGCAGTGCGTCAGCGGTGAACCGATCGGGGTCGAGCGTGATCGTCGACGCGACGCCGTCCCACCCGTCGTCGATGGCTTCGGTGCGCGATGAGTGAACCCATCCGATCGGTGTCAGCTCCACGTGACCACCCTCGCAGAGTCGGGCCGGGTCTCGCCAGGAGACGATCAGAGCAGTGAAGGAGGCTGACATGAGCCTGCGATGCATCGTCCTCGACGACTATCAAGGCGTGGCACTCGGCTCGGCCGACTGGTCGCCGTTGGCCGGCCAGGTGGACGTGACCGTCGTACGCGACCATCTTGCGGACCCCTCCGCGCTGGTGGAGCGGCTCCGCGGCCACCAGATCATCGTCGCGATGCGCGAGCGAACGCCGCTCACCGGCGAGATCATCGCGCAGCTGCCGGACCTGCGGCTGATCGTCACGACCGGGATGCGGAACGCCGCCATCGACGTCACGATGGCCACCGAACGTGGCGTGGTGGTGTGCGGGACACCCGGCGCATCGGCCCCGACCGCCGAACTGACCTGGGCGTTGGTGCTCGCCGTTGCCCGGCATGTGGTCGACGAGGCTACGTCGCTGCGTCGAGGCGGCCCGTGGCAGTCCACGGTCGGGATGGACCTGGCCGGCCGCCGGCTGGGGGTCGTGGGTCTGGGGAGGATCGGGTCGGCCGTCGCGACCATCGGCCTCGCGTTCGGCATGGACGTGACCGCCTGGAGCCCGAACCTCACGGCGGCCCGTTGCGCGGAGGTCGGTGTCCAACTGGCGGGGGGCCTGCCGGACCTGCTCCGCACCAGCGACGTCGTGTCGATCCACCTCGCGCTCGGCGATCGCAGCCGAGGGTTGATCGGAGCGGCCGAGCTCGCCCTCATGAAGCCGACCGCGGTGCTGATCAATACCTCGCGGGCGGCCATCGTCGACCGTGCGGCACTGCTGGACGCGCTGCGCACCGGCTCGATCGCCGGCGCCGGGGTGGATGTCTTCGACGTCGAGCCGCTGCCATTCGACGATCCCTTCCGAACGCTTCCGACCGTCGTGGCAACCCCACATCTCGGCTACGTGACGCAGCGCAACTACACGGAGAACTTCTTCCCCGCCGTCGTCGAGGACATCGTGGCCTTCCTCTCCGGCGCACCGATCCGCGTCCTGGACTGACATGCCGGGTCGCGGCTGACCAAACCGGTTGCGCCGGACGCGACGATAGGGGCGTGCTCACCGCAGCGGCCGGGTTGGCCGACCACGATCTCGCAGCGATTGCCGATCTGGAACAACGGGTCGTCGCGCACGACGGAGGTCGGCTCAAGCTGGAGTGGAGTGTCCTGCGCTCTCGCTCCGGCAATCGGGTCGACGACCTGCTGTGGTGGGACGACGACAACCTGCTGGGATTCCTCGGCATCTACCAGTTCGGCGGGTCGAAGCCGGAGTTCGCCGGCATGGTCGACCCGACCGCCCGTCGCGCCGGAGTCGGGACCGCGCTGCTCACGGGCGCTCGACGCCTGACGCGCGACCGCGGCGGCCAGAGTGCGCTCATCGTGGTTCCGCGCTCGACTCCCGCGGGAGCCGGATTCGCCCTGTCACAGGGCGCCGTCCTCGAGCATTCCGAGCACCACATGGAGCTGGTCGGCACCCCGAGCGGCCGACCGCTCCACTCCGACATCCGCGTACGGACGGCCACGCCAGCCGATGTCGACGAGATCGGCCGGATCCTGTCGGAGGCCTTCGATGAGCCCCGGGACAGCACGCCCATCACTCTGGACGACACCTCCGACCAGCAGCTGGTCGTCGAACGAAGCGGGGCCGTCGTCGGCGCGCTGCGGCTCAACTCGGACGATGGCGTGACCGGGATCTACGGCCTCGCGGTCGACCCTCGGCTGCAGGGTCAGGGGATCGGGCGCGACGTCCTCGGCCGGGTCGGTCACGACCTTCGCAGCCGGGACAGCACGCACCGGGTGACCCTCGAGGTCTCGACCATCAACGAGCGAGCCCTCGGCCTGTACACCTCGGTCGGTTTCGAGCGTCGTACCACCGAGGACTACTACGAGATCGGCCTCGGCTAGCTCCCGGTCAGGTAGCGGCGCGGCCCCGCCGACCGACGGCGTCGACGGTGACGGCAGCGAGCAACACGAGTCCGTTCACCATGAACGTCGCAGCGGCGCTCAGGTTGATCAGGTTCATCCCGTTCGCGATCGCCGCGATGATCACGCCGCCCAGGACAGCGTGGATCATCTTGCCCCGACCGCCGAACAAGCTGGCGCCACCGATCACGGCGGCGGCGACGGCGTACAGCACCTGGGTGCCACCGTCGACGTTCTGGGAGATCGACCCCAGGTAGGACTCGTACAGCACACCGGCGATGCCGGCGGTCACCCCCGTGAGCATGAAGGCGGTGAGCCGGATCCGGTTGAGACTGATACCCGCCCGGCGCGCCGCCTCAGCGTTGCCGCCGATCGCGTACAAGTAGCGGCCGAAGCGAGTGCGGTTCAACAGGAACGTGTACCCCATCAGCACGACGAGCACGATCGGCACTACCCAGGGGACGCCCTTGATGCTGATGAGGAAACCGCCGCGGTTGCGGTTGCATACGAGCACCACGACCACACCGGCGACGGCCACGCCCGCGATCTTCACCAGTGTGAGTGCGAACGGCGGCGTCACCAGACCGCTGCGCCGCCGGCGCTGGTCGCGATACAGGTTCAGGCCCGCGAACCCCACGACCGCGGCGGCCATGACGATCCAGCCCGCGGTGGGCGTGAGGTTGCCGTTCACCACGTCGTTGAGGACAGGGTTGCTGATGTTGATGTTGCCGCCGCTGGCGTGTGAGTCATGGCTGAACAGCGACAGGATCACGCCCTGCAACCCCAGGAAGAAACCCAGTGTGACGATGAACGACGGCAATCTCAGCCGCGTGACGAGCAGACCGACGACCGTGCTGATCACCACGCACGACGCGACTCCGGCCAGAATGGCGAGCGACCACGTGACGTTGTGAGGCGGCGCCGCGAGCTCGGCGGTGATGATCGCGCCGACTGCCATGTTGAACCCGGCCGACAGGTCGATCTCGCCCAACAGCAGGACGAATACCTCCGCCATGCCCAGCATGATGATGAAGGCGCCCTGGTCGAGGAGGTTGACCAGGTTCAGACCGGAGAGGAACTTCCCGTTCTTGCTCTGGAAGATGATGACGATGACGACGAGCCCGAAGATGACCGGCAGAACCCCGCTCTCGCCGCCCCGGATCTTCACCCATTGCGCGGAGATGTACTCACCGAACGTGTCGGCGACCATGGCATCGCTGGCGAGCTTCGTGGAGTCGGACGTCGAGTCGAGGTCCTGAGCATCCACGCCACCACCGGCGTCCGGCGTCGGCTCGCCGGCGACTGCGGCGTCCTGTGGCGACGTAGACATGGAGGTCAGTCCCTTCCGGCGGAGGCAGACGATCCGGCCAGTGCGCCGGTGGTGATGAGCTCAACAGCTCGCTGGGTGTCCAACTCGGACACCGGATAAGTACCCGCGACGTGCCCCAGGTACAGCGCGGCCACGCGATTGGCCACCTGGAAGACATCGACCAGGTTGTGGGAGATCAGCAGGACGGAGACGCCGCGCTCGCTCAAGGTCTTGACCAGGTTGAGGACCATGGCCGTCTGCGAGACACCGAGGGCCGCTGTGGGCTCGTCCATGATGACCAGCTTGGCGTCCTCGAGCACGGCGCGAGCCACGGCGACCGCCTGTCGCTGACCACCGGACAGCGAACCCACCGGCTGACGAATCGACCTCACCGTGGTCACGGACAGGTCGGACAGGGTCTTCTTGGCGTGACGTTCCATCGCCGTCTCGTCGAGCAGACCGGCGTGGAGCATCTCACGTCCGAGAAACATGTTCTGGACGATGTCGAGGTTGTCCGCCAGCGCGAGGTCCTGGTACATGGTCGCGATGCCCAGCGCGGCCGCGTCTCGCGGGTTCCGGACGTGAACCTCTTTGCCCTCCCAGAAGACGTGCCCGCTGTCCGGCGACCAGATCCCCGAGATGGTCTTGATCATCGTCGATTTGCCGGCGCCGTTGTCGCCTACGAGAGCGAGCACCTCACCGGGATAGATCTCCAAATCCACGTCACGCAAGGCCTGGACGGCCCCGAAGTTCTTTCCGATCCCCGACAGCCGCAGCAGCGGAGTACCACGATCGCCGTTCGTCTGGGGCGTGACGGGAGCCCGGTCCGTAGACCGGGCTCCCGCGCCGTTATCCATGGGCATCAGTATTAACTGATCCCTGCTGCCTTGCACTCCTTGGCGTACGCCGAGGTACAGATCTGCTTGGCCGGGACGGCGCCGTCCTTGACGACGGTCGACGCCATGTTGGCCGGGGTGACCCACTCAGGCGTCAGCAGCACCGACGGCACTGCCTTGTTCTCCTGGGTGTCCTCGGTCGTGCCGTTCACCAGGTCGGCCGGGGGCGTCTGCTTGTCCCGGACGTACAGCGCGACTGCCGCGGCGGCCTGCGCCTCGAGGTAGATCGGCTTGTACGCCGTACCGCACTGGTAACCGTTCAGGATGTTCTGCAGACCAACCAGCGTCGCGTCCTGACCCGTGATCGGGAAGGTCTTCGCCTTGTGGCCGTGGTTCTTCAGGTAGCTGATGATCGGCGCAGCGTTCTCGTCGTTCGGGATGATCGCCGAGTTTGCCGAGGGGTTGGCCGTCAGTGCCTGGGTGAACTCACGAAGGGCGGTCGGCGGGTCCCAGGTGCCCGGGGGCTCCGCAACCTTCGTCCACGCAGATCCGTGGGCCTTGATGACCGAGTTGTAACCCTGCGCGAACAGCGTCGCGTTGTTGTCGGTCGGGTCGCCCTTCATCTCGATGAACTTCGGGCTCGAGACGTGCCAGGCCTTGACGCAGGCAGCGAACCCGTTGCCGATGAGCTTGCCCACCGCGACGTTGTTGAAACTGATGTAGTACGTGCGGGCGCCACCGAGGGTGAGCCGGTCGTAGTCGATGACGGCCACACCGTGCTGCTGGCCGTACTTCTCGATCCTGGCCCCGACGCCCGTGCTGAACGGGTCGACGATGAGGACGGACGCACCGTTGGTGATGTCGGCCTGCGCCTGTCCGAACTGCGTGGCGTTGTCACCGTGTGCGTTCTTGACGGTGAACTGCGCGGAGGTGAGACCGGCGGTCGTGAATGCCTTGGTCAGCAGAGGTGCGTCGAACTCCACGTACCGCGCTGAGGTGACCGTGTCGGGCAGGAGCACGCCGATGCTGCCCTTGCCGTTGGCTGCCACTGACTTCAGCGCAGCCATCTGTGAGAAGTCGGTGGTGAACGAGGTGGCGCTGACGTCGGGCACGGATGCCGACGACGACGAGCCGCTGGACGGCGTGCTGCCGCTCGATGGCGTACCGCCCGACGAGCTGCTCCCGCACGCCGTGGCGACAAGCCCGACGCCGAGAAGCGCCGCGGCAATCGCGCGCTTGTTGGTCAAAGGCAAGGTTTTCCTCCTGGGCCGGGCTGGCCAACCCGCGTGGCTGGTGGGCCTCGCGTTCCGGACAGCGTTCGTGCAGTCGTCCGGACCATACGGCCGATCCGCGTGAACACCCTGTGAACATCCGCGGCTCGGCAGAAACAAAGTGTTAACAATGTTTCGGTCTGATAACAGTACGTCAATCGGCAGCGAGTCGGTAGCCCGCACGTGGCTGGGTGATGATGAGTGGGTCGGCTCCATCGACCTCCAGTTTGGCCCGCAACCGCCGGATGTACACGCGGACGTACTCGGTCTCGGTCTGGTAGCCGGCTCCCCAGACCCGGCGGAGCAGGTCGGCGTGACTGAGCAGCTTGCCGCGGTCGACGGCCAGCTCCCGGAGCAGCGCGAACTCGGTCGGCGTGAGGTGGACGTCGGCTCCCTTGCGGGTGACCCTCCGACCGGCCAGGTCGATCGCGATGTCACCGACGGTGACCGTCGTCGGGGCTGGCTCAGCGCTTGCCACCTGGCGGGTGCGGCGCAGCGTCGCGGTGATGCGAGCCAGCAGTTCCTCGATGCTGAAGGGCTTGGTCATGTAGTCGTCCGCGCCGACGTTGAGAGCGCTGATCTTGTCACGCTCCCCGCGTCGCGCCGACACCACGATGATGCCCACCGACGAGCGTTCGCGGATCTCCCGGCACAGCTCCATGCCGTCGACGCCGGGCAGCATCAGGTCGAGCAGCACCACGTCCGGCTGGCCGCTCTCGAGCAGGTGCATGGCACGCGCGCCGTCGGTCGACACCATCGTGTCGAACCCCCGCACGGCGAGGTTCGACCTGATCAGGTCCACGATGTTCGGGTCGTCTTCGACCAGCAGGACTCGGGTCCGATCAGTCATCGGTGGCTGCCATCGCGACCGGTTCCCGGTCGACGCCGCTGCCGGCGGCCGCCACCGGGAGGTCGATGCGCCAGATCGTTCCGCGTGGCGGGCGCTCCAGCCGGAGGGTGCCGCCGTGCGCAGCCACGATGGCGCGAGCGATCGAGAGGCCGAGGCCAGCCCCCGCCGTCGGGTTGCGCTGCTGAGGCGGTCGCTCGAGCGCGTCGCCCATCTCTGCCGGAAGACCGAGGCCGTCGTCGGCGACCGTGATGGTGACCGTCGCCGCGTCCGCCGGCCGAACTCGGACGTGCACCGTCGTACCGGGCGGGTTGTGGCGGACCGCGTTGTCCATCAGGTTCACGAGCACCTGCTCGAGACGGTCGTGATCGGCCCAGACCGCGGGAAGCCGCTCGCAGTCGACGTGCACCTGGTCGAGGGATCTCATCGGCAGGCAGGCGCGGGCGGCGTCGACGATGAGCGCGACGTCGCACCAGTCACGGTGCAGTCGCAGGATGCTGGACTCGATGGCCGACAGGTCCAGCAGGTCGCCGACCAGCCGTCCGAGCCGGGCCGATTCGGTCGTGATCCGGGTCAGGAAGCGCGTCTGGGAGTCGGCGTCCCAGGTCACATCGGTCTGCAGCAGGCTGTCGGCGTACCCGTGGATGGCGGTCAGCGGTGTCCGCAGCTCGTGGCTCAACCGTGACAGGAACTCGCGCTGCAGTTCTTGCGAGCGTCGCAGCGCGGTGGCCTCCCGGTGCGCCCGCTCGGAGGTGTCCCGCTCGAGCGCGAGCTGCACCGACCGGGCAGCATCCTCGAGCAGAGCGGCCGCGTCCACGCTCGGCCCGGCCGAGGCGCCGTCGGAATGAGCGGGCCAGGACGCGAGCAGCGCGAGCTGTCCGTCAGGTGCGGGAACCTGCGCCGCGAGGATCTGGTACCCAGCGACGACCGTTGTCGTCACGGGGCCGTCGGTGATGTTGCCGAGGACCGTCGGCAGGGCGTCGAGCATCGGCGAGTCCTCGCTCAGCGCTACACCGTCGACCCCAGACCAGCCGCGCGAGTGAGGGCCGTCGACGGGGTTCCAGCCCAGCAGGCCGACCTCGTGGGCGCCCAACCCTTCCCGCAGCGTGGCGATCGCCACGTCGAGCCCTTCGGCGAGGGGCACGCTGCCTGCCAGCTGTTCGAGCACGATCCGGATCGTCTCCAGCACCTTGTTGCGTGCCGTCACCTCGCCGAGCAGCCGGTCGTGCTCGGCGGCACTCGCGGCGTAGCCGGCGTACAGCGTCACGAGGTCGAGCTCGTCGCGGTGCGGTGTCCCTCGGTTGCGCCGGAACACGGTGATGACGCCCAGCAGTCCGCCGCTGGCGGTCACCGGGACCGCCCATGAGCTGCGGATGCCGGCGCGCTCGGCGATCCCCCGGTAGTCCGACCAGGTCGGCGCCGTGCGCACGTCCGGGTCGATCACGGTCGACCCCGTCGATGCAGCCGCGCCGGCCGGGCCGCCGGAGCTTCCGCCGGGCAGCTCCAACCACGCGGAGAGCAGATCCTCGGGCAGGCCGACTGCTGAGGTCAGGCGCAGCCGCCCGGAGTCGATCAGGTGGATACAGAGCCGGTCCGCGGCCAGGGCGGTGCCGAGCGCGGACAGGATGACCGCAAGGCTGGAGGACGGGTCGACGTGCGTGAGCTGGCCGACCAGGCTGTGCAGCCGGTCGAGCTGTCGGCGCGGCGAGGAGTCGACCGGCTGCCCTGACATGAAGGCGACGACCTCGTCGGGGTAACCGGTAGCCGTCGGCACGTCGGCCACGACCTGACCCTGGCGCAGCACGGCAATGCGATCCGCCAGCCGGAACATCTGCTCGATGTCGTGCGAGACCAGCAGGATCGTGGTGCCTTCGTCGCTGAGCCGACGGCACAGCCGCTCGACCTGCTGGGTCTCGAAGACCCCGAGCGACGCTGTGGGCTCATCCAGGATGAGCAGCCGCGGACTGTCCCGCATCGCGCGCGCGACGGCGAGGAGCTGGCGTTGACCACCTGAGAGCGAGGAGACCGGCTGCGTGGTGTCGGCGATGGGGATGTCGAGCGACGACAGCAGCCTTCGCGCGGTGGTGTGGAACTTGGCGTCCGAAAGCAGCGCCCGGCGCCGTTCCTGCCCGAGGAGCAGGTTGCTCGCCACGTCGAGGTTGTCGCAGAGCGCCAGGTCCTGCCAGACGACGGCGACCCCGCGACGCGCGACCGCGCCAGGCCCGACCCGGATCCGCTCGCCGTCGAGCAGGATCTCGCCGGCTGTCGGCGCGAGGTCACCCGCCAGGCATCGGACCAGGGTCGACTTCCCGGCTCCGTTTTCGCCGGCCAGTGCCACGAACTCGCCGGCCCGTACGTCGAGGTCGACGCCCGCCAGGGCCCGCCGCGTGCCGTACTCGGCCACCAGCCCGTGCGTCGACAGCAGCGGGGGCGCCGGCTCTCCCAGCGCCGCGCGGTCATCGGGAGCGGGCACGCCCCCATTGTCACGCCCCGCGACGGGTTGCGCCGACATCCTGCGAGTTGTCTCGAGGACGGTTTGTGGGAGAAGGTGGCATATCCACCTCTATGACCGGAAGGGTGTCCCATGACCTCTCTGTCGTCCGTGCTCAGGTCCCGAACCTGGTACGCCGTCGTACTCCTGGCCGTCGCCGCCCTGGCGGTGCTGGGCGTCGTGTCAGTGGGATCGGCGAGCCCGGCGGGGCATCAGGCAGCCGATCGAGCCGTCCCGCCGCCTCCGGCAGCGCCGACCAACGCCAACCAGATCCAGAACCTCGACCAGGTCGAGACAGCGATCAAGGCGTACTACGGCGACACCCCCACATCGACGCCCGACCCGGTAGACGGCAAGACCACGCTGCACGTGCCGTCACCCACCGGCGCGTACGCGAAGCAGATGCACCGGATCGAGGGCCGAGCGGCGCACTACCTCGCGCACCGCAGCAAGGCTGGCCAGCCCAAGAAGGCGATCGTGCTCGACATCGACGACACGACGCTGAACACCTACAACTACGAGATCTACAGCAACTTCGTGTACGACCCGACCACCAACGCCGACTTCGTGAACGCGGCCGCGTTCCCCGCCGTGTTCGGGATGCCGCATCTGGTCAAGACGGCGAAGTCCGAGGGATACACGATCTTCTTCCTCACTGGCCGTCCCAGCACTCAGACGAGCGGAACGGTGACGAACCTGCGCAAGGTGGGCTACCCGAAGGTTCCGGCCGGGCACCTGTTCCTCAAGGACAACTCCGACCCCTGGTTGTCGTCCTGTTCGCCGAGCTGCACGACGACGCAGTACAAGTCGCTGACCCGCAAGCACATCCAGTCGCTCGGCTACCGCATCGTCGCGAACTTCGGTGACCAGTTCTCCGACCTGCGGGGCGGCTTCGCCAACCGGCGGTTCAAGATCCCGAACCCGATGTACTTCCTGCCGTAGCCGAGTCAGGATCCCAGGCATGGGCCGAACTCATCCCGGAAGTGTGAGCCGACGCCGACCCGGCGCCGATGGGATGCCTCCATGCTGATGCGGCTGGCGCTACGCCTGGTGGTGCTGGCCGTCGTGATCGGCCTCGTTGCCGAGCTCGTGCCTGGGATCCACTTGCACGGCGGCGTCGTGTGGTTGCTCTGGGTTGCCGTGCTGTTCTCCGTGGTGAACACGATCATCGGTCCGATCTTCCGGCTGCTGAGCCTGCCGCTGATCGTGCTCACCCTCGGCTTGTTCCTGCTCGTGGTGAACGCGGCGCTGCTCGCCATCACGGCCGGCCTGTCCTCGCATCTCGATGTCGACAGTTTCGGCGACGCGGTGCTCGGCGGATTCCTGATCGCGGTCTTCAGCTGGGTCGGGGAGCTGCTGCTCCCGGCCCGCAAGTCCTCAGGCGCTATTGGTTGAGCGACGGTGCTCGGCCCAGATCGAGTTGACCAGCCCGGCGCTGACGATGACCTGGCCGATGATCAACAGCCACGCCAGGATCGTCGCGGCAACGCCCAGCGTGCCGTACATCTCGGATGCGTGGGAGATCCGGTAGGGCAGGTAGACCCGGCTGACCAGGTTCAGCACCGCGAAACCGACGCCGAACAGGGCACAGCCGGGGAGCAGGTCGGTCCAGCTGGTGCGGGAGTCCGGCAACCGGAGACAGATCACCAGCCACGCCGCCCCGAACACCGCAGACTCAAGGACGAACGCGATCACGGGACCAAGTGGCACGACCTTGTCGAACTTGTGAATCCCCGCATCGGCGCCAAAGGCGAGGACCCACAGTCCAGCGAACTCCAGGGTTGTCGTCAGCACGGCCTTCTGGCGTGGTCGGCGCACCGGCGCGGCCCAGACGTGCGCGTTGACGAAGGTGAGGTTGCGGATCAGGGTGCGCGTGGTCCACAACCAGCTCACGCCGCCCACAAGGACCGCCACCCACCACGACTTGTGGCCACTCTGAAGCGCGGCAACGATCTGCTGGCTCGCGGCGCCCGTCACACCGGCCGACTTGCCTGCTGACGACAGAGCGTGGACGTGGCTGTCGGACAATCCGGCAAGGACACCAGCAATCAAGAGCGCGAGCGGCATCACCCACAGGAAGAGCCGGAAGGCCAACGCGCTCGCCAGCAAGACACCCTGCCGCGCGGTGTATCGGGCGAGATATACCAGCGGCAGGCCGAAGAACGGACGACGCTCGGCCAGTCGCAGGTAGTTGCTGGAGGCCCGCTCCGCCCGCTCGCGCCACCTCGCGACGCGGCCCTGGGCAACCGCTCCGTCGGGCTGCACCTCGGTCGACACGATTCAGCATCGCCAGCGAGTCGCTGCGGCGAGATCACCCCGCGGGGATGAACGGGAGGATGACGGTTCGTTGCCCGGGTAGGTCCCGCTCGCCCCAGGCGGTCTCGATGTCGCTAAGCGGGACGGGGCGAGCCGTGATCTCGAGGCCGCCCGAGTCGATCTCGTCGATGAGCCCGGGAAGCTCGGCCAGATAGCCCTGCGTCGAAACGGCGCCTTGGCCGTTGCCCTGGATGCGCAGGTTCGCCGACCGCAGGGCGACGGACGGCAACGACAGGGTCGGGCCGGCCATGGCGCCGATCTGGATCCAGTTCAACACCCGACTGCGGTCCGACCGCGCCGTCAACAGCGCCAGCATCGCCCGCTCGGCCGGCTCGCTCCAGACGTAGTCGAGGACGATGTCGACGTCGGCGGCCGATGCCGCGAGCGCAGCCGCGGTGGCGTCCGTGTCATCGGTGAGCCGCACGATGTCATCCGCGCCGAGCCGGGTGAGGGCATTCAGTCGGTCGGCGTCGCGGCCGGCGCCCACGACGTGGCCGGCGCCGAGTCGCTTGGCGACCTGGACCGCCATCGTCCCCGCGTTGCCCGTCGCACCGAGCACCAGGACGCTCTGGCCGGCTTCGATCGGGACCCGGCGGCGCAGTGCCACCCAGCTCGACATCGCGGGGTTCATGGCGGCTGCGATCTTCTCGAGATCGGCATCGTCGGGGAGCGGAACCATTCGGCGTACGTCGATGACCGCCCGCTCGGCCATCGAGCCGAGAAGCTCGTCGTCGGCGACGAAGTAGACCCGGCTCCCGTCCGCGAGCCGCGCGACCCCATCGATACCGGGGATCATCGGAAGCTCCCCCGTGCTGGTGTAGTGGGCACCGGCGGCGTCGGTGCGCACCCTTGGATGCAGGCCGACCGCGAGGACATCGACGAGTTGTTGGTTGTCGTTGGTCGGTATCGGTACGTCGAAGTCCTGGTAATGCGGAGGTTCGTCGAACGACGTGACCACCGCGGCGTGCATCGTGTTCATCGGAGACTTCCTGGTCGCTTTCTCGGTTATTAGTTCGTCCCGCGTACTAATGTAGTTTGTACGACGTACTAATGCAATACACTGCCGCCATGGCACGTGGTGACGATGACCTCGGCATCGTGGATGCGTTGGCGCAGTTGAGCTTCGCGGTCCAAGGGATGCTCGCCAGGCGCGCGTCCGCCTACGACCTGTCGATGATCCAGACCCGACTGCTCGGCGTGCTGCGCGACCGGGAACCGACGATGCAGGAACTGGCACGACTGCTCGGTCTCGACAAGTCGAGCGTGAGCGGCCTCGTCGACCGCGCGCAGCGGCGTGGCTTGGTTCAACGCACGCCGGCCCTTGACGACCGACGAGCCGTCCGGGTCAAGCTGACCTCGTCCGGCCGGCGCATCGTCGACACTGTCGCGACCAGATTCAGCAGTGATATCGCCTCCGTCACGGGGTCACTGTCCGCGCCGGACACGAAGCAGCTATCGAGACTGGCGACGCGAGTGGTGCGGGAGTACGACGGGTCGGCGCCGGTCACCGACGGGCAGTCACGGCCCTGAGCTCGTCGAGCGAGGAACTCATGACGTCGCCCAGCTCCGCGTCGTTGGCGTCATCGATCCATCGCTCGAACCCGACCTTGAAGACGGCGATTCCGGCCTCGGCGGTCAACGTGGCCGCGGGCTCCGCGACTCCGCGGCTGCGCAGCGCGCCGGCGATCGCCGCCGCGAGCGACGCCAGCTTGATCAGCTCGCGCTCTTGCAGGCCAGGGTTCGCGACGATCACCGCCTGGCGTCGTTGGGCGTGCTCGCGACGCTCCGGCGGGAAGAACGCCGCGGCCGCTTGGAGGGCCGCGGCGACCGCATCGATGGGCGCGTCGGACTCCGGCGCGGCGGCGACGGTGCTCACGAAGAGCTCCTGCAGGCTGCCAGCACCCCAGAACAGGACCTCGCGCTTGTCCGCGAAGTGCCGGAAGAACGTGCGTTCGGAGAGCCCGGCGCGGTTGGCGATCTCCGTCACGGTGGTCTGCTCGAAGCCGCGCTCACCGTAGAGCTCCAGGGCGGTCTGCTCGAGCCGGCCGCGCGCGTTCGGCTCCCACCGGCTCATGCCCAGATGGTAGGTGATGACAGTGGCTGACATCGCTGTGTTAGGTTGATGGCAGTCACTGACATCACCGACGAGAGGCACCCTCATGCGGATATTCGTCACCGGCGCGTCCGGCTGGATCGGCTCCGCCATCGTTCCCCGGCTGCTCGAGTCGGGCCACCAGGTCGTCGGGCTGGCCCGCTCGGACGCGGCGGCCACCACCATCGCTGACGCTGGGGCGCAGGTGCAGCGCGGCACCCTCGACGACGTCGACGTCCTCCGCGACGCCGCTGCTGCATCGGATGGCGTGATCCATGCGGCGTTCAAGCACGACATCGCGTTCTCCGGCGACTTCCAGGGCGCCGCGGACGCAGACCGCCGGGCGGTCGAGACGATCGGCGAGGCGCTGGCAGGCTCTGATCGACCGTTCGTCATCGCCTCCGGGACGCTCGGCCTCGCACCCGGGCGAGTGGCCACCGAACGCGACGGCCACGACCTCGATGCCGGCGGCCCGATTCCGGCCGGACCGCGGACTCGGATGGGCACTGCAGAGCACGTACTCGGCCTCGCGTCTCAAGGCGTCCGCTCCTCCATCGTGCGACTGGCTCCTTCGGTGCACGGCGACGGCGACCACGGCTTCGTCGCGACCCTCGTCGACATCGCCCGCGACAAGGGCGTCTCGGGCTACATCGGTGACGGCGCCAACCGCTGGCCCGCCGTCCACCGCCTCGACGCGGCGGAACTGTTCTGCCTCGCCGTGACCGACGCGCCGGCAGGGTCGACGCTGCACGGGATCGCAGACGAGGGCGTGCCGATTCGCGCGGTGGCCGAGGTGATCGGACGGCATCTCGACCTGCCGGTGGTCTCGGTCTCCCCCGACGACGCGGCCGAGCACTTCAGCTGGCTGGCTGGCTTCATCGGGGCCGACAGCCCAGCCTCGAACACCCTGACCCGCGAGTTGCTGGGCTGGGACCCGACGCACCCCGGCCTCCTCGCCGACCTCGACGAGGGCCACTACTTCCGAGTGCGGGCGACAACCCGATAGGGCTACAGGCGCGGGTCCACTGGCTCGGATTCCAACGCCAGTACGGCGAACACGCACTCGTGCACTCGCCATAGCGGCTCGCCCCGGGCAGCCCGTTCGAGCGCCTCGAGCCCAAGCGCGTACTCGCGCGCCGCGAGCGAGCGCTTGTGGGCGAGTCCGCGCTGGCGGAGCCTTTCGAGGTTGGCCGGCTCGGTGTAGTCCGGACCGTAGATGATCCGCAGGTACTCCCGACCGCGCACCTTGAGGCCGGGCTGCACGATGCCCTTGCGTCCGCGGGCGAAGTTCACGGTCGGCTTGACGACCATGCCCTCGCCACCGGTGCCGGTGAGCTCTTCCCACCACTGCGCAGCAGCCTGGGTTTCGGCGGGATCGGTGGTGTCGACCAGCCTCCGGTGGGTGGTGACGACGAGGTCGGGATCCACCGCCGCGAGCCGGTCGGCGATCTCGAGGTGCCAGGTGTGCGGCCGCGCGTGGTACGTCGCACCGTCCGCCGCGAGCACTTGGAACACCGCGATCTTCACGCCGTCGAGACCGTCGGTCGGCCAGCAGTAGTGGCGGTAGGCAGCGGTGAAGCCGGCAGCGTTGTCGAGCCGTGACCGGGTGCGAGCGAGCAGGTCGCTGACGTCGAGTCTTGCCGTGGCCGCTTGCTCGAGTGCACCGATGGCGGCCGGAAGCGCGTTGCGGGCCGCTGCGCCGACCGCGGCGTACTGGTTCTTCAGCAGGTCGATCGCCTTCGCGCTCCACGGCATCAGCTCGGCGTCAAGGGCCAGCCAGTCGGTGGCGAGCTCGTCGTACAGTCCGGCCGCCTCGACGGCTGCGCGCAGCCGGTGGACCAGCTGCTCGGTCAGGTCCGGAGCGAAGAACGGCCGACCGGTCCGGGTGTGGACCGCGCCGGGCGCGCCACCCGGGGCGCCGAACCTGCGGAGCGCGGCATCGTCGGATCGCGGAAGGACGAGCACGGCGCGGGAACCCATGTGCTTCTCTTCGCAGATGACCGAGTGGATGCCGTCGGCCCGGTAGGCGTCGAAAGCCTGGTCCGGGTGCTCGAGGACACCCTCGCGGGCCGACGTACCGACCGGGCTCATCGTCGGCGGCAGGTAGACCAGCCACCGCGGGTCGAGGGCAAACCGGCTCATCACCTCCAGCGCAGCCGCCGCGTTCTCGGCGCGCACGCTGATCCGGCCCTGGTGGTGGGTCTCCACCACGCGGGTGCCGGTGACGTCGGCAATGTCGAGCACATCGGGGTCCAGCCGTCCCGCGGTGCCGTCGCCGGACACCGAAGCGTTCGCCGGGAACGGCTTGGCCGGCGCGTAGTAGACCTCAGCGGCCGGCACGGACACCAGCTCTCGCTCCGGGTAGCGCAGCGCAGTCAGTCGACCACCGAACACGCAGCCGGTGTCCAGGCACATCGTGTTGTTGACCCACTCGGGCGCCGGGATCGGCGTGTGGCCGTAGAGCACCATCGCGCGGCCGCGGTAGTCGTTCGCCCAGGGGTAGCGGACCGGCAGCCCGAACTCGTCGGTCTCGCCGGTGGTGTCGCCGTACAGGCAGAAGGACCGCACCCGACCCGACGCGCGACCCTGATAGCGCTCGATGATGCCGGCGTGGGCGATCACCAGCCGACCGGCATCCAACACGTAGTGCGAGATGAGGCCGTCGAGGAAGCTCTCGACCGCGGTGCGGAACTCCGCCGGCTCAGCGTCGAGCTGGGCGAGTGACTCGGCGAGACCGTGCGTGATCTGGACCTTGCGACCACGCATCGCACGATGCAGCTTGGCCTCGTGGTTTCCGGCGACACACATGGCGTCGCCGGCGGCGACCATCCCCATGACTAGGCGAAGTACGCCGGGGGTGTCGGGGCCGCGGTCGACGAGATCACCGACGAAGAGCGCGCGGCGACCGCCGGGATGGTGCGCGCCGACCGGTCGACCCATCTCGTCACGCGCGATCAGGTAGTCGAGCTGGTCGAGCAATGCCTCCAGCTCGGCGCGACAGCCGTGGATGTCGCCGATGACGTCGAAGGGACCAGTCTCCTGTCGCCGGTCGTTGTACAGCGGAGTGCGCACGATCGTGGCTGCGGCCACCTCGGCCGGTGTCTTCAGGATGTGGACGGTCCGAAAGCCTTCGCGCTGCAGGCCACGCAGGCTCCGTCGCAGCATGGAGTGCTGCCGACGGATAACGTGCTCGCCGAAATCGCGATCCGGCCGCGCCGCGTTCCGTTCCGCGCAGACGCTCTCTGGCAGGTCAAGAACGATCGCGACCGGGAGGACATCGTGGTCTCGCGCCAACGCGACGAGCGCCTTGCGCGCCTCGGGCTGCACGCTGGTCGCGTCGATCACTGTCAGCCGTCCGGCGGCGAGTCGCTTGGCCGCGATGTAGTGCAACAGGTCGAAGGCGTCGGGGCTGGCCGCTTGGTCGTTCTCGTCGTCGGCGACCAGTCCGCGACAGAAGTCGCTGCTGATGACTTCGGTCGCGGCAAAGGTTCGGGCGGCGAAGGTCGACTTGCCGGAGCCGGTGGCGCCCACCAGGACGACGAGGCTGAGTGCGGGAACGGCGAGCTCGCGGGAGGGAGCGTCGGTCATCCGGCAGCGCTCAGTTCATCGACGACATCCTTGCTGAAGACGGCCATCTGAGTGGGCGGACCAACCTCGGGGTCGTCGGCGCCGACCGGCAGGAACCGCACGCCGTAGGAGTACGACGACGCGACGGCCTTCGCCCAGCGCTGGAACTCCTCGCGGGTCCACTCGAACCGGTGGTCACGATGACGAAGCGAGCCCGAGGGCAGCGTCTCGAACCGAACGTTGTGCTCGACGTTCGGCGTCGTGACGATGACCGTCGTCGGGGCGGCGTCGCCGAACACCGTGCGCTCGAATGCCGGCAGCCGCGGCAGGTCGATGTGCTCGATGACCTCCATCAGGACCGCCGCGTCCAGGCCGGTCAGCCGGTTGTCTCGATAGGTCAACGCCGATTGCAGCAATGTGATCCGCTCGAGCTGCCGATCGCTCATCTGGTCCAGCTTGAGCCGACGCGCGGCGACGTCCAGCGCGCGGGCCGACACGTCCGCGCCCAGCACATGCACGAACGCCGAGTCCCCGACGAGCTTCAGCAGCAACGCGCCGTCGCCACACCCGAGGTCGGCGATGCGCCGCGCGCCCGAGGAGTGCAGCGCCGCGATGACCGCCCCGTGGCGCTGTTGCACGAGCGGGACCGGACGGTCGGGCTCGTCACCGACCTCGGCGGGGTCCGTCGCGTTGTCGAGCTCCTCCGGCTCGACGTCGTCGACCTCAGCGATGCGCGCCACCGCGGTCTGCACCAGCGACGACCGATGCGAGAGGTAGCGACGGGTGATCAGATCGCGTTCAGGATGGGTCGCCAGCCAGCCGTCGCCGGCACGGACCAGCTTGTCGACCTCATCCGTGCTCACCCAGTAGTGCTTGGCATTGTCCAGCACCGGCAGCATCACGTACAGGTGGTTCAGCGCGTCGGCCAGCCGATGTGTCCCGGTGAGGTGCAGATCGACGTACCTGGACTCGCCCCAGTCGGGGAACTGCTCGTCCAGCGGGACGCTCGCTGCGGAGACCGTCCACTCGAGCGGCTCGAAGAGTTGCACCGCCAGCGCCGGGCCTCCGGTGCACGGCAGGGCCGGCAGGTGGATGTCGAGCGGGATCGCTGTCGCGGCCAGCTCAGGCCGGGCGTCGCACCTGCCCGACATCGCCGTCTTGAAGACCCGTGACATCGCGACCGCCACCATGCTCGACGCGGCGTACGGGCGATCGTTGACGTACTGCCGCAGCGCGAAGTCACCGCCACTGCGGCCTTTGTGGCCTCGCACCAGCGCAACCGGATCGATCTCGAGCATGAGCGCCGCGGTGCATCGCTCGTCGGTCGCCTCGGGATAGAAGACGTGCGCGACGCCGCTCGCGATCTCGAACGACTGCAGCCTCGCCGGATGCTTGTGCAGCAGGAAGCCGAGGTCAGTCGCCGGGGCCTGGGAGGTGGACACGGTCAGGAGCACACTGCAGTCTGCCTGGTATCCGGCCGCGGACCGCCCGATTAAACGAGCACGGTTCTCAATGAGCCACGGTTCTCGATGAGCACAGGGCCGTGATCATCTGTACATGATCACGGCCCTGGCCAACGCGTCTTGGTAGCGGGGGCAGGATTTGAACCTGCGACCTCTGGGTTATGAGCCCAGCGAGCTACCGAGCTGCTCCACCCCGCGTCGGTAAGACCACACTAGCCCGGGCCGCGAAGTGGTCGCAAACGTCGCTACCCCGACTTGGACGACGAGCCGGCGAGTGCCGCCACGCGACTGAGTGCCGTCGCCAGCTTCTGCTCGTCCTCCCCGTAGGCCGCGAAGTCACCGCGCCGGAGCGCGGCCTTGGCCGCGGTCTCGGCCTGTTGCGCAGCCGCGATCGCCTGCTTCAGCGCCGGGCTCACCTTGGTGGTGCCGCCCCCGTTGCCGGTACCGGACGAGGGCGGGCCGGAACTCGGCGGCGAGCCCGTAGACGCTGGCGACGACTTGACACCGAAGACCCCGTTCAACGCCTGGTCCAGCGTCGGGGCGAACGCCACCGTCCCGTTGCTGTCGGCAATCACCTCGCGCAGCACCGGGAACGATCCGGCGCCGGCAGCCTTCACGTACGCCGGCTCGACGTACACGAACCCGCCGTCCACCGGCACCGTCAGCAGGTTGCCGATCACCACCCGCGACCCACCCTGCCGCAGCAGCGACAGCAGTCGCGAGACCGTCGTCGTCGACTCGATGTCGTTGTGCACCTGCTGTGGGCCGTCGGTGACCCGGTCGGCCGGCACGGTCAGCAACGTGAACTTTCCATAGTTCGGCCCTGGTTGCGAGTCGACCGACAGGTACGCCGTGAGGTTGCGGCGGTTGAGCGAGACGAGTGGCGAGGTGAGAGAGAACACGGGCGGCGCGGCGTTCGTCGGCGACCCGTCCGGCGTCATCGTGAAGTAGTACGCCGGCTGCGGGACGGCATCGGTGGCGTTGGGGTCGTTCGGCACGTTCCAGAACTCCGTGCCGTTGTAGAAGGCGTGCGGCTGCAGCACGTGGTACTGCGTGAGCAGCTCGCGCTGCACGTTGAAAAGGTCCTCCGGGTAACGGAGGTGAGGCACCAGCGCGGCGGGCATGGACGTCTCCGGCTGCACGACGCCGGGGAAGGCCTTCTCCCAGGTCTCGAGCACCGGGTCCGGGTCGCTCTTCTGGTTCCAGGCATAGAGCGTGACCTTGCCGGTGTAGGCGTTGACGGTCGCCTTCACCGAGTTACGGATGTAGTTGATCTTGGTGTTCTGCTGGGCCGACACCGATGTCGACGTCGTGGTCAGCGAGGTCTTCGTCGCCGAGCCCAGCGACTGCTGCTCGGAGTACGGGTAGCCACTGGTCGTGGTGTAGCCGTCGACCACCCACTCGATCTGGCCACCGACGACCACCGGATAGGGATCGCCGTCGAGGGTCAGCCAGGGCGCGACCTTCGCGACCCGCTTGCGCGGGTCACGGACGTAGAGGATCTGCGACTTCGAGTTGACTCCGCTGGCCAGCAGGATGTTCTTGTCCTTGAACTTCCAGGCGTACAGCAGCTGCCGCCAGGTCGAGCCGATCTTCACGCCGCCGTTGCCGTCGTACGTCGTGTTGGTCTGGCCGTTGGCGTTGCCGGACGGCAGGTCGAGCTCGCGCGGCTTCGCGCCAGCAGGCGCCCCGACGATCGAGTACGACGGGGACGATTCACCGAAGTAGATGCGGGCGCCGTTCTGCGTGATGGGAATCGAGCCGGTCGGCGGCAGGTCCTGCTCGACGAAGTCCGGCGCGCCGCCGGACGTCGACGTGTCGGCGACCGCCGCCACCATGCCGTAGCCGTGGGTGTAGACGAGGTGCTCGTTGATCCAGTTCCGCTGTCCCGGCTGCAGCCCCGAGAGGTTGACGTCACGAACGCCGACAACGGTGTCGGTGAGGCTTTGCGATCCGTCGGTGGTCAACCCCGGGTAGCGGTCGACATCGAGGGTCTCCGGGAACGTGTAGTACGACCGCTGCTGCTGGAGCTGCTCGAAGGTCTGGGAGACGACGTTCGGATCGAGGACGCGGATTTGCGCCACGGCGTTGGCGTCGGCCCGCAGCGTGGTGGGGCTGGACGTCGGGTCGAACACCCCGGCATAGCTCTGCGGTTTCACGCTGCCGATCCCGTACGCCGCCCGAGTCGCGGTGATGTTGCGCTGGATGTACGGCGCCTCGAGGTCGGATGCGCTCGGCTTCACCTTGAACTGCTGGACCAGGGCGGGGTAGACCCCGCCGATGACGATCGCGGAGAGCACCATCAATCCCAACGCCACCGCCGGCAGCAGCCAGTTGCGGGTCACGATGTTGGCGAAGAACAGCAGCGCGCAGATGACGGCGACGAAGACGAGGATCGTCTTGGCCGGCAGCACCGCGTTGACGTCGGTGTACGACGGGCCGGTGACGATGCCGCGACCCGAGAACGCCAGGCCGTAGCGGTCGAGCCAGTAGGCCACCGCCTTGAGCAGCACGAACACGCCCAGCAGCACGGAGACGTGCACCCGACCGGCGGGCGTCCACTTCGGACCCGGGGTCTGCAGCCGCACCCCACCGAACACGTACTCCGTGATCAGTACGGCGATGAGCGACACGATGACGATCGCGAACAGCACGCTCAGCACATACCGCTGCATCGGGTAGGTGAAGGCGAAGTAGGAGATGTCGCGGTGGAACTGGGGGTCCTTGATCCCGAAGGACGTGCCGTTGCGCCACAGCAGCCAGGTTTTCCAGTGCGTCGAGGCCGATGCGCCGGTGATGATTCCGATGAAGACAGACACGATCGCGAGGACCCACCACCGAAACCGGTGCAGCACATCCCGCGCGGCGTCGAGCTGCTGCTGCTCCTGTGAGGCCGGGCGGAACGCCGGCCGAAACCGGTACGCGAGCACGATGTTCACGGCGACGACGATGGCCATCGCGAGACCAAACATCGCGAACAGCAACAGCTCGGTGACGAGCCGACGGCTGTAGACCGACGCGTGTCCGACGGACCGGAACCACAGCAGGCTCGTGTACTGCGAGACGAAGACGTTGAGCAGGATCAACGCCACGATCACGACGACGACGGCAACTAGGAGCACGCGAACCCGGCGGGACAGCGTAGGGAGCTGCGGCACCGGGACGTTAAACGTCACCCGTTGAACCTACTCGTCTCGGAGTCGCCGGCCGGGACATCGAGTGCGAACTCGCTGCCGCGACCAGGGCGCGAGCTGACCGTGACCGTCATGCCGAGCGGTTCGGCGACCCGGCGGACGAACCCCAGGCCCAGACCCATGCCGCCGTTGCTCCGGGTCTCCGATCCGTCGGCCTGGGAGAAGTCGCCGAGCAGCTCCGCGAGTCGCGACGTGTCGATGCCGGGACCCTTGTCACGGACCGACAGTCGCACCGTCCCACCGGCCGAGTCGCCGGCCGCGATCGTGATCGTCGTGCCCGCCGGCGAGTACTTCACCGCGTTGTCCATCAGCTCGTCGAGGGCCTTGTCCAACCAGTACGGATCGACATCGAGATCGGGGAGGCCGGCCTGTACCCGGCGGCGTAGGTCGGCGGCACGTTCCGGAAAGCGCAGCTTCCACGCCGCGAGCCGCTCCGCGATGACCGCGTCGACCGGCACGGTACGACGGACCGGCGTGACCCGGCCGGCCTCCAGCGTTGCGACGTCGACGAGCAGGTCGACAGCCCGGCTCAGCCGCGCCGTCGACGACAGGATCTCCCCGAGGAACTCCTGCGCCCGCGCCGACGACAGGTGCGGGTTCCGCGACAACAGCTCGGCGTACCCGCGGATCGGGGTGAGCGGTGTCCTCAGCTCGTGGCTGACGTTGGCCAGGAACTCGGTCTTCATCCGCTCGATCTCGTGCTCGCGGGTCCGGTCCGCGAGCAGCACGACCTGACCGCCGCCGTCCTCGAGCGGCGCGACCGCGACCCGGACCGCAAGCTCGGTCCCGTCGGGACGATGCAGCTGGGCATCGGCCTCGAGCCGGTCCTGGCCGGCCAGCAGGGCGGCGCCGGCGGCGTCCCGCACGTCGGCCACCTCGGCGAGCGGCCGGCCCACGACGTCGCGTTCCGAGCGACCCACCAGGACGAGCGCCCGGGTGTTCGCGGTGGTCACCCGGCCGTCCGGGTCCGTCGTCAACAGCCCGTCGGTCATCGAGGACACGACGGTCTGCAGCCGCACCCGGATCGACGTGTCCGGCTCGACCTCCCGTGCCATGGCGGAAGGGTAGGCGGCTCGGGCTAGCAGTGCGGGAAGTTCGAGTTACCGGCCTTGATGTCCTGCAGTGCGCTGACAACAGTGCTCAGCTTGTCGACCTTGATGAGTGTCAGCGACTTCGGTGCTGCCGACGTCGCCTCGGAGCATTCGCTGGCCGGGGCGAAGAACACGGTCGCGCCCGCCTTGACCGCCGCGGCGATCTTCTGTTGCAGGCCGCCGATTGGCCCAACCGTGCCAAACCCATCGACGGTGCCGGTGCCGGCGATCGTACGGCCGCCGGTGATCCCGCCCGGCGTCAGCTTGTCGATGATCCCGAGCGCCAGCGCGGTGCCGGCGCTGGGGCCGCCCACGATGTTCGGGTCGATCCCGATGGACACGTGAATGCCGGGGAAGGTCGCGACGCGGTCAGCCGTGATCCCGAGCACCGGCTGCTTGTCCGGCCCCGCAATCGTGGTCGTGGTCACGGTCTTCGTCTTGTCGTTCCGCAGGATCGAGAGCTGGATCGGCGTACCGACGGGATGCGCCGCCAGGGCCGTCCGCAGCTCAGGAAGCGTCGACACCGACGTACCGTCCACCGCCTCGATCACGTCCGCGGCGATCAGCACCTTCGCGGCGGGTGTCCCGCCGCTGACCGACCCGACCGAGATGTGCTGCGAGGTCGGTGTAGCGCCGAGCTGGAACAGCGCCGCGGTGACCGCGTCGCTCTGCGACTGCGACATCTCGGCCGCGTTCTCCTGCTGCACCGACGAGGCGCTCTGGTTGGGCGGGCAGAGCAGCTGGTGCGGGTAGACCGTCTGGCTCTTGGCGAACCAGGCGCTCACCGCCTGCCACAGCGTCGGGTAGTCGTTGCAGTCACCGGGCAGTTGGTCGACGGTCGTGAGGTAGAGCTTGCCGTTCGTCGGTTGGGTCTGGCGTCCCGTGATCGAGATGACGGGACGGTCCTTCGCCCCCGACGGCAGCAGGTTGCTCGGCACCTGGCCGAGCGTGTTGGTGACCGGGCCGGGCAGCAGGATGACGTAGGGCACCCGCAGCACACCGGCCACGAGGACCATGCCGAGCAGAAGGACCAGCGAGACGGCCAGGGTGATGCGCCGTCGGGTCACCCGCTAGAGGGTACGAGGCCCCGCTGATCAGCGCGTGAAGAAGCCCATGCTCCGACGGCCGCCGGCGACGGCTTCCGCCAGCTCCGGGGTCATCGGCTCCAGCTGCTCGACCGGCGCGGGCGGCTCCGGCACGGCGGCCAGCTGCGGCTCCGGCATCAGGGCGGCCGGCATGACCGGCGCGGGCGCGACGGCAGCGGGTGCCTGGACCTCGGGCGCCTGCACCTCGGCCTGAACCTCCGGTGCCTGAACCTCAGGCGCCGGCTCGGCGACGGGCTCGGCCGGCGCGGAGGCGGCGTACGGCTCCGCGGCCACCGGCTCACCCGGAGCCTCGAACGGCACCTCGACGCGGTACCACGGCTTGACCGACAACGGAACCGCCGTCAGAGCGTGCACGGAGAAGTCCGTGACGTCCTCGACGTTGCGCAGGTGCTCGACGAAACGAGCTGCGTCCTCGAGAGAAGCCACTCGGCGGAAGGCAGGGGTCCCGTCGAACGACGGGTAGAAGACAACGTGCTCCATGACGGCCCTCTCGGGGGTACGACGGAAACTACCGACCCTCGATCTATCGGCCAGGTGGCGCACCGGGGCTATCGGCCGGTCGGGCGAATCTTCAGCGTCGTTGGCTGCGTGCCGGCCGGGCCATCGCGGCCTTGAAGCGCTCGTGCGCGGCCAGCGACTCATCGGTCTCGACCGGGCCTCGAGGCCGAACCGACCACTGCACCCACGCGATCGCGAGCACCGTGGCGCCGGCCGGGATTCCGAGCCATGCCAAGACACCCATGGCCGCAAGTCTAAGCCGCTACTCCTGGGATACCGGCAGTGATCCGACCCACTCCTCGGTGCCGTCGGCGAACCGCTGGTGCTTCCAGATCGGTACTTCGGCCTTCACCCGGTCGATCAGGGCGCTCGCCGCCTGGAAGGCCTCCGATCGGTGGGCCGCACCGGCGGCGACCACCACCGCGAGGTCACCGATCGTGAGATCCCCGACCCGATGCGTCACCGCCAGGTGCACCTGGGGGAACCCGGCCGCGACCTCGTCGAGCACCTGCTGCATCAGCTGGAGCGCCGACGGGTGGGCCGAGTAGGTCAGTCCGGCGACCTCGCGGCCGGTGTCGTGGTCACGCACCGTCCCTACGAACACCACCGAGCCGCCGACGCCGGGATGCGTCACAGCGCGGAGCGCATCCTCCACGAACAACGGCTGGTCGCTGATCGACACGCTCGCCATACGGGCATCCTTCACGACCGACGGCCCGCCCGGGCGGCCCGGGCCAGCGCCAGTGACCCGACGAGCGCGATCGTCGCCCCGGTGGCGGCGCGGGTGGCGTCCTTGCGGTCGAGGACCAGCAGGCCCCTGCCGGCCCGGTCCCCCAGCCGCTCGAGGTGGTCGAGCAGGGCCCGCTCGTTCGTCCACCGCGGGGTCCAGCCGGTGGCGCGCAGCTGCTGGGAGCCCACGATCCACGGGTGCATGAGGTACTCCAGCTCGCTCGCCGGCGAGGCGATCGCTCCGATCCGGTGCAACCGCTCGGCGGTCACCCGGGCCACTGAGTGTGGGACGACGACGGAGCGCAGGCCGGAGAGCCGCTCCACGTCCGCTCGCTCCAGATAGCCGTCGCAGCCAACGGTCACCACTCCCGAGACCTGGCCGAGTGCGGCGGCGACCAGCGCCGCGACCAGGTCGTCGACGTGGCAGAACTGCCACAGGCACCGAGCGTCGCGCAGCGCCAGGATCCGCACCGCCTCGAACAGGCCCGGCAGCATCCCGTGGGTATCGGGCCCGACGAGCGACGCAGGCCGTACGACGGTGACCTCGGGCGGCC
The DNA here is from genome assembly GCA_036267755.1 of Mycobacteriales bacterium. Classification (GTDB taxonomy): domain Bacteria; phylum Actinomycetota; class Actinomycetes; order JAFAQI01; family JAFAQI01; genus DATAVK01. Next base: position 63,421 of record DATAVK010000117.1, read on the forward strand.
GCCCGTCGGCGCCGTGGTGGGCGACGGCCCGCTCCACGCCCAGCCAGTCGCCCACCAGCCCGGCTCCCGGCTCGGCGTGCAGCGGACCATCCTCGGAAAGCGGGATTGGGTTGTCCCTGGCCGCGCCGTACACCATGGCGCTGGTCACCATGACGACCCGGGACACCGCAGCCTCGCCCGCGGCAGCGAGCAACAACTCGGTGCCACGGACGTTGACCGCCCGCCGGCCGGCCATATCGGTCGACGGCACGCGGTCCATCGCGAGATGGATGACGGCATCGACGCCCGCCAGCTCGGCGACGATCTCGGGCTGCTCGACCTCGACGGCGCGCCAGGTAACCCCGGCAACGGCGGGCTTGCGGGTGTCGAGCCCGATGACTCGGGGAGCCGGGTCGCGAGCCAGCAGCGTGGTGAGCGTCGCGAGGCCCAACGGGGACGCGGCCCCGGTGACCGCGATCCGGGCCCTTCGCTGGTGGCGAACGTCTCGCCGCGGCTCGGTCACTCCCCCATCTTGGCGGCTACCGTGAAGTCGTGACACGACCACCTTTTGGCTTCTCCGGCGGCGGGGACGGCGACGACGACCCGGTGCCCGGCAACGACCCGCTGGCGGCGCTCGGTGGTCTGGGTGGCCTGACCGGTGGCGGCGACCTGGGCTCGATGCTCCGGCAGCTCGGCGACCTGATGTCCGGTGAGACCGGCCCGGTTAACTGGCAGGTGGCGCGGCAGTCGGCGATGCAGGTGATCGGCACGGACGCCGGCACCACGAGCAACGACACCGCGGTGGTCACCGAAGCCGTCCGGCTCGCCGACCTGTGGCTCGACCCCGTGACAGCGCTGCCCTCCGGCGTGACGTCGATCGAGGCGTGGAGCCGGCGGCGCTGGCTGGAAGCGACCCGCCCGGCATGGACCGAGCTGGTCGAGCCGGTGGCCGGCCAGGTGGGTGCCGCGATGGGTGGGGCGCTGCCCGAGGAGATGCGCGCCATGGCCGCCCCGTTGATGGGCGTTATGAACCAGGTCGGCGGTCTGGTGTTCGGTGGGCAGGTCGGCCAGGCGCTCGGCACGCTGGCCACCGAGGTCACCTCGTCGACCGAGGTGGGGCTGCCGATCGGCCCACCCGGGGTCGCGGCATTGCTCCCCGAGGGTGTCGCGACCTTCGCCGAGGGTCTCGACGTACCGCTCGAGGAAGTTCGGCTGTTCCTCGCGCTGCGCGAAGCGGCTCACCACCGACTGTTCGGTCACGTGCCGTGGCTGCGTGGCCACCTGGTGTCCGCCGTCCGGGCGTACGCCGAAGGGATCACCGTCGACACCTCCCGGTTCGAGGAGCTGGCTCGCAGCCTCGACCCGAGCGACCCGGAGTCGATGCAGCGGGCGGTCGGTGAGGGGCTGTTCGCGCCGACCGAGTCGGCCGCGCAGACCGCCGCGCTGGCTCGGCTGGAGACGGCGCTCGCCCTGGTCGAGGGCTGGGTCGACACCGTGACGTCGGCGGCTGCCGGGCGCAACCTGCCGAGCCTCGCGGCGCTGCAGGAGACGACCCGGCGCCGGCGAGCCACCGGCGGACCCGCCGAGCGGACCTTCGCGTCGCTGGTCGGCCTCGAGCTGCGGCCGCGGCGGCTGCGCGAGGCGGCCGCGCTGTGGCTCGCGCTCACCGAACGACGCGGCATCGACGAGCGCGACGCGATCTGGTCCCACCCGGACCTGCTGCCGACGTCGGACGACCTCGACGACCCCACCGGCTGGGTCGACGGGGGCGGGACGGTGCCGCTCGACCTCTCGGAGCTCGAGGCCGGGCCGGACGAGCCGCCGACAGACCCACCGACAGACCCACCGACAGAGCCCCCTACGGAGCCGACCGCCGGTTGACCGCTCAGCCGGAGAGCGCGAGCCTGGTCGCGTCCCAGCCCTCGAGGCCCGGATCGAGCCGCGCCGTGTCGGCGAACGACCGGATCCGGTGCCACCCGGGGACGACGGCGACCAGCCGCGGCGGTCCGGCGGCCTGCAGCGCGGCCACGGCGTCCGGCTGGTCGAAGCCGACGGTGGACTCGACCAGCCAGCTCGGCAGCGGCAGGCTCGCCGCCACAGCGACCAGGGCATCAGGTTCAGCCGGGCACACGGCGACCTGGGGCCGTCCGCTCACCGACCGGAACAGCTTGCCCAGCAGCAGACCCGGCAGGTCGGGTGCGTCGCTCATCACCACGGCGACGGCGACCGCGCTCGGGTCGGCGGCCGCGGCCAGCAGCGCGCCGACCCGGCCGTCATCGGACACCTCGACCAGCCTCGTGCCCGGCCAGGACGCCGTGTTGGCGGCGTCGCGTCGCGCGGCGGTGGTGAGCACGGCCGGAGCCACGTGCGGAGTTGCGGTCACCAGGTCGATGACGTCGGAGAGCATCGCATCGGCCAACTCGACCGGCAGGCCCAAGGTGGGGCCGGCGTACACGGCAACGACGCGCTCGGCGCCGGACGGCAGGGCAGTCACGGCTGCGACGTGAGGGCGGCGGCTTCAAGGTAGCCGCGGGCCCGCTCCAGCCGCTCGTAGCCGGCGAGCCGGGCCCAGAACGCCGGACCATGGCCCGGGACGAGCAGGTGGGCGAGCTCGTGCAGCAGCACGTAGTCGACGACGTAGTCCGGCATCCCCTGCAACCGGCTGGAGAGCCGGATCGTGCGGTCGACCGGTGTGCACGAGCCCCAACGCTGCACCTGGTTGTCCACCCACCGCACGCTCGCCGGGTCGGCCTCACCGTCGAGATACCGCTCCGAGAGCGCCCGCGCCCGCGCCATCAGGTCGGCGTCACCGGGACGGCGGCGCCGCTCCCCGGCGAGCACGCGCTGCACCATCAGCGCGACCCACTTGGCCTCCTCGGCCCGGGTCAGCCGTGCGGGCACCGACACGACGATGCGATCCCCGTCGCGACGCGCGGAGACGGTACGCCGCCGACGGGTGCTGCGCACCACGTCGACGGGTGGATCGGTTGCCCCCATCAGCAGATTTTCTCCCGCCCACAGCCGGTGCAGAACGTCGCCGCAGGTCGTCGCGGCGTGGCGAGAATGAGCCTACGGCCGTCCACAACGTCATGCCGCGGCTGTCCACAGCGACACTCCAAGCCGTCCCCAGGTTTTCCCCAGCGTCGTCCACAGGCTGTGGGGCACCTGCGTTGACGGGCCGGGCCTCGCCTCCGTACGGTCATCCCGACGGAGCCCCCGGGGCTGCCGGACGGACGCTCGCAAGGGGAAGGCGAGTGAACGGCTCGGCAAACTCTGGGGGCTTCGTGTTTTGGGGCTTCGTGTTTTGCGATGCCTTTCACGTACGCGCGGTCGATGCGGCAGCCCGCTCCGCGCCTGGCTCGCAAGCTCGCTTGACGGCGTGATGGTCGTCGAGCTTGTGTTATCTGCCGGTGAAGGTTGGCTTTCGGCGGGCTTTTGCTGCTGCCAGGCCTTCGGTGAGGTCGCTTGTGGCGAACGTGATCGGTTGCGCTAATGCTTCGTATTGCAGGGCGTCTTCGAGGCTGTGGTGGGCGCCGCTGCGGAGGCCGGCCAAGGTCAGCTTGACGGCGACCGGGGCGTTGCCGGCGATCCGGGAGGCGACCGCCAGGGCGTCGTCGAGCAGGGCGTCCGGCTCGCTGATTCCGTTGACCAGGCCGATCCGCAGCGCCTCCTCGGGATCCACCGCCCGGCCGGTGAGCAGCAGTTCGCGGGCGGCGGGCAGCCCGACCGCCTCGGGCAGCAGCCAGGTGGCGGCCATCCCGGCGTGCATCCCGAGGCCGACGAACGGAGCGGACAGGGTCGCGCCGCGTGCGACGTACCGCAGGTCGGTCGCCAGCGCGAGGCAGAGCCCGGCCCCGATGGCTGCGCCGTTGATCGCCGCGATCGACGGGACCTCAAGGTCGCGGATCGTGAGCCAGGCACGGTAGAAGGGCAGCATCCGGTCGCGGATGTCGCTCACGCTCAGATCCGGTGACTCACCGATCCACGACAGGTCCCCGCCTGCGCAGAACGCCTTGCCCTCGCCGGTGACAACGACGGCCCGGACCGAGCGGTCGGCGCGCAGGGTCGCGATCGCGTCGGTCCACGCTGCGGTGAGCTCGGCGGTCATCGCATTGCGACGTTCGGGCAGGTCAAGGGTCAGTACGACGACCCCGTCGGGGCGGTGTTCGACGCGGAGCGGGTGGTCGCTCATCGGTCCTCCAGGTGACTGACAGGGGTCGCCGGGGAGGCTAGCCGCCGGGCCCGCACGCTCGAGATGCGGGGAGTCTGAGCGTGAAACAGGTAGGGTCGAGCGTGGACATCGGCCGTCCCGGCCGGTAGGCGATCGATCGAGGAGGACCAGATGGCCGACACCTACGAGGGCTACTGCGTGAAGTGCAAGGAGAAGCGCACGTACGAGGGCGAGGTCAAGACCAGCGAGTCTGGCCGCCGTATGGCGCAGGGGATCTGCCCGGTTTGCGGGACCAAGATCAACCGCATTCTCGGCAAGGCCTGACCTAGCACCGCCTCGGAAGGGGCGGCGGCGCTTCGGCGCTGCCGCCCCTTTCCGCTGTCCGGAGCAGGGCAGCGCGCCTGGCGTGCGGGGCTGTGGACGGCGTACGACGGACCCTCGCTGGGCCTGGCAGGCTGCCTTCATCCAGCGGCCTGTCGAGAGGTGAGCGATGCGCCCGCAGCTCAAACCCGCCCTGCCGCGACTGTGGCGCGACCCCGCCACGCTGCAGCTGGGACTGGATCCGCGTCATGCCGTCGTGCTCAGCGGCGTGGACGTCTCCGACCTCGCGGTCCTCGACCTGCTCGACGGGCGGCGCCCGGTGGCCGGCGTGGTCGACGTCGCCCGGCGTCGCGGGCACGACGCCGAGCGGGTGCACGAGCTCGTCGAGATACTGATGGCCGCCTCCGCCCTCGACGACGGCGACGGCCGGCCGGCCGCCGACCCGGACCTGTTGTCTCTCTCGCTGCTGCACCCGGCCCCGGGCGATGCGACCCGCGTGATGCGGGCTCGGCGAGCCATCAGCGTCGAGGTGCTGGGCGCCGGCCGGGTCGGCGCGACCGTCGCGACGTTGCTCGCCGCCGCGGGGATCGGGCACCTCGACATCGATGACGACGGCCCGTTGCGCACCGCTGACGTCGCTCCTGGCGGCCTGCGCACCGCGGCAGGGGCCGCCGGCACCCGGGGGGCGCAAGCACGCCGGCTGCTGAGCGCGGTCACCACGCACCGCAACCGTTCACCACACCCGCCTGCCGCCTCTGTGCTGGCTCCGACCACCGCGCTGCTCGCCCCTGAGCTGCTCGCCCGCACCCGCGCCCGCCCGCACCTGCCGGTCCTGATCCGGGAGACGACGGCCGTAGTCGGCCCGCTGGTCGTCCCCGGCCGGACCCCGTGCTGCCGCTGCGTCGAGCTGGCCCGGGGTGACCGCGACCCGGCGTGGCCGTCGCTGTCGGCACAGCTGCTCGGCTCCGGTCGGCGGATCGAGCCGTGCGACGTCGTGCTGGCGACGCTGGCCGCCGCGCTCGCCGTCGCCCAGCTGCTCGCGTTCCTCGACGACCCGACCAGCCGGCCGCCCGCCCTGGGCGCGGTGCTCGAGATCGGGCTGGGCGACCTGCGGCTGCGGCGTCGTACCGTCCGCCCGTATCCAGGCTGCGGCTGCGGTGCCGGTGATTGAGTCGGCGTCACAGCTCCAGCAGCGCAATGCCGATCACGGCGAGTGCCGAGCCGACCACGCGCCACTTGCCGAACCGTTCGTGGAACAGCAGCGCCCCGAGGATCGCCCCGACCACGATGCTCACCTCCCGCAGCGCGGCGACTGTGGCGAGCGGCGCCTTGGTCTGCGCCCAGATCACGATCGCGTAGGCCGCGAAGGACGCCACCCCGCTCAGTACGCCGATGCCGACCAAGCCGCGCATCCGGGTGAGCATGACCCGGCTGCCGCGCAGCGCGAACGCTCCGATCGGCATCGGCAGGCCCTGCAGGAGAAACAGCCACGCGACGTAACCGCCGACCGAGCCTGACCGTCGGACACCGACGCCGTCGAGAACGGTGTACGTCGCGATTGCCAGGCCGGTGATGACGGCAGCGGACAACGCCGGGAGCTCGCGACGGCCCGGTCGGCCGCCGGCACCGACCAGGGTCATCAGGCCGACCGAGATCACGATCACGCCGAGCAGGTGGATCGGAGGGAGGTCTTCACCGACGAACACCGCGGCGGCGACCGCGACCACCAGCGGCGAGGTACCGCGCGCCAGCGGGTACATCTGGTTGAAGTCACCGAGCTCGTAGCTGCGCATCAGCAGCAGGTTGTAGGCGATGTGGGTGACGAACGACGCGGCGATGAAAGGCCACGCCGCGCGCGCGGGGGACGCGACGAACGGCAGCAGGATCAACGCGCAGACCGAGCAGGCGGCGCCGATGAGAACGAACCCCACCAGCCGGTCGGTGATCCGATGTGCGGCGGCGTTCCAGCCGGCGTGCAGGGTGGCGGCACCCAGAACTGCAAAGGTGACGCCCACCGAGATACCGCTCACTGCGGCTGCCGATTGCGTCACCAGATCCTCGGCGGAGACCCTATCGGTCGGTCTCGCGGGCATCGCCGGGTCGCGTCAACCACAATGGAGGCATGAGCGACATCCCGAAATGGGCGATCTCGCGTAGCGCCAAGCTCGCGAGCCTCCCGATCGGGTTGGCCGGTCGAACCGCGCTTGGCTTCGGCAAGCGGATCGGTGGCCGGCCGGCAGAGATGGTCGCGTCCGAGCTGCAGCAGCGGACCGCCGAGCAGCTGTTCAAGGTCCTGGGCGAGCTCAAGGGCGGCGCGATGAAGTTCGGCCAGGCGCTGTCGGTGTTCGAGGCGGCACTGCCCGAGGAGCTCGCCGCGCCGTACCGGGCCGCGCTCACCAAGCTGCAGGACGCCGCGCCACCGATGCCCGCGCAAACCGTGCAGCGGGTCCTCGCCCAGGGCCTCGGGCCGGACTGGCGAGAGAACTTCCAGGAGTGGAACGACAAGCCTGCCGCGGCCGCCTCGATCGGTCAGGTGCACCGCGCGATCTGGCATGACGGGCGTGAGGTAGCGGTCAAGCTGCAGTACCCGGGGGCCGGCAACGCGCTGCTCTCCGACCTCAACCAGCTGGCCCGACTGGCTCGGCTGTTCGCGGTCGTGAACCCTGGGCTCGACGTCAAGCCGCTGATCGCCGAGCTGAAGGTCCGGGTGGCCGAGGAGCTCGACTACTCCCTCGAGGCCGCGTCGCAGTCCGCCTTCGCCGAGGCGTACGACGGCGACCCCGACATCTTCGTGCCGAAGGTGGTGCAGCAGTCCGGCAACGTGCTCGTCACCGAATGGATCGACGGCACGCCGCTGTCGGCGATCATCGCCAATGGCAGCAAGTCCGAGCGCGACCACGCCGGGCTGCTCTTCGTCCGGTTCCTGTTCTCGGGCCCCGCTCGGGTTGGTCTGCTGCACGCCGACCCCCACCCCGGCAACTACCGGGTCACGGCGGACGGTCGGCTCGCCGTACTCGACTACGGCGCCGTGAACCGGCTGCCGGACGGTCTGCCAGCGGCGATCGGCCCGTTGGCCCGGCTCGCGCTCGAGGGACGCGCTCAGGACGTCCTCGACGGGTTGCGCGAGGAGGGGTTCGTCCCGCCCGACCTCGAGGTCGACGCCCAGGCGGTCCTCGACTACGTGCTGCCGATGCTGGGCCCGGTCACCGAGGAGACGTTCCACTTCACCCGCGCGTGGCTGCGGCAGGAGGCTGCCCGGGTTGCCGACCCGCGGTCACCGGCCAATGCCCTCGGTCGCCAGCTGAACCTTCCCCCGACGTACCTGCTCATCCATCGGGTCACGCTCGGCGGCATCGGGGTGCTCTGCCAGCTCGACGCCGAAGCGGCGTTCGGGGCCGAGATGCGGCGCTGGGTCCCTGGCTTCGCGTCAGAGGGCTCGGCGATGCAGCGCCCGTCGGTCACTCCCGACGAACGGATCCCGACCCCCGACGAGACGGCGGTCGCACCCGCCGCAGCGGCGAAACCACATCCCAAGCCCAAGCAAGCGTCAAAGCCGAAGGCGAAGCCGAGGCCACAACCAAAGCCCAAGCCGCAACGCACTCCGCCGGGAGACTAGGCCCGGTCGTTAGGCCGTCGAGGCGCCCGAGCCCGACGACGTGCTGCCCAGGGGGCTCTTGGTCAGTCCCTGCAACAGCTTGGTGATGTCGGTGGTCTGCGAGGCCGCCGGGGCGGTGACCGTGACTGGCGTACCGAAGTCGTAGAACTGCAACGTCGCCGAGACGGTGGCCTTCGATCCGGCGGACGAGCCGGCAGTCGGCGACGACGTCGGTGACACCGTCGAGTGGTAGGTCAGCTGGCGCACCAGGTGCTTCGCGTCGAGCCACACTGAGATCGGGTACGACGACGTGCCGAGCGACTTCTCCTCGGCCTTGATCGCCTTGGCGACCGCTCCAGGTTGCGCCGCGGCCACCTTGTTGAGGTCGATCGTGGCGGTGTACTCGGTGGTGGCGACACCGCGCACTGTCGCGGGACCGACCTTGTGCAGGCCGCTCGCAGACGCCTGCTTGAGGTAGGACAACGTGTTCGCCGGGTCCTCCTGCTGGCCGGCCTCGAGCTCGGACAGCGACGCGCCGGTCAGATGCTTCACCAGCGTGTTGAGGTTGACCGACAGCCAGGGCTTGCCGCCCGGCAGGTGCGCGGAGGCGGCGGCCGGCAGCTTCTCGTACAGCACCTGGCCCAGCTCGCGGATCTCGATCTGCTGCCCGGCCACCGTCGTCGTGAGCGTGAACTTCTTGTCCGCGAAGCTCTCCAGCCCGGCGCCGTTGATGGTCAGCGCGTGGCCGTCGACGTTCAGATGCTCAACCAGCGAGAGCTTGGCCGACTTCTGCCCCACGGTGGAGGAGTAGGCGGACTGGACATCCTGCAGCGACGTCGTGGGGGACGCTCCGCTCAAGCCGGCAGACGAGCCGCCGCTGCTGCTCCCGCATCCGGCCAGGGCGACAAGCGCGCCGGCCGAGGCGGCGACCAGCGCCACACTGCGCGTGCTGAGCATCCGAGAGACCTCCAGGTTTCGTGGCATTCCGTGTGACATTCCCCCATGGTCGCGTTACCCCGTCGAACGGGAGCCGAATCGGTGCGGACGGGTGAGGGACACCACGCCGTACGTCGGTTGTGCAGCGCGTCGACTTCCGACACGATCAAGGTCCATCACCAGGAGGAGACCCATGAGCCGCTCAGACGCGCGCGCCATCGTTGCAGCGCTCCAGGCGCAGCCCGCGTTTGCTGGCTGTGAGCGGCGAGACCTGCAGGACCTCGCCGAGCACGCCGAACATTCCAGCGTGCCCGCTCGTTGGCCGCTGATCCATCAGCAGACACCGTCGGACGCCTGCTACATCATCCTCGAGGGCGAGGCGTCGGTGACGGTCGGCGGCACCCAGGTGGCCACCATCTCGGCCGGTGCCGTCGTCGGCGAGACCGGCATCGCCGGTCACAAGCTGCGCAATGCCAGCGTCACCTCGACTACCCCGCTCGACCTGCTGCACATCGACGCGGACGAGTTCACCGACCTGATCGAACGCCGACCGGGGCTCAAGTCGGTGTTGCTCGCCCG
>DATAVK010000118.1:0-38061 GCA_036267755.1 Mycobacteriales bacterium
GGCGGCGGGTGCGTTGCTGGACCCCCGCGCGGTCGCGTCCCGGCTCGCCGCGCGTTTCCCCTCGTGCTTCACCTACATCTGTGACGGCTTGGTGGGCGCGTCCCCCGAGCTGCTCGTCCGTCGTACCGGTCGCCATGCCGAGTCCCTGGTCCTCGCCGGGACGGTTCGGCGCGGCCGCACGCCGGAGGAGGACACCGAGCTCGAGGCGTCGTTGCTGGCCTCTGCCAAGGACGCCAGCGAGCATCGCTGGGCCGTGACCAGCGTGGCGGATGTCTTCGGTTCGGTGGCCTCGGAGGTCGTGGTGGATGCCCGTCCGAACCTGCTCCGGTTGGCCAATGTCACCCACCTCGCCACCCACGTCGAGGCGTGGCTCGCCGCGGACCCGCCGTCGGCGCTGTCGCTGGCGGCGACACTGCACCCGTCAGCCGCTGTGGGCGGCACCCCGCAGAAAGCGGCGCTCGCGGCGATCCAGCGGCTGGAGGCGGCACCTCGGGGTCGGTACGCCGCACCAGTCGGGTGGGTCGACGCCTCCGGCGACGGGGAGTTCGCGATCGCGCTGCGCTGCGCGCAGATCGACGGATCGACCGCCCGGTTGTGGGCCGGGGCCGGCATCGTCGCCGCATCCGACCCTGACGCCGAGGTCGCTGAAACGTCCGCGAAGTTCGACGCGGTGCTCTCCGCCCTGGTCTGAATCGCCCTGGTCTGAATGCCTCGCCTCGCTGGGCATTCACCCGATCGACGTGTTTCGCGGGGTCGGAGGGGGCAATACCCCTGATACGTCAATCCCCGGAACCCCGGGACAACGAGCCGGAAGGCAGACCATGGGTATCGGTGCAGGCATCTTCCTCGTCGCGGTAGGGGCCATCCTTACCTTTGCCGTGAACTGGACCGCCAGTGGCTTCAACATCCACACCGTCGGGATCATCCTGATGATCGCCGGTGTGGCTGGCATCATCCTGGACATCGCGCTGTTCGCGCCGCGCCGCCGCAGCCGTTCGACGACCGTCGTGAGCAACAACGGCACGCCGCAGCAGCAGGTCACCGAGGCCCGGACGACCTACTGATCGTCGGCTGCGCCTGACACTATGCAGGCATGAGCGTCTCGCTGCGGCTCGCCGCCGTGTCACTGGACTGTGCCGACCCGCTGGAACTGGCCACCTTCTACAGCAGGCTGACCGGTTACGAGGTCGTCTTCAGTAACGACGACTTCGTCGCGCTGCGGGGCGACGTGTTCATCACGACGCACCGGGTCGAGGGTTATCAGCCGCCGACCTGGCCGGAGTCGGAGCGGGCGAAGCAGATCCACCTCGACTTCGCCACCGACGACCTCGACGGGGCGCAGCAGGTCGCCGTCGGTCTAGGCGCGACGCTCGCCAAGACCCAGCCGCAACCGGACGGGTGGCGGGTGCTGCTCGATCCCGCCGGACACCCGTTCTGCCTGTCGTCGATGATCCCCGAGGACCTCTGAGCTGACCGTTCCGCTCAGCCGAGCCGCGCGTGCAGGAACTCCACGCTGCGGTTCCAGGCGGTCTGCGCGGCCTCCGCGTCGAACGTGCCCAGCTTGTCCTTGTCGTTGTGGAAGGCATGACCCGCCGGGTAGTAGAAGAACTCCACCTCCGCGCCTGACTCGTCGCGGATCTGCTTCTCCTGATCCCTGGCGGCATCGACCGGGTAGAACTCGTCCTGCTCGCCGTAGTGTCCCTGCACGGCAGCGGTGATCGAGGCGTACTGGTTGGGCACCGCAGGTCCCACGCCGTAGAACGGCACGGCCACGCCGACCTTGTCGCCCTGCTGCGCGGCGAGCTGGAGGACGAAGCCACCGCCCATGCAGAAGCCGATGGCACCGACCGAGCTGGAGGTCACGGCGTCGCTCGCGAGCAGGAAGTCGACGGCGCCGGCGAGGTCACGCGCGGCCCGGTCGACGGGGAGGGCACTCATCATTTCGCCGGCCTCGTCGGCGTCATGCGCGACCTTGCCGCCGTAGAGGTCCGGTGCGAGGGCGACGAAGCCCTCACCGGCCAGCCGGTCGACGATGTCAGCGATGTGGTCGTCGAGCCCCCACCATTCCTGGATCACGACCACTCCCGGACCGCTCCCGGATTCCGGCACCGCGAGGTAGCCGTGGGCTTCGTTGCCGTTGCTGGGAAACGTGACGTTCTGGCGGCCGGCGTCGTCTGCCATGGATCTGCCTTCCTCACGGGGGAGCGGTTTGTGGGTCATTGTGGCCGCTGCCCGTTTGACCCTAGACGCAGGCCCGCGACCGCGCTCGTCGCGGCCGCCCGCATCCGGTCGTGAAGCTGCTGGTTGCTGGTGCGGTCGGTCCGGATCTCGACGATCCGGAGACCGGCCGGCGACACCAGGTGGGAACGCAGCGCCTCGACGTCGCGGACCTCGGCGTGCGAGATCCGGTACGCCGCTGCGAGGTCGGCGAGCCTCATCCCGTGCGGCGTCCCGAAGACTCGCTCGAAGTCGTCGTGAGCCACGCCGGCGGCTTGCGGTAGCAGCGAGAAGATGCCGCCGCCGTCGTTGTTGATGACGACGTAGGTGACGTCGGGTCTGTCGTCGGGGCCGGGCAGCAACCCGTTGACGTCGTGCAGCAGCGACAGGTCGCCGGCCAGCGCGACGGTCGGGCCGTCGTGCGCCACCGCCACGCCTTGGGCCGTCGACACGAAACCGTCGATCCCACTGACGCCACGGTTCGCGACCAGCCGCAACGCCCGCGGCCGCATCACCGTGTCGAGGTCCCGGATCGGCATCGAGGATGAGACGACGAGGGCCGTGTCATCGGGGACGGTCGCGGCGACCTCGCGGGCGACCAGTGGCTCGCTCAGTTCCGGCGTCGCGTCGAGCATCGCGTCGATCGCGTCCCCCGCGGCGGTCGCAGCAGCCTCCCAGCCGGCGAACCACGCTGGCTCGGCGGGCGTGACGGACGCAGCCGCCAGCGATCCGGCTGAGCACCGGATCACGGCTCGTGCCGTGCGGGTCACGTCCCAGCCCGAGCCGTACGGATCGACGACGACATGAGGCGTCTCGGCCAGCCAGCCGAGCAGAGCGCGGGAGAGCCCGACCCGACCCACCACGATGGCCAGGTCGGGTCGATGCGCCGCGGCGAAGCCGGGGTCGCGCAGCACCGCGTCGGTGGCCCGCAGTGCCGATGCACCGCGTCGCGCGTTGCTGTGGGGTTCGGCCAGCAGCGGCCAGCTGGCGCGCCCGGCGAGCTCGGTCGCCGCCTCCGCCATCGCCGACGGAGTGTCGCCGCACACCACGACCCCTCGGGTCACGCCATGCAGCGCTCGGGCCAGTTCAGGGGGCACGTCATCGCGCGGTGGGTCGGGCTCGACCGCGGGGTTCGGCTTCTCGAGGCCGAGGCTGAAGGGGAAGCCGGCATCGTCGTCGACCGGGAGCAGCGGCTCGTCGAACGGGAGGTTCAGCTGCACCGGGCCGGGTGGCTCGCCGCGCCGAGCGCCGGTCCCCAGGCAGTGCTGCGCCGCGGCCGTGACGAGGGTTCGCCAGTGGCCGACGACGCCGGGCTCCGAGGCCGGCAGCGGGGCATCCACCGCCAGGCGCACCGCGGAACCGAACAGGGCCACCTGGTCGATGGTCTGGTTCGCGCCGGTGCCGCGCAGCCCGGCCGGCCGGTCGGCGGTCAGGGCTAGGAGTGGAACCCGGGACAGGTCCGCCTCCATCACCGCACCATGCAGATAGCTGGTGGCGGTGCCCGACGTACACAGCACCGGGACGACGCGCCGCGAGAAGCGCGCGATCCCCAGCGCGAGGTACGCCGCCGACCGCTCATCGATCCGGACGTGCACCCGCACCCGGTGGTCGGCGAGCAGCGCCAGCGCGACCGGCGTCGACCGGGAACCCGGCGCCACGACGGCATCGGTCATGCCGTGCCGAACCAGCTCGTCGACGAGCACAGTGGCGAAGGCCTGGCCGGCGTTGTGGGCCTCAGCCATGGTCGTCAGCACTCCGGTCGAGCACGGCCTGGGCGCGCTCCGCACGTTCCTGCCACCACCGAGCCAGCTCGTCGTCAGCCGCCCAGCGGGCCAGCAGGTCGGGCTCCGGGCTGGTCGTGACGACCGGCAAGAGACCGGCGACCGGGGTCAGGCCGGGCCGGCACACATCGCCGTCGAGGAGCGGAACGGTGCCGAGCCCGCAGGCGTAGGGCAGCGCGGGTAGCGCCGCGGCGAGAGCGACCCCGGCGGCGATCCCGATCGAGGTCTCGATGGCGCTGGAGACAACGACAGGCAGCCCGCAGCGTTCCGCCAGCCGCAGGCAGGCCCGCACCCCGCCGAGCGGTTGGACCTTGAGGACGACGATGTCGGCAGCCTCGAGCCCCACGACGCGCATCGGGTCCGCTGCGGTGCGGATCGACTCGTCGGCGGCGAGCCGGACGTCGACCCGTCGGCGCAGCGCCGCCATCTCCTCGAGGGTGAGCACCGGCTGCTCGGCGTACTCCAGGTCGTAGCGATCCAACGTGCGCAGTGCCGTCTCCGCCTCGTCGATCGTCCAGGCCGCGTTCGCATCGATCCGCAGCCGCCCGTCCGGACCGAGCGCGTCGCGGACGGCCTCGACCCGAGCCTCGTCGTCGGCGAGGGTCTGGCCGGGCTCCGCCACCTTCACCTTGGCGGTGCGGCAGCCGGATGCCGCGACCATGTCGTGGGCCTGCTGCGCCGGCACCGCGGGGACGGTCGTGTTGACGGGGATCTCGCTGCGACGGGGCTCCGGCCAGCCGACGTCGGCGGCTTCACGCGCGGCCGCCAGCCAGCGGGCGGCCACCCGGTCGTCGTACTCGGGGAACGGCGAGAACTCACCCCAGCCGGCGTCGCCGTGGATCAGCAGCGCGCTGCGCCGGTCCTGGCGCCGGAACCGGACCCGCATCGGGATGTCGACGACATGCATCAGGCGAGCAACAGCCCGGCGGCGAGAAGGACGGCGACGGCCAGCTCGAGCCGGCCGGTGCCACCGAGGGCCGGGATCAGCGCGCGCCCGACGCCGCCGCCGCGTACCGCCGTGACCGGCTCCCGGGCGAGCGGGAGGGCGAGCACGACGAGCAGCGGCCAGAACGATCGGGCAGCGACCGGTACGCCGATGACCGACAGCCCGAGCCCCAGCGCGATCGCGGCGACGAACAGCTGTCGGGTGCGGGCCTCGCCGAGCCGGACGGCGAGGGTCCGCTTGCCGGCGACGGCGTCGGTAGGGACATCGCGGAGGTTGTTGACGACGAGGATGGCGACCGCGAGTACGCCGGTCGCGACCGCGGCGACCCAGGCGGTGGCCGGAACATGGCGGTGCTGGACGTAGGACGAGCCCAGCGTGGCCGCCAACCCGAAGAACACGAAGACGAAGACCTCGCCGAGCCCCGCCGAGGCATACGGCCGGGGGCCGCCGCTGTAGCCGAGCAACGCGAGGAAGGCCGCCAGCCCGATCAGAACGAGCCACCACGAGACCATGGCGGCGAGCGCGAGGCCGGCTGCGGCCGCGATCGCGACCGCCACCCCGACGGCGAGCAGCATCTGGCGCGGGCGGACCAGGCCGCTCGCCACGGCGCGGCGCGGTCCGGCTCGTTGCACCGTGTCGACGCCGCGGACGCCGTCGAAGTAGTCGTTGGCGTAGTTGACGGCGACCTGCACGGCGAGGGCGACGACGACGACGAGCGCGAACCGTCCGACCGCGAGCCCGTGCGACCCGACTCCGGCCGCCGTGCCGACCAGGACCGGGGCGACGGAGGCGGGCAAGGTGCGCGGGCGCGCCGCTTCGACCCAGACGTTCACGCCGGGCCTGGCCTGGCGACCACGCGACAACCTCCTCGAAGCGGCCGCCACCGTGGCGACTTACCGTCGTACCACGATGCCAGCACCTGCTTCCGGCCGCCTGCGCGGCCTCGACCTACCGCCCGGCGACGATTTCATCGCCGCGCTCGACGCCGCGTGGGACAACGGCGACGCCGTGTTGCCGCTGGACCCCCGGGCGCCGCGGGCGGTCACCGACCGGCTGGTCGCCGCGATGCGACTGGACCAGCCCGTCGACGATGGCGTCGCCCTGGTCATCGCGACGTCCGGGTCGACCGGTGAGCCCAAGGGCGCCCAGCTCAGCCACGCCGCTCTCGAGGCATCGGCCCGCGCCACCCACGCGCGGATCGGCCTCGAGCCGAACGACCGATGGCTGTCCTGCCTGCCGTGGCAGCACATCGGCGGGCTACAGGTGATGCTGCGCGCGCGGTTGCTCGGGATCCCCCTCACCGTTCACGAGCGCTTCGAGGTCGACGCGGTCACGGCCAGTCCAGCCACGCTGGTGTCGCTGGTCCCGACGCAGCTGCTGCGACTGCTCGACGCCGGAGTCGACCTGCGCCGATTCCGGGCCATCCTGCTCGGCGGCGCGGCGGCATCACCAGCCCTGCTGGACCGGGCCCGCGACGCCGGAGCGGCCGTCGTCACGACGTACGGCATGAGCGAGACCGCGGGTGGCTGCGTGTACGACGGTCGCCCACTGGACGGTGTCGAGGTGACGATCGCGGACGACGGCCGGATCCGGATCCGCGGCCCGGTCGTCATGACCGGGTACCGACTGCGCCCCGACCTCACCGCAGAGGTGCTGTCATCGGATGGCTGGCTCACGACCGGGGACCTCGGGGAGATCGCCCCCGACGGCAGGCTGGCGGTCAAGGGTCGCGCCGACGACGTGATCGTCAGCGGCGGTGAAAACGTGGTCGCGGCCGAGGTCGCAGGTGTCCTGGCCGGTCATCCCGATGTCGTCGAGGTGGTCGTCACCGGCGTCCTGGACGAGCACTGGGGGCAACGTGTCGTTGCCGTGCTCGTGGCGCGCGGTGAGCGAGCCCCGTCATTGTCGGAGCTTCGCGAGTTCTGTGCTGGGCGGCTTCCCCAAGCCGCAACCCCCCGTGGGCTCGTCGTGGTCGACGAGCTGCCGCGCCTGCCGTCGGGAAAACCCGATCGGCTCGCGGTGCTGCGCCTGGCTCAGGCCACCCCCGCCAACAGCCAGTCGGCGGACCCGGGCTCGCGGTCGTAGACCTCTTGCGAGTCGAGGCCTCCGGCGAGGTCGAGCAACAGCGTCAGCGGAACGCCGGCTGCCATCAGCTGCATGGCCAGGTGCGTTTGCTCCTGCCGTGGCGCGCTGTCGGTGAGGGGTGGTGACGATTGATCTGGCTTGGTCATGGCCCGTGCTCCAATCGTGGTCGTCAGTCCTATTTGTCGGCGCTGATCGGAGTAGCGCTTAATGGGCCATTTGGGCGAATCTATGGTCCGAGATGACTAGAACGGC
This sequence comes from Mycobacteriales bacterium, assembly GCA_036267755.1. Classification (GTDB taxonomy): domain Bacteria; phylum Actinomycetota; class Actinomycetes; order JAFAQI01; family JAFAQI01; genus DATAVK01. Next base: position 7,282 of record DATAVK010000118.1, read on the forward strand.
TAGTTACGGGTACCGGACGTCACGGTCGGCCGAGCGCGCGGTAGGTCCAGCCGGCGTCCCGCCAGCGGACCGGGTCGAGTGCGTTGCGACCGTCGACGATGTTGCGACGGGCGACGACCGTGCTGAGCACCGCCGGATCCAGCTCGCGGAACTCCCGCCACTCCGTGAGGTGCAGGACGATGTCCGCGTCGCGGGCGGCGTCGACCGCAGAGTCGGCGTAGGCCAGGTCCGGATAGTCGCGTCGCGCGTTGTCCGCCGCGACCGGGTCGTAGACGGTGACGATCCCGCCGGCCTTGCTGATCCGGGTGGCGACGTCCAAGGCGGGTGAGTCGCGGATGTCGTCGCTGTCGGGCTTGAAGGCGGCGCCGAGCACCGCGACCCGCTGGTGGACGAAGGTGTCGTCGAGCAGCTCGCGGGCCAGGTCGACCATCCGCGCCCGGCGTCGCAGGTTGATGGCATCGACCTCGCTGAGGAACGACAGGGCCTGGTCGACGCCCAGCTCGCCGGCCCGCGCCATGAACGCCCTGATGTCCTTCGGCAGGCACCCGCCGCCGAATCCGAGGCCGGCGTTGAGAAAACGGCCGCCGATCCGGGTGTCGTGAGACAACGCCTGCGACAGCAGCGTGACGTCTGCGTGCGTCGCCTCGCACACCTCGGCCATCGCATTGATGAAGGAGATCTTGGTGGCCAGGAAGGCGTTCGCGGCCACCTTGACCAGCTGTGCGGTCGCAAGGTCGGTGATGACGACGGGCGAGCCGGTGGCGATGACGGGCGCGAACACCTCGCGCATCACTGACTCGCCGCGAGGCGACGTCACGCCGAACACCAGCCGGTCGGGTCGCAGGGTGTCGTCGACGGCGAAGCCCTCGCGTAGGAACTCGGGGTTCCACACCAGTTCCACGCCGTCTCCCGCCGGAGCGGTGGTGGTCAAGGTGGTGTGAATCCGTTCCGCCGTACCGACTGGCACCGTCGACTTGCCCACGACGGTGCAGGGCCGGGTCAGCAACGGGGCGAGCGAGGCGACCGCCGCCTCCACGTAGGACATGTCCGCGGCGTACTCGCCGTCCTTCTGCGGGGTGCCGACGCACAGGAAGTGGACGTCGGCGTCCGCGATGTCCGCGTAGTCCGTGGTGAACCGAAGCCGCCCGGTCTCGAGCGTCGGACGGAGCAGCTCGGCCAGGCCCGGCTCGAAGAACGGAACCTCACCGGCCGACAGGCGTGCGACCTTCGCTGGATCGGTGTCGAGACCGACGACGTCGTACCCCAACGAGGCCATGCAGATCGCATGCGTCGCGCCGAGATAGCTGGTGCCGATGACAGAAAGAGTGGGCAAGCTCACGCCTGCAGACTACGGATCCCGACGGAGTCGGCCCGCGTGACGGCCTAGCATCGCAGCGTGAATCCTGGGTTCGACACGTTCGTGCTCCCCGAGGAGCACCAGCTGCTCCGCAAGGCGGTCCGGGCCCTCGCTGATGACAAGATCGCGCCGCGCGCCGCCGCGATCGATGAGTCGGCGGAGTTCCCGTGGGACGTCCACCAGGCGCTGGTCGACGCCGACCTGCATGCCGTCCACGTTCCGGAGGCGTACGGCGGGACCGGGGCCGATGCGATCGCCTCCGCGATTGTCATCGAGGAGATCGCTCGGGCCTGCGCGGCGTCGTCGCTGATTCCGGCGGTGAACAAGCTCGGCACGATGGGCCTGATCCTGGCCGGGAGCGAGGAGCTGAAGTCGAAGTACCTCGGCAAGCTGGCGCGCGGTGAGGGGATGTTCAGCTACTGCCTGTCGGAGCCGGAGGCCGGTAGCGACGCCGGGAACCTCAAGACCCGCGCGGTGCGGGACGGCGACAGCTACGTCCTCAACGGCACGAAGCGGTGGATCACCAACGCCGGGGTATCGGAGTTCTACACCGTGATGGCCGTGACCGACCCGGCGGCGGGGTCGAAAGGCATCTCGGCCTTCGTCGTCGAGAAGGCCGATGCGGGAGTGAGCTTCGGGGCACCGGAGAAGAAGCTGGGAATCAAGGGCTCGCCGACCTGCGAGGTCTATTTCGACGAAGTCCGGATCCCCGCGGACCGCATGATCGGCGACGAGGGCACCGGGTTCAAGACCGCGCTGCGGACGCTGGACCACACCCGGCTGACCATCGGCGCGCAGGCGCTGGGGATCGCGCAGGGCGCGGTCGACAACTGCCTCGGGTATGTCCAGGAACGCAAGCAGTTCGGGAAGCCGATCATGGACTTCCAGGGGGTCTCGTTCATGCTCGCCGACATGGCGATGAAGACGGAGGCGGCGCGCGCCCTGATCTACTCGGCCGCCGCCCTGTCCGAGCGGCTCGACCCGAACCTCACCTTCATGTCGGCGGCGGCGAAGTGCTTCGCGTCCGACGCGGCGATGGAGGTCACGACCGACGGCGTCCAGCTGCTCGGCGGCTACGGCTACACCAAGGACTACCCGCTCGAGCGGATGATGCGCGACGCCAAGATCACCCAGATCTACGAGGGCACCAACCAGATCCAGCGCCTGGTGATGGCGCGCGCGCTCCGCAAAGCCCACCCCCCGCGTTGACGTACGACGCACTGTTGCTGCTGTCCTTCGGGGGACCCGAGGGGCCTGACGACGTCATGCCGTTCCTGGAGAACGTCGTACGCGGCCGAGGCGTGCCGCGCGATCGGTTGCTCGGGGTGGCCGAGCACTACCAGCACTTCGGGGGCGCCTCACCGATCAACGACCAGAACCGCGCCCTGCTCGCCGCGATCCGCGACGAGCTGTCTGCGCACGACCTGGACCTGCCGGTCTACTGGGGCAACCGGAACTGGCATCCCTTCGTCGAGGACACCGTCGCGGCGATGGCGAAGGACGGGATAGGCCGCGCCCTGGTCTTCGTGACGTCGGCGTACTCGTCGTACTCCGGCTGTCGGCAGTACCAGGAGGATCTGGTCCGAGCGGCCGAGGCCGCGGGTGCCGACGCACCGGAGCTGCACAAGATCCGGCACTTCTTCGACCACCCGGGCTTCATCGATCCGCAGGCGGACGCCGTCCGCGCCGCGGTGGCCGAGATCGACTCCTCGCGCCACGCGACGACTCGTTTGGTGTTCACGGCGCACTCGATCCCGACGTCGATGGCTCGGCAGGCTGGACCGGCCGCCTTGGTCGGCGAGCTCACCCCCGATCAGGGGTTGTACGTCGTCGAGCTGCGGGAGGCCTCGCGGCTGGTGGCCGAGGCGGGGGCACCGGAGATCGGGTGGGACCTGGTCTGGCAGAGCCGCAGCGGACCGCCGTCGGTGCCGTGGCTCGAGCCGGACGTCAACGATCACCTGACGGCCCTGGCCGATGCGGGCGTCACCGACGTCGTCGTGGTGCCGGTGGGCTTCGTCAGTGACCACGTTGAGGTGCTCTGGGACCTCGACGTGGAAGCCCGGGAGACCGCGCGACGGCTCGGGCTGGGCTTCACCCGAACCCCGTCTCCCGGCCCCGATCCGCGGTTCGTCGCGATGGTCCGCGAGCTGGTGGCGGAGCGGCTCGACCCCACGGTCGCGAAGCGAGCGCTGTCGCCGGTCGGGCCGTCGCACGACACCTGCCCGCTCGGCTGCTGTCCGCCGCCCCGGCGCCCGGCGCCCGCGACGGCGTCCTGATCAGTCCAGCCGCGGCAGGCCAGGAACGTCGACGCCGACGGTGTGGGTCACCCGCTCGACGCGACACCGGTCGGCGAGCTGGACCGGGTCGGCGTTGCTCACCTCGACGATCGACCCCTCGACGGACAGCGGGCCGATCAGGCCACCACCGAGGCCGTCGGCGTCGTCCAGCGGTACGACGGTGAGGACCCGGGCGCCGGGTGGCAGGTCGAGGGACGTGAACGCCTCGACGACGTCCGCTCCGCTGGCGTCGAGGGCGACGAACCCATCGGGCTGGCTCGCGACCAGGCGCGAGAAGTCGGCCCCCATCGGCGCTAGCGATAGCGTCACGACCTCGCCCCCCGCTAGCCTGCTGCGCACTGTCTCGGTGCGTGCCTCGTCGGTGAACGCTGCAGCGCAACCGGCGTCGACGTCCCAGGCGACGACGGCTCCGGCGGACCAGCAGGCCAGCACCACGACGGCGGTCTGCCAGTGCAGCGGCAGCACCACGCCGACCGTGTCACCAGGCTCCACCCCGAGCTCGTCGACGAGGAAGTTCGCGGTCTTCGCCACCCAGTTGGCGGTGGTCGCGACGGACAGCTCGATCCGTTCGCCGGAGCGGTCGTCGTACGCCGTCAACAGCGGCCGGGCGCCGTCACGTCGCAGCGCGTCGGCCAGCAGGTCGGCGGGAGTGGGCACGTCCACAGGGTTACCACGCAGCTGCTGACCGACCGCTGACCCGCGATTCAGATCTTTACGCCGCCACGTGTGGTGACACGCTGCGGAGCCAGTGGTCGCGGGCTAGGCTCAGACGCGTCAGGCAAGGCGTTTCGTGAGACGGGGAGGGAGCCGCTCGTGGCCCCCCGAGTGCTGGTCGATGCGACAGCCGTCCCCGCCGACCGCGGGGGCGTCGGTCGTTATGTCGACGGTCTGCTCGGAGCTCTCGACGAGCTCGACGCCGACCTCGCGGTGGTCTGCCAGCGGGCCGACGCCGAGCGCTACTCCCGGGTGGCGCCGCACGCCGAGGTGATCCCCGGGCCGGCCGCCATCGCGCACCGCCCGGCGCGGCTCGCCTGGGAGCAGACCGGCCTGCCGCTGATCGCCCAGCAGGTCGCTGCGGAGGTCGTCCACTCGCCGCACTTCACGATGCCGCTGCGGGTCGGCCGGCCGGTGGTCGTGACGATCCACGACGCGACGTTCTTCACCTCGCCCGACGCGCACACCGCGGTGAAGGGCACCTTCTATCGCTCGGCGACCCGGACCGCGCTGCGGCGCGCCACCCGGGTCATCGTGCCGAGCAAGGCGACCCGGGACGAGCTGATCCGGGTGCTCGACGCCGACCCGACGACCATCGACGTGGCTTACCACGGCGTCGACACGCGGCTGTTCCACCCGCCGGCCGACACCGACAAGGCTCGAGTGGCAGCTCGCCTCGGCGTCCGCGGCTCGTACGTCGCCTTCCTCGGCGTGCTTGAGCCACGCAAGAACGTCCCGTCGTTGATCCGCGGCTGGGTGCAGGCGGTGAGCTGGCGGGACGACCCGCCGGCGCTGGTGTTGGCGGGTGGCAGCGGCTGGGACGAGGAGGTCGACGCCGCGATCGCCGAGGTGCCAAGCCACCTGCGCGTGATGCGGCCCGGGTACCTCCGCTATGCGGACCTGCCCGGATATCTCGGCGGGGCGACCGTCGTGACGTTCCCGAGCCACGGCGAGGGTTTCGGCCTGCCGGTCCTCGAGGCGATGGCATGTGGGGCGCCGGTGCTCACCACGCACCGGCTGTCGCTGCCCGAGGTCGGCGGCGACGCCGTGGCCTACACCGAGCCCGACGTCGCCTCGATCGGGGACGCGCTGTCCGCGCTGCTCGACGACCCGGCCCGGCGGCAGACCCTGGCCGACGCTGCGGTCGCCCGCTCCCACGAGTTCACGTGGGAAGCGAGCGCCCAAGCCCATCTGGCGTCCTACGCCCGAGCCGCCGCCGAGGGCTGACCGCTCGTGTCCCTCGAAGCTGTCGTCCTGGTGGGCGGCAAGGGCACCCGGCTGCGGCCGCTCACCATCGACACGCCCAAACCGATGCTGCCGCTCGCCGGCGTGCCGTTTCTCACCCACCAGCTCGCCCGGGCTCGAGCCGCCGGAGTCGAGCACGTCGTGCTCGCGACGTCGTACCGGCCCGAGGTGTTCGAGGCGCACTTCGGTGACGGCGCCGACCTCGGCCTCAGGCTGGAGTACGTGACCGAGGTCGAGCCGCTGGGCACCGGGGGCGGGATCCGCAACGTCGCAGGACGGTTGGAATCCGACCCGGACGACCCGGTGCTCATCCTCAACGGCGACATCCTGTCCGGTCACGACATCGCCGCCCAGCTCGAGCTGCACCGATCGAGCGGCGCCGCGGTGACGTTGCACCTCGTCGAGGTCGCGGATCCGCGCGCGTTCGGCTGCGTGCCGACTGACGCCGCCGGTCGGGTCGCGGCCTTCCTGGAGAAGATGCCGGATCCCGTCACCACTCAGGTGAACGCCGGCTGCTATGTCTTCGCTCGCCGGGTCATCGACGCGATTCCCACCGGTCGGCCGGTGTCGGTGGAGCGCGATACCTTCCCCGGCCTGCTGGCTGCCGGCGAGGTTGTGACCGGCTACCTCGACTCGTCGTACTGGCTGGACGTCGGGACGCCGGCTGCCTTCGTGCAGGGCAGCGCCGACGTCGTCCGCGGCCTGCTCGCCTCACCCGCACTGCCGGGTACGACGGGGGAGTCGCTCGTTCTCGGCGGCGCCGCCGTGGATCCCAGCGCGGTGCTGTCGGGCGGCACCGTGGTCGGTCCGGGAGCCCGGATCGAGGCCGAGGCGCAGGTGCAGGGGTCGATCATCGCGGCGGGAGCCGTGGTCGGGCCCGGGACGACGATCGTCGACTCGATCGTCGCGCCCCACGCGTCCATCGGCGGCAGGTGCTCCCTGCGCCAGGTGGTGGTGGCCGACCGGGCTCGGCTCGGCGAGCGGGTCGAGCTGACTGCCGGCGCCCGGGTATGGCCGGACATCGAGCTGCCCGACGTCGCCATCCGATTCTCCTCGGACGCATGAACGCGCCCGCCTGCCCGGCCCCCGGGTCGGCTGCCGACGCGAGCTCGGCTCCCGACGCCGAGACGACGTGGGTACCGCCGTACCCGGTATCGCTCGGATTGCTGCTCGCGCCGTTCCAGCGCGGCACCGGCGACCCGACGCAGCGCATGCTGGCCGACGGCACCGCCTGGCGGACCGCCCGCACGCCGCTCGGACCGGCGACGCTGCGGCTGAGTGTGGCGCCGGCCGCCGGCGAGGTTCGTGCCCAGGCATGGGGCCCCGGCGCGGGCTGGGTCGTGGACCGAGTGCCCGCGCTGCTGGGAGCCGGTGATGATGTGTCGGGGTTCGAGCCACGGCATCCGGTCATCGCGTCGACCTGGCGGCGACTGCCGCACCTTCGGCTGCCCAGCCTCGGGCTCGTCGTCGAGGTGCTGGTCCCGGCGATCCTCGAGCAGCGGGTGACCGGGATCGAGGCGCGACGATCGTGGCGTGAGCTGTTGCGACGGTTCGGCGAGCCCGCCCCGGGCCCAACCCCGGTGCCGATGCGCGTCGTCCCGTCGGCCGAGGTATGGCGGCGGATCCCGTCGTGGGAGTGGCATCGGGCAGGCGTCGACCCCGGCCGTGCCCGGGCAGCAATCGCGGCGGCCGGAGCCGCGTACCGGCTCGAGGAGTCGTTGACGCTGCCACGAGCCGACCGGTTGCGTCGGTTGCGCGCCGTACCCGGGATCGGGGTCTGGACCGCCGCCGAGACCGCCCAACGGGCGTGGGGTGATCCCGACGAGCCGTCGGTCGGCGACTTCCACGTCCCGGCACTCGTCGGGTGGGCGCTCGTCGGCCGGCCGGTGGACGACGCCGGGATGCTCGAGCTGCTCGCGGTCTACCCCGGGCACCGGCATCGAGCGGCCCGGCTGGTCGAGCTGTCCGGCGTGGGCAAGCCCAGCTTCGGTCCCCGCTCTCCGGTCGGCGACATCCGCGCTATCTAGGGCTCCGCACCAATGGCCCATTGCTGTGGTCAGGGCACCACCCATGGCCCATCGGTGCTGCCCCACGCGCACTGATGGGCCATACGTGCGAATCCGGGTGAACCGATTGGGGAGTCGCCGCGTCCAACCCGCATGACCGGACGACAGCGCAAGGTCGCGGGGCTGGCAGGCATCGCAGTGGTGGCAGGGGTGGTCGCCGTAATCGCGATCCCGGGTGGCTCCCCCGGTGGATCGGAATCGGCAGGGCCCGCGTCAGGCGTCAGGTCCGTGATCGCCGGCGCCCCGGCGCATAGCTCGATACTCGGCTCATTGCCGGGATCACGCTCGAACACGTCGGCGGCCGGGTCGGCTGCCACATCGTTGGGCGCGACATCACCGGTCGCCGCGAAGCCGGGCGCTGCATCGCCGGCTAGCGACACCTCCCAGGCGGCCAGCTCGCTCGCAGCGACCCGTGTGGTGCGCACTGGCCAGCTCTCCCTGGTGGTCCCGGTCGTCACGACGGCGATGCAGCGACTCACGTCACTCGCGACCACGACGGGCGGCTACGTCCAGCGCAGCGACACCACGACCAACGGCGGCGTGCCGCAGGGCGACATCACGTTGCGGGTGCCGGCGGCTCGCTTCGAGGCCGCGGTCACCGCGGCGCAGCGGCTCGGGCGGACCAGCTCGTTGACCACGTCCGCAGATGACGTCACGGGTCGGTACGTCGATCTGGTGGCGCGGGCTACTGCACTGCGGCGTACCCGGGCGACCTACCTGACGATCCTGTCCAGGGCGACGACGATCGGCGCGACCTTGTCGGTGCAGCAGCGGGTCGACGACGTCCAGCAGCAGCTCGACCAGCTCGAGGGCGAGCGCAAGGTGCTGGCGTCGCAGAGCAGTGACGCGACCCTGTCGGTGTCCCTCGCTCAGAAGGGACACGAGGTCCCGCCGCCCACCCATCATGTCGCGACGGGGATCGGTGCGGCCTGGCACCGGTCGGTGCATCGCTTCTCCGCCGGAATCGACGCGATCGTCGGCGTACTCGGGCCGCTGCTGCTCGCCTTGCTGCTCCTTGTGGTGCTGGGCGGGATCGGTCTGCTGGGCTACCGCGGAGTGCGCCGGCTCGTCGGGCCGCCGGCCGATCCCCCTGTCAGCGCGTGATCGGGCTATAGCCCGATCAGCTGCTGACACGTTCGGGGGGTGCCACGACGGCCACTGCGGTCGCCGCGCCGTCGGGCGGCTCCACCGGCCAGTGACCACGTAACCCTGCCGCTGCCAGGGCAGCCAGCAGCCGACCGACGACGACGCCCGCGGTCAGCGGATCGCCGGTGACGACGACGAGCTGACCGCCGTCGCGGACGTCGAGTGCGATGCCGGGCATCGACACCGCATCGGTGGCGGAGCGTACGACGGCCTCGTCGATGTCCGGGCCGCCCGGGGCGCCGCCGTCCACCGGCGCACTGTCGGTGACCACCGACTGCCTGGCTTCGCGACTACCGAGCCGGAACATGTCGTCCGCCGACGACCGGACCAGCCGCTGCGCCCCATCGTCAGAAACGTTGCGCTGCAATGGAAAACCGCGCACCACGGCGACCGGAGTCGCGGCCAGCTTCCCCTTGACGAGGTCGCCCGCGGCGGCCAGCTCGTCCGCCACGGCTATCACCGTCGCCTCGAGCAGATGACCCGCCGCGTCGTGCTGTCCGCGTAGGTCCCACAACACGTCGAGTCCGCTCGCGCCGATCGCGGCGTCGACCACTCCGTCGCGCCAGGGCCGGCCCAAGGTGTCGCTCACGATCACGGCGACGTCGATACCCAGCGCGTCCTGCAGTCCCCGCTTGATTCGGGTCGCCGACTGATCGGGGTCGACCGGAAGCAGCGCGACGTGACCGGCCGGGACGTTCGAGGCGTCGATCCCGGCGGCGGCCATGACCAGACCGTGGCGGGTCTCCACGATCTGCGTTGTGCCCCGTGTTGCGACGACTCGGACCGACTCGGCCGGCAGGTGCTCGTCACGTGAGCCCGGCACCACCCGGCCTTCGGCCTTCGACACCACCTTGCTCGTCACGACGAGGACGTCGCCGTCGCGCAGATCGGCTCCCGATGCCACGAGCAGGCCCGCGATGTCGTCGCCGGCCACCACCTCGGGCAGCCCGTCGATCCCCCAGATCTCGAGCCGTGCCGTCACCGGCGCACCTGGGTCGCGAGGGTCAGCGCGGCGGTTGCCATCGCAGCCGTCGACTCGAGGTCGGTCATCAGTAGCGGGACCGAAACCGTTGGTACGACAGGGTTTTCGACGGCCGAAGCGTCAGCGGTGTCGACGAGCCAGCCGTCGAGCACGCCACCGTCGGAACGGGCGCCGTAGTGAGTGGCGACCGCCCCGGCAGAGGTCTCGACGCCGATCGCGGTCAGGCAGGCATCGGCCATGCCGCGGACCGGCGCGCCGCCGATGATCGGGGACAGCCCGACGACCGGGGCGGCGGTCGCCCGTAGTGCGTCACGGATCCCGGGTACGGCGAGGATCGCGCCGACGCTCACTACCGGGTTGCTGGGCGGCAGGAGGACGACGTCGGCGTCCGTCAGGGCCGCGACGACGTCCGGCGCGGGCGCCGCCGTCGCTGCTCCGACGACCTCGAACCCGGTGGCCGGCACCGAAGCATGCAGCCGGACCCACCACTCCTGGAAGTGGACCGTGGTGCCGTCGACCAACGAGACGTGGGTCTCTACGGGCGTATCCGTTGCGGGAAGCAGCCGGACTCCCGGTTGCCACCGCTCGCAGAGCCGGCGCGTCACCTCCGACAGCGTGACGCCCGCCGCGAGCCAGCGGGTCCGCAGCAGGTGGGTCGCGAGGTCGAGGTCGCCCAGGCCGAACCACGACGGAACGCCGGTGTCCGCGACGACCTCGTCGTAGGCCGCCAGCTCGTCACGGACTCGGAAGCTCTCGTCCTCGCGGCCCCACCCGCGCTCGATCGAGATCCCGCCACCCAGGGTGTACATGACGGTGTCGAGGTCGGGGCAGATTCGCAGCCCGAGCAGGGTGACGTCGTCGGCCACGTTGCCGATGACCGTGACGGCGTGACCCAGGGTCCGGAGTCCCATCAGGAACCGCGCGCCCCCGATTCCGCCGGACAGCACGGTCACTCGCACGCGAGCCAGTCTTACGTACGACGTAGGTTGGACTGCATGCAGCCGGACGCCAGTGCGATCCGCCGGGCGTTACGTCGCGCCGAGGACGGCAAGGCTCTCGATGCGACCGAGGCAGCGGTTCTGCTCCACGTCCGCGGCGCCGACCTTGACCGGCTCTGCGCGGTCGCGTCCCGGACTCGCGACGCCGGCCTGCTCGCGGCTGGTCGGCCGGGCACGGTCACGTACAGCCGCAAGGTGTTCATCCCGCTGACTCGGCTGTGCCGGGATCGTTGCCATTACTGCACGTTCGCGACCACGCCGGGCCGGCTGTCATCGCCGTACCTCTCGCCTGACGAGGTGGTCGAGATCGCCCGGCAGGGGGCGGCGCAGGGGTGCAAGGAGGCGCTGTTCACGCTCGGGGACGCGCCCGAGGACCGCTGGTCGGCAGCCCGGGAGTGGCTGGACGCCCACGGTTTCGACTCGACGCTCGGCTATGTCCGCGCGATGGCGATCCGGGTCCTCGAGGAGACCGGCCTGCTGCCCCACCTCAACCCCGGCGTGATGACCTGGGAGGACCTGCAGCGGCTCAAGCCAGTCGCGCCGTCGATGGGCATGATGCTCGAGACGACCGCGGACGTGCCGGCGCATCGTGGCTCGCCGGACAAGGTTCCGGCGGTCCGGCTGCGCGTGATCGAGGACGCCGGGCGCAGCAATGTCGCGTTCACGACCGGGATCCTGGTCGGCATCGGGGAGACCCCGGCCGACCGGGTGGAGTCGCTGTTTGCGCTGCGCCGGCTGGCGAGGCAGTACCGCCACATCCAGGAAGTCATCATCCAGAACTTCCGGGCCAAGCCCGACACCGCGATGCGCGGCGCCGACGACCTCGACCTCGAGACCTACCTCGCGACGGTCGCGGTCGCTCGGGTCGTCCTCGGACCCAAGGTGCGGATCCAGGCGCCGCCCAACCTGGTCGACCTCGAGGAGTGCCGCCGGTTGCTTGCGGCGGGTGTCGACGACTGGGGTGGGGTGTCACCGGTCACGCCCGACCACGTCAACCCCGAGCGGCCCTGGCCGCACCTCGACGACCTGGCGCGGGTCAGCGCCGAATCCGGCTACGTCCTCACCGAGCGGCTCACCGCGCACCCGCCGTACCTCACTGAGCCGTGGCTGGACCCGCGGCTGCGGCCGCACGTCGAGGCGCTGCGCGACGACCGCGGGCTGGCCCGTGAGGGCGTGAAGCCGACCGGGCTGCCCTGGCAGGAGCCCGATGGCGGCTGGTCCGACGCCGGCCGCACCGACCTGTTCGCCGCGATTGACACCGAGGGCCGCCGCGAGGCCACCCGCTCCGATGTCGCCACGGCGTATGGCGACTGGGCCGAGGTCACGGTCAGCGACGCCGCCAAGCATCGCGGCAGCGCCGTACCGGAGCCAGCGAGCCGCGACCGGCTCTCCCCGGAGTTCGCGAGCGCGCTGCGGCACGCGGAGAAGCACCCCGCCGGGCTGTCCGACGCGGACGCGCTCACCCTGTTCGAGGCGCTGCCGGGCGCCGAGATCGACGCCGTCGCGGCACTCGCCGACGACCTGCGTCGCGACGTCGTGGGCGACACCGTCACCTACGTGGTCAACCGCAACATCAACTTCACCAACGTCTGTTACGTCGGCTGCCGGTTCTGCGCGTTCGCGCAGCGGCGCACCGATGCCGACGCCTACACGCTCTCCCTCGACGAGGTCGGCACCCGGGCCGACGAGGCGGTGCTCGCCGGCGCCACCGAGATCTGCATGCAGGGCGGGATCTCGCCCGACCTGCCGGCATCGGCGTACTTCGACCTGGCACGGGAGATCAAGCGCCGTCAGCCTGGACTGCACCTGCACGCCTACAGCCCGATGGAGGTGGTCAGCGGCGCAGCGCGGACCGGGCTGTCGATCCACGACTGGCTGGTCGAGGCGAAGGCGGCCGGCGTCGACTCACTGCCGGGTACGGCGGCGGAGATCCTCGACGACGAGGTCCGCTGGGTGCTCACCAAGGGCAAGCTGCCAACCGCCACCTGGGTCGAGGTGGTCACGACCGCGCACCGGCTCGGGATCCCGACGACCTCGACGATGATGTACGGCCACGTCGACACTCCGGCGCACTGGGTCGCCCACCTCAAGTTGCTCGCCCGGATCCAGTCGGAGACCGGCGGGTTCACGGAGTTCGTGCCGCTGCCGTTCGTCCACCACAGCGCGCCGCTCTACCTGGCCGGGCTGGCCCGTCCCGGCTCCACCCGACGGGAGGACAGGGCCGTCCATGCGATGGCCCGGATCCTGCTGCACGGCCGGATCGACCACATCCAGACGTCCTGGGTGAAGCTCGGCGAGGAAGGCAGCGTGCAGATGCTGCAAGGTGGCGTTGACGACCTCGGCGGCACCTTGATGGAGGAGACGATCAGCCGGATGGCCGGCTCCGAGCACGGCTCCCGTCGTACCCCTGAGGAGCTCGAGGCGATCGCGGCCGCCGCCGGTCGTCCGGCAAGGCAGCGGACCACCTCCTACGGCACCGTCGAGGCCACCCGGCGACCCTCGCTGGCGATGTTGGATTGACGGTCTGACCGTCAACGGCCGCGCTCTTGACCCCGTTTGGGGTGGCTTGTGACTGGTCGGAACACGCTCGGGCGGAGCGTGAAGAGTCACTTTTCGACGACCAATACCACCCAACTACTTGACGGGAGCGGTACGACGCGCGTGTAATTCGACGCGTGTCATTCCCCCTGCTCCGCCACACCCGTGACGACCAGGACACGCCGCTGCCCGTGTCGACGTCCTGGTTGGACCGAAACGGATCGAGTGACGTGGAGGCGCCCATGACCGAGCCGTTGAGCATCGTCGGGCTGGACGAGACCGAGATTCTCCCCTGGCAGGAGCAGGCGCTGTGCGCGCAGACCGACCCTGAGGCGTTCTTCCCTGAGAAGGGTGGGTCCACCCGGGAGGCCAAGCGGGTCTGCAGCCGATGTGACGTCCGCGGCGACTGCCTGACCTTCGCGCTGTCGCACGACGAGCGGTTCGGCATCTGGGGTGGGCTGTCCGAGCGCGAGCGGCGCCGGCTCAAGCGCGAAGCCGTCTGAGCAGCCGCCGCGCTCGCGGTACCCGCCTCGACCGGCGGCCACGGCAGGGTGGTGCCGTAGTCTGTGGCGCGCCGCGCCGATCCGGCCTCCCTCCGTATGACCTCACCCACCGAAGTCCCTGAGTCACCGGGCCCCCGTGTCACTGCGATCCTCCTGGTCCACGACACCGCGCAATGGTTGGACGAGACGCTCGCCGGCATCACCGCGCAGCGCCACCCCGTCGACCGGCTGATCGCGGTCGACTTCTCCGGGCACGACGGTGCGTTCGCTCCGCTGGGCGCCGAGCTCGACCCCGACGACGTGGTGCCGGTCCGCCGCCATGCCGGGACCGGCGAGGCGGTCCGCGCGGCCCTCAAGCTCGGCGACGACAGCGACTGGCTATGGCTGCTCACCGACGACAGCGCGCCCGACCCCGACGCGCTGGCCGAGCTGCTCGAGCGGGTAGAACGCGCGCCGTCGATCTGGCAGGTGGGCCCGAAGAGCCATAGCTGGACCGGCGGCCGACTGCTGGAGGCGGGCGCCACCATGGACGCGACCGGCCACCGTGACGTCGGGATCGACGCTCCGGAGCTGGACCAGGGCCAGCGCGACGGCTCCGAAGACGTCCTGGGCGTGGCCACGGCTGGATCGCTGATCCGCCGCGACGTCTGGGACCACCTCGAGGGCCTCGACGACCTGTGGTCCGCCTTCGGCGACGACGTCGACCTCGGCTGGCGCGTCAACGCCGCCGGCGGCCGCGTCGTCGTTGCGCCGCGTGCCGTGATCCGCCGCGGCGCCTCGCCGGCCGCCGGCCCGACCGCGGCCAGCTCGCACCCGACCCCGCTGTGGGTCCGCCGCCAGCTCGGCATGCAGGTCGTGCTCGCGAACACCTCGGGCTGGATGCTGCCGGTACTCGCGGTGCGAGCGCTGGTCGGCGGCGTGCTGCGGGCGCTGGGCCTGCTCGTGATCTCCCGCAACCCGTCCGGCGCATGGGCCGAGCTGCGGGCCGTCGGCCACGTCGTCCGCGAGCCCGGTCGGGTCCGCCAGGCCGCCGCCCGTCGGCGTGCGACCCGTGAGCTCGGCCGCAGCGACCTACAGCACCTGTTCCCGTCGACCGCGGACAAGTGGCGGCGTTCCCCGCTGGTCGCGGGCCTGTTCCGCGGCGAGCGCGCCGAGCCCACGCGCCCCGGGGGCTCCTACGAGACCGGTCCGGTGTCGGAGGAGGCCGAGTCACTCGAGTCCGGCGACTCCCGCATCGGCGCGTTCCTCCGGCGTCCGGCGAGCGTGCTGTTCGTCGCCATGGTGATCCTCGCGTTGATCGCCAACCGTGCGCTGCTCAGCGGAACGTTGCACGGCGGCCGGCTGCTGCCGGGGTACGGCGGCTCCGGTGACCTGTGGTCGGCGTACTTCGCGAGCTGGCACCCGGTGTCCGTCGGGTCGGTCACGACGGCACCGCCGTCGCTGGCTGTGCTGGGAGCGCTGTCGACCCTGGCCCTGGGCAAGGTCTGGCTCGCGGTGGACGTCATCCTGCTCGGCGCGGTTCCGTTGTCAGCGCTGACGGCTTTCCTGTCGTTGCGTGCCTTGACCCCTCGCACCCGGGTGCGGGTCTGGGCGTCGATCGGCTACGCGTTGTTGCCTGCCGTGACGGGTGCCGTGGCCGGCGGCCGGGTCGACGTCGCGCTCACCGCCATCCTGCTGCCACTGGCCATGCGCGCTGGAGCCGGCGCGATCGGTGGCGCAGCCGCACCGCGCGGGTGGCACCGCTCGTTCGGAGCCGGGCTGTTGCTCGCGGTCATCGCCGCGATGACGCCGGTGCTGTGGCCAGCCGCGGTGGTGTTGCTCCTCATCGGGTCCGGGCTGGCCCGGCGGGCCGGTGAAGGCGTCGTGACGACGGGCCGACGGGTCCTCGCCGCGATCCTCACGCTGCTCGTCACGCCGCTCGTCCTGGCGCCCTGGACCGCGCATGTCGTGCGGCATCCCGCGTTGCTGGTGACCGGGAGCGGGCTCCCGGAACGTTTTGGTGCCGTGCAGCCACCCGGCGGTGCGGGCCTGCTGCTGCTGCACGTGGGTGGGGCCGGGCAGCCGCCGCTGTGGGTGGGGGCGCCGCTGATCATCGTTGCGGTCCTGAGCCTGCGCCGGATCCGTCGGCTGCCGCTGGCCCGCGCTGGCGTGCTCACGCTCGTCGTGGGCATCGCCGGCGCGATCGCAGCGACCCGGGCCGTTGGCGTGACGCCGGGGGTTGCGGACTCGCGGCATTACCCGGGTGCCCTGCTGTTGCTCGCCGGCGCCGGAGCGCTGCTGGCGGCCGCGGTCGCCGCGACCGGCGCGGCGCCAGCGTTGACTGGTCACAGCTTCGGCTGGCGGCAGCTGTCCGCGCTGGGGCTGGTCCTGCTGACGCTGGCGGCGACCGCGACGCTCGCCGGGAGCTGGCTGGTCCGCGGCGCCGGCGACCCGCTGTCGGGATCGGGGACGACGTCGGTGCCGCTGTTCACCTCCGTCGAGATGTCGCAACCCGCCAGCCCACGGGCGATCGTGGTGCAGACCGACGCGCACGGCGGCCTGTCGTACGCCCTGGTACGCCGTCCCGGCGGCCCCCAGCTCGGGGACGCCGACCTCGCGCCCGCATCTGGAAGCCTGGCGGCCGCGCGGCTGACCACCGCGGTGCGTGATCTGACCGCCGGTCTGCCCGGCGCCGGCGCCGAGCTGCAGCCGTTCGCCGTGCAGTTCGTCGTAGTCCCGACTGGCAGCGTCTCGCGGCTGGCTCCGGCGCTGGCGCAGACGCCCACCCTGACCGTCGTCCCCGCACCGGGCGCGACCGTCTACCGCTCGACGCTGCCGACCGGCGAGCTCAGCCTGGTGCCGCCGACTGCCGCGGCGGGGGCGTTGGCAGGGCACCCGGTGGGATCGCCACGGGAGCTGCCGTTTCGGGCGACGGCCGGGTCGGCCGACGTCGTGGTCCCGCCCGGGCCGCCCGGTCGGCTGGCCGTGCTCGCCGAACCGGTCAACGTCCATTGGCGGGCCACCATCGGAGCGACGGTGCTCAGCCGGCGCACGGCCTACGGCTGGGCGCAGGCCTTCGAGCTGCCCAGCTCCGGCGGCCGGCTGCGGATCGGCTACCACGACACCCGCCGGCACACCCTGCTGTGGGGCGAGCTCGCCGCCGTCGTGGTGGTCGCACTGCTCGCGCTCCCGACCGGCCGCCGGCCTGACTCGGAGGTGACCGCATGAGGCCCGCCCCGATCATCGCGGTTGTCGCGCTCGCCGGCACCGTCGCCGCGGCCCAGCTGACCGGGTCGACCGCCTCGCCGCACCGTCCACCGAGCCACGTCACCGCGCCCGTCCGGCACATGACGCTGGTCTGTCCCAACCTCACCGGCGAACCGGGCACGAACGTCGTGACGACCGCAGTGATCGCGGACGTTGCGCGGGCGCTCGTGCCGCCGTCCACCTCCACCGGTCGGGTGACCACGACCGTCCTGAAGGGGGCGCACAGCCATCCCCACGTCGCTGCGCTCTCGCCGGCCGGCGTGATTCCGGGCGCCACGGCGAACAACGGCGCGCGGGCGATTGCGGCCTCCGGCTCGATCGCGGCGACCATCGTCGCTGATCAGGTCACCCTGGTCGGCGCCGGCCGTTACCGGTCGCTGACGAACGCCCGGTGCGTCCCACCGTCGGCGGACTGGTGGTTCGCCGGGGCGGACGGACGGGTCGGGTACGACGACAACCTCTACGTCGCGAACCCGACCGACACCGCCGCCGACGTCTCCGTTTCGGTGTGGAGCGCCAAGGGCCAGCTCACGCCGCCACGACTCGCCTCGGTCCCGATCCCGCCGCGCTCGAGTGTCTACATCCCGGTGGCCACGGTGACCCCGGACGCCGCCACCCTGGCCTTGCACGTCCATGCCACCAGCGGGGCGGTGACCGCCGCGCTCATCGATCACCGGCTGCAGGGCGTCACGCCGCTCGGCTCCGACTGGATCCCCGCGACAGAAGCGCCCGCCCGCTCGTTGGTCGTGCCCGGCTACCCGACCGGCTCCGGCACCCGGAACCTGGTCATCGCCAACCCCGGCGACGCGGACGCGACGGTCAACCTGAAGGTCGTCAGCGGCTCCGGGTCCTTCGCACCCTCCGGGGCCAACCAGGTTGTGGTGCCGGCCGGGAAGACCCGGATCGTCGACCTGAGCCGCGCGTTCGCCGGGTCAACCGGCGCGGCGACGGTGCAATCGGACCAGCCCGTGGTCGCGCAGGGGCTCGCCGTGACGACAGCGGCCCCGAAGCTGTCGGACCTGATGTGGCTCGCGGCGATCCCGCCGCTGACCGGTCCTGGCGCCTTTGCCGACGGCCATGTCCCCGACGGGGGTGGCAGCGCCCTGCTGCTCACGGCGCCGCAAGGTGCGGCGCAGGTGCGCCTCACCTCGCTTAACGGATTCCACAGCACCGTGACGGTGCCGGCCGGGCGCAGCATCGCGCTTGGCACGACGGGCTTCAATGACGTACCCATCGCCCTGTCGGGGCTGGTCGTCACCCCGGTCGGCTCGGCCCCGGTGTACGTGACCCGGACGATGCAGCTGAACGGCGCGCACGGGGCGCTCACCACGTCCGAGGCGGTGCTGTCGCTCCCCAGTGCCGTCGAGCTGCCCGTGGTCACCGAGGATCCGCGCACCGCGATCCGCTCGGCCGGCTGAGCCCCTCCTCCCGCCGGCTGGTCGGGCTAGGGCGCGTCGTCCTCCCCGTCGAAGCCCGGGTCCACGATCTCCGGGTCCAGGCCGAGGAAGTCGGCGACGATCTGCACGACGACGTCGTGGACCAGGTCCTCGAGGTCAGTGATGTCATGCGCCCGCAGCTCGATCGGCTTGCGATAGAGCACGATGTGCGCCGCGGTCGAGCCCTCGGCGGGGAAGACGCGTGCCAAGGCCACGCCCGCGGACTCGATCTCATCGTCGACGGCGTCCTCATCATCGGCGGCCGGAACCAGGTCGACAGCGAACTCCACGTCCGCCAGCTGCTCGCGCCAGCGGTGCTCGACGTGGGCGACGGCGTCACTCGCGATCCGGTCGAAGCGGTCCGCGGGAGAGCTCACCAACGGCACACCGGCCGGCACCAGCGGCCCACGCAGCCCACGTCCGTGCCGGTCCCGTCTCACGCCGCCACGATATGAGGCGGCGCGACACGGGGCGCCACGGTGGCCGGAGACGCTCGCGGCCGGATACCGTCCGCCCGTGAGCCCGTTGCGCCGATGTTCGCGCACTGCCTGCGGCCGGCCGGCGGTAGCGACGCTCACCTATGTCTACGCGGACTCGACCGCGGTGGTCGGCCCGCTCGCGACCTACGCCGAACCGCACTCCTACGACCTGTGTGAGGAGCACGCCGGGCGCCTTACCGCGCCCCGTGGCTGGGAGGTGCTCCGGCTCGACAACGACGGCTCCCGGCCGGTCCCCACCGTCGACGACCTCGAGGCCCTCGCCGACGCGGTGCGCGAGGCGGCTCGCCCGCCGGACGCGGCGCCCGTCGAACCGGCCATGACCGAAGTGGCCCGCCGCGGCCACCTCCGCGTGTTGCGCTCGCCGAGCTGATCCGCCTCGCCCGGTTCGCCGGATTCTTTCCGCTGCGTCACGATTGCCCTCGACACGCCTGGTTCTCAAGCCGATCGCGGGCCGCGGCCGATTGGAGGGCTGCGCGATCCCCCGCGCGCTCCCTGGACCAAGGACTTCCCATGCCCAAGACCCGAGTGACCCTTCCCACCCAGCGCGAGTCGGAGCCGCTACCAGAGCCGCTTGCGCAGCACGGCGGCGTCCGACCGTCCTGTCCGGCCTGCGGCAGCGAACGGCTCACCACGCTCGGCATGGTCCTCACCGACGGCACGCCGGTGAGCTTCACCTCTTGCCGGAACTGCGAGTCCCGAGCCTGGGCCCACGAGGGCGGCACGCTGCCGCTCTCCGACGTGCTGTTGCGCACCCGCAAGCAGCTGCAGGACTGAGCCTGCGGTTAGGGTCGCGGCCATGGCAGACCTCAGCCGGATCCGCGACATCGTCAAGGCCTACGACATCCGTGGTGTGGTGCCCGACCAGCTCGACGAGGACATCGCCCGGGCCGTCGGCGCCGCGTTCGTGCGGGTGCTCGGGGCCGACCGCATCGTGACGGCTCACGACATGCGCGAGTCCTCGCCGGGCCTCGCGACCGCATTCGCCGAAGGCGCGACCAGCCAGGGCGCCGACGTGGTCGAGGCGGGTCTCGCCTCGACTGACCTGCTGTACTACGCCGCCGGCAGCCTCGACATCCCGGGCGCCATGTTCACCGCGAGCCACAACCCCGCCCGCTACAACGGAATCAAGCTGTGCCGGGCCGGCGCCTCTCCGGTGGGCCAGGACACCGGTCTCGCCGAGATCCGCGACCTGGTGGCGGACGGGGTGCCGTCGTACGACGGACCATCGGGGTCGGTGACGCAGCAGGACCTGATGGCGGACTACGCGTCCTACCTGCTGGGGCTGGTGCCGGGCATCGACGAGATCCGCCCACTGACGGTCGTGGTTGACGCCGGCAACGGCATGGGTGGCCTGACGGTGCCGCACGTGCTCGGCCGGCTCCCGCTGCAGATCACCGAGCTGTACTTCGAGCTCGACGGGAACTTCCCGAACCACGAGGCCAACCCGATCGATCCGGAGAACCTGCGCGACCTGCAGGCCAAGGTGCGGGAGGTGGGCGCCGATATCGGGCTGGCCTTCGATGGGGACGCCGACCGCTGCTTCGTCGTCGACGAGCGCGGCGAGATCGTCTCGCCGTCGGTACTGACCGCCCTGATCGCGGTCCGCGAGCTCGACAAGGAGCCCGGGTCGACCATCATCCACAACCTGATCACCTCGCACGCCGTCCCGGAGATTGTCCGCGAGCACGGCGGCGAGCCGGTGCGGACCCGGGTCGGGCACTCGTTCATCAAGGGCACCATGGCCGAGACGGGTGCGATCTTCGGCGGCGAGCACTCCGGGCACTTCTACTTCCGCGACTTCTGGAAAGCCGACTCGGGCATGCTCGCCGCGCTGCACGCGCTCGCAGCGCTCGGCAGCCAGGAGCGGCCGCTGTCCGAGCTACTTGCGGAGTACTCGCGGTACGCCGCCTCGGGAGAGATCAACACCGAGGTGGCGGACCAGGACGGTACGACGGCCGCGGTCAAGCAGGCATACGAGAAGCGCGAGGGTGCCACTGTCGACGAGCTCGACGGTCTCACCGTCGACCTGCCGGACGGCTCGTGGTTCAACCTGCGGCCGTCGAACACTGAGCCGCTGCTGCGGCTGAACATCGAGGCGCCCGACGAGGCGGCGCTCGAGAAGCTGCGGGACGAGGTCCTCGCGATCGTGCGGGACTGATCGTGCATGATTGATCGTGCGTGACTGAGCGCCGCGGCCCGATAAGCCGCTCGCTACCCTTTCCCGGGTGAACCTCGACCCATCGCTGCTGGCGATCCTGGCCTGCCCGAACTGCCGCTCCGACTTGCGGGTCGACGACGCGGCGAGCGAGCTGGTCTGCACCGGCTGTGGCTACGCGTACCCGGTCAGGGACGACATCCCGGTGTTGCTCATCGACGAGGCTCGCCGACCGGAGGACTCGCCCGCCTCATGACGATCGAGGACGCCGATCGACTGGACGACGTCGCGGGGCTGGCGGCGACGGATGCCTCGGACATGCTGCGGACGATCGCCACGTCCGCGGCGCAGATCAGGGCATCCCTTACCGCGGTGCGCGAGACCGATCTCGCGCGGCTGGCGCCGGATGAACGACCGCGCGCCATCGTCGTCACCGGGATGGGCGGGTCCGGGATCAGCGGCGACGTCCTGGCGGCAGCGGTCGGGCTTGGCTGCCCGGTGCCCGTCGTGGTCCATCGCGGCTACGGGCTGCCGGGTTGGGTCGGGGGCGCGGATCTGACGATCGCCGTGTCCTGCTCCGGGACGACCCAGGAGACGTTGAGCGCGGCGACCGAGGCAGCGCGACGAGGCTCGCGGCTGGCCGGGATCGGGACCGCCGGCTCGCCGCTCGAGCGGATCTGTGAGCAGGCGCGCGGTGTGTTCGTTCCGATCACCCGCGAGTTGTCACCCCGGTCATCGCTGTGGGCGCTGTCGGTGCCGGCCCTGGTCATGGCATCCCGGTTCGGCCTGCTCGACCTCGGCCCCGACGAGGGTGACCTCGAACTCGCCGCGCGGCGACTCGAGACCGTCGCGGAGATCTGCGGCCCCGACCGCGACAGCTTCTCCAACCCGGCGAAGCGGCTGGCGACCGAGCTGGCCGGCTCGCTGCCGATGATCTGGGGCAACGGCCAGGTGGGGGCCGTCGCCGCCACCCGCGCGGCTGCGCAGCTGGCGGAGAACGCCAAGCAACCGGCCATCGTCGGCAGCCTCCCGGAGGCCCACCACAACCAGGTGGTCTGCTTCGACGGCGACCTGACCGGCGACCCGTCGGGCGCAGATCTGTTCCGCGACCGCGTCGAGGAGCCGGATCCGATCCAGCTTCGGCTGGTCTTGGTCAGGGACGACGCAGACGACCCTGACGCCGCGGCCCGCGCGACGGTGTCGGAGCGGCTGGCCGACGACCGCGGCATCGCCGTGTCGGCGATCGTCGCGGAAGGCGTTCCAGCCGTCGAACGGCTCGCGTCGCTGATCGGGGTGATCGACTACGCCAGCGTCTACCTGGCGCTGATGCGGGGCATCGACCCGACGCCCATCACCGCGATCGACGAGCTCAAACGGCTGCTGCGCTAGCCGCCCCCGGTAGCCTCGGAGGCAGAACCCCCCCGCCGTTCCACCTGTATCGAGGAGCTTTCATGGACTACCGCGTCGCCGATCTGAGCCTTGCCGACTATGGGCGCAAGGAGATCACTCTCGCCGAGCATGAGATGCCCGGACTGATGGCGATGCGCAGCGAGTACGGCGAGTCTCAGCCGCTGGCGGGGGCGCGGATCACGGGGTCGCTGCACATGACAGTGCAGACGGCGGTCCTGATCGAGACGCTGGTGGCGCTCGGCGCCGACGTGCGATGGGCGTCCTGCAACATCTTCTCCACCCAGGACCACGCTGCGGCCGCGGTCGTCGTGGGCCCGTCCGGCACCCCGGATGCTCCGGCCGGCGTACCGTTCTTCGCCTGGAAGGGCGAGACGCTGGAGGAGTACTGGGAGTGCACCGACGTGGCACTGAACTGGCCCGACGGTGCGACCCCGAACATGCTGCTCGATGACGGCGGCGACGCGACGTTGCTGGTGCACAAGGGTGTGGAGTTCGAGAAGGCCGGCGCGGTGCCGGACCCGGCGACAGCTGAGAACGAGGAGCTCGCCGTCGTGCTGGGGCTGCTCGGCCGGACCCTCGCCGATACCCCGAACCGTTGGACCAACGCGGCGAACAGCGTCAAGGGCGTGACCGAGGAGACCACCACTGGCGTCCACCGGCTCTACCAGATGTTCGACCGCGGCGAGCTGCTGTTCCCGGCTATCAACGTCAACGACTCGGTGACGAAGTCGAAGTTCGACAACAAGTACGGCTGCCGGCACTCGCTCATCGACGGCATCAACCGCGCCACCGACGTGCTGATCGGCGGCAAGGTCGCCGTCATCTGCGGGTACGGCGATGTCGGCAAGGGCTGCGCCGAGTCACTGCGTGGCCAGGGCGCCCGGGTCATCGTCACCGAGATCGACCCGATCTGCGCGCTGCAGGCCGCGATGGATGGCTATCAGGTCGCGACCCTCGAGGACGTCGTCGACACGGCCGACATCTTCGTGACGACCACCGGCAACTTCAACATCATCATGGCCGGTCACATGGAGCGGATGAAGCAGGGCGCGATCGTCGGCAACATCGGCCACTTCGACAACGAGATCGACATGGCCGGCCTCACCAAGCTGTCCGGTGTGCGCCGATCGAACATCAAGCCCCAGGTCGACGAGTGGTTCTTCGCCGACGGGCACTCGATCCTGGTGCTGTCCGAGGGCCGGCTGCTCAACCTCGGCAACGCGACCGGTCACCCGTCGTTCGTGATGAGCAACTCCTTCACCAACCAGACCATCGCGCAGGTGGAGCTGTTCACCCGCACCGACGCCTACCCGGTCGGGGTCTACGTGCTGCCCAAGCACCTCGACGAGAAGGTCGCCCGACTGCACCTCGACGCGCTCGGCGTGAAGCTGACGACGTTGACCCAGGAGCAGGCGGACTACATCGGCGTACCGGTCGAGGGGCCCTACAAGTCCGATGCCTACCGCTACTGACGGGTACCGCTAGCTAGCCGGGCGGGGCGAAGCCGCCGCTCGTTGCTGGTGGTGACGGCTCCGGTCGCTCCGTGTCGGCTCGCGTAGGGATCGGCGTGCTGGCCGTTGGGGTCGGTGGTGGCGGCGGGACGCGGCGATCGGCTGGTGGTGGTGGTGTGCTGGCCGCGAGAGCGCGCCGGCCTCGTTCGGCGACGACCGCCGAGAGCACCGCCCAGTCGGGGGCCCCGTCCGGGGCCGGGCCCACCCGGGCGACCAGCTCGGCCGTCAGGTCCCGCTGCAGCTGGTCGCGCGCGGTCGGGGCGAGCTGCCCGGCGCGTAGCAACAGCTGTCTCGCCCGCATCGCCAGGGTGTCGTCGACCGCGGTCAGGTCGAGGCTGGCCGCCCAGCCGACCAGTGGCCTCGGCATCTTGATGGCTATCTCACCAGCGCCAGCCGCTGGCACGCGCTCGCTGAGTACGACGGTGCCGGCAAGCATGTCGCCGACTCGCTTGTGCCGTGACGAACCCACGATGGTGACGAAGGCCAGGAAGCCGAGGGTGGCCCCCGGCTTCTCGAGCACGACTCCGACCAGACCGCGAACCAGGGCATGGCGGAACCGGATCGGCCCGCCGTCGTCGCGCACCACCCGCAATCCCATGGCGGCCTTGCCGAGCGTCCGTCCTCGCCACAGCGTCTCCATGCCGACCGGATAGCCCACCGTCACCCCGACGTACACGACGATCAGCAGCGCCTCGACCGTGTCCTCGTTCGCACTCGACCCGATCAGGGCGACGACGAACACCAGGACGAGCAGGACGGCCCCGATGACCGCGAGATCGATGAGGGCAGCGATGCCGCGGGACCCGGCGCCGGCCGGGCGCAGGTCGAGCGCCACCGCCTCCCCGGTGACGACCTGCTCGTCCGCGATCATGCGGCTAGTCTGCCGTCTGACGTGGACCTCGACGCATTCGTGCAGACCCACCGGGCCCAGTGGGCTCGGCTCGAGGAGCTGACGCGGGCCTCCCGCCGGCCGCGACGACTCAGCGGCGCTGAGATCGACGAGCTAGTCGCCCTGTACCAACAGGTCGCGACCCAGTTGTCCATGGTGCAGTCCCGATCGCCGGACCCGGTGCTGGTGGGACGGCTATCGCGGCTGGTCGCCGACGGTCGAGCGGCCGTGACCGGCACCCACGCGGTGGCGTGGCGCGAGATCGCTCGGTTCATCACGGTGACGTTCCCCGTCGCGGTCTATCGATGCCGACGCTGGTGGGTGCCGACTGCACTGGTGTCGTTGGCCGTCGCGTTCGGTCTGGGGTGGTGGGTCGACACCCACGTCGCGGTGCAGCGGTCGCTGTTGCCACCGGCCCAGGTGCGATCGCTGGTCAACACCCAGTTCGCGAACTACTACCGGGCGCATCCGGCGAAGGACTTCGCCGGTCAGGTATGGACGAACAACGTCTGGGTCGCGGCGGAGACGCTGGTCGGCGGCATCCTGCTCGGCCTTCCCACGATCTTTGCGCTGTTCTCGAACATGCTCAACGTCGGCGTCATCGGCGGCTACATGGCGGCCGCCGGGAAGCTCGGGCTGTTCTTCGGGCTGATTGCCCCCCACGGCATCCTCGAGCTCACGGCCGTGTTCGTGGCGAGCGGGACCGGGCTTCGGCTGGGCTGGACGGTCGTCGACCCCGGTCCTCGCCGTCGTACCGATGCGCTCGCCGCCGAGGGTCGGTCGACCATCACGATCGCGCTCGGCCTGATCGGCGTGCTCGCTGTGTCCGGGATCATCGAGGCCTTCGTCACGCCTTCCGGCCTGCCGACCTGGGCCCGGATCGGGATCGGGGTCCTGGCCGAGCTCGCCTTCCTGACCTATGTCTGGACCCTCGGCCGGCGAGGCGCGCTGGCGGGCGAGACCGGCGACCTCAGCCTCGAGGCGCGGGGTGACCTGGCCGAGGTCGCGGGATGACGGCGCCGGTCGTCCGGTTGGCCGTCACCGCCGATGCCGCCGCCGTCACAGATCTCGTCGCTGGGGCCTACGACCGTTATGTCGCCAGGATCGGCCGCCGTCCGGCGCCGATGGACGCGGACTATCCGGCGCTGATCGAGCAGGGTGCGGTCCGGGTCGCTGAGCTCGACGGCGAGATCATCGGCGTCCTCGTGACCGAGGAGCGGAGCGATCACCTGTTGCTGGACAACGTCGCCGTGTCGTCGAGCGCCCGAGGCCGAGGTGTCGGCGGGCTGCTGATCGAGACCGCGGAGCGCCTGGCGAAGGATGCCGGCCTGCCCGAGGTCCGGCTCTACACGAATGCCGCCATGACGGAGAACCTCGAGTACTACCCGCGGCGCGGCTATGTCGAGACCCATCGCGGCGGGCAAGCCGGTTTTGCGCGGGTGTTCTTCACCAAGCCCGTGTGACACCTGTCAGCAGCACATCGGGCTCTGGCCCGATCACGTGCTGAGAAGTCAAAGGCGGCCGGCGGCCTTGAGGTCCAGGTAGGTGTCGGCGACGGCGGAGGCGAAACCGGCCGGTTCAGCGGACACGATGATGGCGCCGCGGCGTTGCAGCGTGGCGGCAGTTCGGGCCCGAGCCGAGCGCGCTGTCTCCGCCGCAGCGGCGCCGTACACGGCTTCGGCATCTTCGCGCCGGTGAGCCAGCTCGTCGATTCGGGGGTCAGCGACCGACGCCACGATGACGACGTGGCGCCGGACCAGCGAGCCGATGAAGGGCAACAAGCCGACCTCGACGGCGGCCGGCTCCAGGGCCGTGAACCACACGATCAGCGATCGCCGTCGCAGCCGCCGCAGGAGCTGCGAGATCACGGCGCGCGCATCGGTCTCGACCAGCGCCGGTTCCAGCGTTGCGGTCGCGCGCATTACGGCGGGCAGCACATCGCCCGCCCGTGTCATGTCGACGTAGCTACGCAGCACGGCGTCATGCGCCAACAGGCCGACCCGGTCGCCGGCCTGCCGGGACAGCGCCGCCAGCAGGAGTGCCGCGTCCAGTGACGACTCGAGCCGCGGCGCGCCGTCGACGCGCCCGGCCGCGGTCCGTCCCGTGTCGAGCACGATCAGCACCTGTCGGTCGCGTTCCGGTCGCCAGGTGCGGACCACCACATCGGTACGCCGGGCGGTGGCCCGCCAGTCGATCGAGCGCGCGTCGTCACCGTGGACGTAGAGCCGCAACGAGTCGAACTCCGTGCCCTGGCCGCGCACCACCGAGGCGACGGCACCGTCGAGCTGACGCAGCCGGGCCAGCTTCTCGGGAAGCAGCCGGCGACTCCGGAACGCCGGAAGCACGCGGACCGTCCACGGCGCTGCCCGGGTCCGCTGCCGACCGGCGAGACCCAGCGGGCCGATGCACCGCAACGTCACACCGGCCGCCGCGCGGATACCTCGTCGTTCGGGGCGCAGGGTTGAGGTGAGCCGCACCCGGTCGCCCGGGGCGATGTTCACCGAGAACGATCGCGGCGTGGCGCCGGCGCTCGGCGGCCAGGCATCACGAACCCGGCCCCGCAACCGCCGCGGTCCGGCGTTGCGCACGAGGAGGACGACGTCCACGGGCTCGCCGAGCCGGGTGGTGTCGGCACCCTCGCGGCCGAACTCGACCGCCCGCGGGGATGCGGCGAGCACCACGTCAAGGGCAACCAGCACGATCAAAGCCAGCAACAGCAGGGCCACGCTCGTGCCACCGGCGGGCACCACGACGACGATCACGATGCCGAGGAACGCCAGCAGCGCGGCTCGTCCGGTCAGCGCCATGCTCGTCCGACCCGCTAGCGAGGAACCGGGACCGAGGCGAGCACGCCGTCGAGCACGCCGTCCGAGGTGACCCCTTCGAGCTCGGCCTCGGGCCGGACGCTGACCCGGTGGCGCAGCGTCGGGCGCGCCAGCGCCTTGACGTCGTCGGGCGTGAGGTAGTCCCGGCCCGACAGCCACGCCCAGGCCTTCGACGTCGCCAGCAAGGCGGTCGCCCCGCGCGGCGACACGCCGAGCGAGAGCGACGGCGAGACCCGGGTGGCCCGGCAGACGTCGACGACGTACCCGAGGACCTCCGGCGACACTCGCACCGTCGTGGCGGCGCTCCGTGCCGCTGCCAGCTCCGCCGCGCCCGCCACGGGTCCCACACCGGCCGCCGCCAGGTCTCGCGGGTCGAAGCCGGCGTCGTGGCGCTGCAGCACCGCCACCTCGTCGTCGCGGTCCGGCAGCGGCACGGTGAGCTTCAGCAGGAACCGGTCGAGTTGCGCCTCCGGCAGCGGATAGGTGCCGTCGTACTCGACCGGGTTCTGGGTGGCGGCGACCAGGAAGGGAGACGGCAGCGGTCGGGCGAGCCCCTCGACGCTCACCTGCCGTTCCTCCATCGCCTCGAGCAACGCGGCCTGGGTCTTCGGCGGGGTCCGGTTGATCTCGTCGGCGAGCAGCAGGTTGGTGAAGACCGGCCCGTCGTGGAACTCGAAGTTCGCGGTGCGCGCGTCGTACACCAGCGATCCGGTGATGTCGCCCGGCATCAGGTCCGGTGTGAACTGCACTCGCTTGGAATCCAGGTCAAGCGAGGCGGCCAGCGTCCGCACCAGCAGCGTCTTCGCGACGCCAGGGACGCCTTCGAGCAGCACGTGGCCCTGGCAGAGAAGCGCGATCACGAGACCGGTCACCGCCGCGTCCTGGCCGACGACGGCCTTGCCCACCTCCTCGCGCAGTGAGGTCAGTGACTCGCGAGCCGCCTCCGCCGAGGGCGGCGGGGTACGCCGGGGTGCCCGGCGACGTCCGGGGGGCGGGACAGTCACTGCTGACCTCCAGGTCGTGGGTCGCTCGTCGTACCGGTGGGCACACCCGGCTGCTGCCGGACCGCCGCCTCCAGTGCCTCCAGCTCGCCCGCCAGGCCGACCAGGGCCGGATCGTCGCGTGGGTCGGCACCGTACAGCAGCGCGTGCACCGAGGGGGCGGGCTGCCCGGTGTGCTCCGCCACGACGCTGACAAGTGCAGCCGGATCGACGTCAGGGTCGAGCCGGACCGCGGCAGCGACCCGCCGCCGGGTGGCCGTCCGAAGTGCCGCAGCGGCGGTGGCGCGGGCGTTGGCTGCGTGCAGCAGCCGGGCGTTGCCCTCGACGGTCTCGGCCGCGCGCACCACGACCGGGAGGGGCTCGACGACCGGACGCCCGAGTCGCCGGGCCCGCCACAGAGCCAGCACGATCACCGCGACCGCGAGCTGTACCAGCCCCCAGTCGAGACCTGACGGCAGCAACCGGAACAGGCCCCGCCGGTCGCTGCTCGCCAGCGCGCCGCCGAGGTCGCCCGGCGGAAGCCATTGCAGCCGTGACGAGCCGCTCAGCAACCCGAGCGCGAGCGCGGCGTTGCCTGACTTCCCGAGGTCGGCGTTGCTCAGCAGCGAGCCACCACCCAGGACGACGGTTCGACCGCCGGTCGCCCGGCGGTCCACGACCAGCGCCGCGTCCCCGGCCGCCCGATAACACCCGGTGGCACCCGAGCGGGTCGCGTAGAGGTCACCGATGAACTCGATCGAGCCGGAGACCGTCGCAGCAGGCAGTGCGCAACCCGGCCCGGGCGTGACGCCGGAGGTGACGTTGTTGAGCGTCGCCGGGACACCGAACGCGCCGAGCTCGCGGTTCTCCGGGCCGACGAGCAGCACCGTCGCCGTCGTGCTCGCCAGGGCGTGCAACAGGCTCAAGGAGACGGCGCCGGGATCCGCGAGGACCACCGTCTCGCCGGATCTTGCCGCACCGATCAGTCCGGAGCTGGTGTCCGGCACCGCGACCGATACTCCCCGACCGTCGAGCAGGACCGCGAGGGCGTGGGTGCCGCTCGGGGCGGTGCTCCGCGGGTCCAGCGGGTTGTCCGAGGAGGCCGACACCGCCGCGAGAAGTGCGACCAGCGCCAGCGCGACCACCACGATGAGGATCGGCAGCCGGGCGGCGCGCCACAGCTTGCCGACATCCAGCGGGGCCTCGGCGGCGACCGTGCTCACCGCGACCTCCGCCTCGCACCCGCGGACACGGCGCGATCGGCCTCGCGCAGGGTCTCGAGCTGGTGGGGGCCCGCCGTACCTCCGCCGTACACCACGTCGTTGAACGTGCCGGCCGCGGCGTCGAGCAGGGGCGACGCCGCCGGCATCCCGCGCCCGGCCTCTCGGGCGACCTCGAGCGCGGTCCGACCGGCGCGTGGCTCGATGACTCCGCGCTCCTCCAGCGCCCGGACCACGGCACGCATCTGCTCTAGGACAGCCGTCTCGTGGTCACCCCGATCGGCGGCGGCCACTGCGAGGGCGCGGTGCTCGGCTGCGCTCAGGGTCCGGTCGTTGGAGAGCACCGCCCCGGGCGCGACCGCCGAGCGACGCAGCGGTCCCACCCGCCGCCAGATGACGAAGCCGATCAGCAGGGCGAGAACCACCAGGACGGCCAGCGCCAGGGCCCCGCCGGCCGACCCCGTACCGACGTGCGTGAGCACCGAGGAGAGCCAGTGGCCGACGGCCTTCACGGCGCGCACCAGCAGTGGGTCACGTTGCTGGTGGTAGATCGCCTTGGACAGCTCGTGACGGGCAGCATGCTGCGCCCCGGCCCGAGTGATCGGGGGGACTGGAGTCACCGGCCGCCGTTCGCCGCGGCCTGTTGCAGCGTCAGGTCGAGGGCCTCGGAGCGCATCCGCCGGTCGATGTAGAGCAGTGCGCCGATCCCGGCCGCGAACGGACGCACGATGGTGCCGGCCAGGAAGTTGCCGATGCCGACAA
>DATAVK010000119.1:0-2265 GCA_036267755.1 Mycobacteriales bacterium
TCGACCACCACCATGGTGCCGTCGTCGAGATAGCCAACTCCCTGACCGGCCTCGCGGCCGGGCTTGATCAGCTGGACCACGACATCCTCGCCCACGACGACCGGCGGCCGCAGCGCGACGGACAGCGAGTGCAGGTTGAGGACTCGTACGCCGGTGAGGTCGGCGACCTTCGCGAGGTTGCTGTCGAGTGTCAGCAGGGCGTAGTCGCCGTCCAGGCAGAGCCGAACCAGCTTCGCGTCGACCTCCCCCACGTCGGGGTGCGGGTCGGGGAGAACCTCGAGGTCGATGGTCGGCTCGCGCCGCAGCGCCTCGAGCAGCTCAAGACCTCGCCGGCCACGGCCGCGGCGCAGCGGGTCGGCGGAGTCCGCCAGGTGCTGCAGCTCGCCGAGCACCGGCTGAATCACGATGACGTGGCCGTGCAGGAACCCGGCCCGGACGACATCGAGCACCCGGCCGTCAACGGCAACCGACGTGTCGAGCACCTTCGCCACCGCGGAGGGTGACGGCCGGCGCGGGGTGACCCCGGTGCGGCCGCCGACGACCGCGAGTACGTCGTCGCGCTTGGCGGAGCCGACCCGGAACCCGATGTAGGCCGAGAGCACGACCATGATCCCGAACAGCGACGCCGAGACCAGCTCCTGCGGGATGAGGAACAGCGGCCAGCAGCAGCCGGAAGCGATCAAGGCGCCGGCAAAGGCACCGAAGCCCCCGGCGATCAGCGTGTCCGCGGAGACCTCACGCAGGGCCGCCTCGGTGCGGTCGGCGGTGGACGCAGCGGTGCGGCCCAGCACGCCACCAACGACGTACCCGATCCCGGAACCGACGATGACGCCGACCCCGACGCCGCCGAACGGGCCGAGGATCGTCCCGTCGCCGTGCCGCGCCAGCAGCCGCCCCGCCTCGAAGCCGAGGCCCGCGAAGAAGACGACGGTGAGCAGCCGCAGGATCTCGATCAGGCCGCTTGGCGTCCTTGACCGGGTCGGTCGACGGTTTCTCACGCTAACTGTCTCGGCGCGAACCGGGCCGGACTTCACCCGCTCGGGCTAACTGCCCTCGCCAGATGGCCTAGATGAGTGATTCCAAGGGGTCAGTGGTCGTAGGCGAGTAGTGATCGTTTGATCGCTGCGCCGATGTTGTCGTTGTGCCAGATCGCGGCGGTCAGTGCGAGGATGCGTTGCAGGATCCGGATGGTGACTCCGGTGTGGGTGCGACCGCCGTGGCGCTCGATGTCGAGCTGGCCTTTGAACGTGTCGTTGATCGACTCGATGACCTGGCGCAGCGGTTTGAAGAACTGGGAGCCGGCGCGTTCGGGCTCGCCTTTGCGGGCCGGGCGCAGCAGGTCGATGCCGGCATCGCTGAGCGCCGCGTCGAGCTCGCGGCCGTAGTAGTTCTTGTCCCCGATCACAAGCTGTCGGTGTCGGCCGTCGAGCAGTCCCTCGGTGTCGAGGATCTCGAGCAGCACGTGGCGTTCATCGGCTTTCGCGCCGGTCAGCGCGAACCCGACCGGCAGACCATGCAGCGTGCACAGCAGGTGCAGCCGCAGCCCCCAGAAGTAACGGGAATGAGACGCGCAGTACCCGTACTCAGCCCAGCCCGCGAGCTCGGAGCGCCGGGCGGTCTCCCGCGACCGGCCGCACTCGACCGGAGTCGAGTCCATGACCCACACATCATCAGTCCACAGCGTGGTGTCACGAGCCAGCGTCGGGATCAGCCAGCTGACCGTCGCGGTCAGCTTCCGCAGCCGCTTGTTGTAGCCGGGCTGCTGGGGCAGGTAGCCGAACAAGTGCCGCAGGTGAGCGCCGGCGAACCGTAGCCAGCGGGCCTCACTGACATGACCCAGCAGCGCCTGCATCACCGCGAGGGTGACCAGCTCCGCGTCGGTGACCCGCGGGCTGATCCCGACCCTCGGACGCCACGGAACACGCTCCGGACAGGTCTTGAGCAGGTCATCGACACGGACATAGAGTGCGGTCGCGAGGGTGTCCAGGTCAGCGTCCACGAAGGGCCTCCAGGCTCGACATTGGGTTCCAACGCCAAGCTTGGGCACCCTTCGCTACACCCTCAAGCGCAACACGCCGCCAGACCCCTTGGAATTACTCATCTAGGCGGGGACGGGGAAGCCGGCCGTCATCTCGCGGGTCTGCGAGGCGATCTCCTCGATGCCGGACTCGTCCTCGCGGTCGAGCGCGTCGACCACGCGTGACATCCAGTCCGCGATCATCGTCATCTCCGCCGAGCCCATTCCGCGTGTCGTCACAGCCGGTG
>DATAVK010000120.1:0-8090 GCA_036267755.1 Mycobacteriales bacterium
CGTGGATTGGTTCGCGCACCTGATCAACCACAAGGTCAACAGCCTGTGGCGGCTGCACGCCCTGCATCACTCGCAGGAAGAGCTGAGCGTTCTCACCACTTTTCGGACCCATCCGCTGGTCCACGTGACCTTCGTGCTCTCCGCCGTACCCATCCTGGCGCTCGCATCCAACGCCACGACTCCAGCCATTCTGCTCACCGCCTATGCCTGCCTCGGCGCACTGCCGCACGCCAACCTGCGCTGGAGCTACGGCCGGCTCGACAAGGTGCTCGTGAGCCCGGTGTTCCACCGCGCGCATCACCGTCCGATCGGCCGCCTCGACATCAACCTCGGCACGGTGTTCTCGATCTGGGACGTCATGTCGCGCCGCGCTGTCTTCCCAGAGCGCGGGACCGCCCCGGCACCCACCGGCCTGTCCGGCCGACCGATTCCCGTCGAGCAGCAAGCCACCCGTCCGCACCTGGCCCGCGTCTTCATCGCCCAGTGGGCCGAACCGTTCACGACCCCGAGATGAGAGATGTCGCTATGACCTCCATGACACACACACGTTCCACACACGCGACGGCCCGCCGAAGCCCGGTGGTGATCGGGCTATGCGTCGTCGGCGCCGCGCTGCTCGTCGTCTCCGGCCTGATCCACCTGCACCTGGAACGCGGGCCATACCAACACGTCAAGACCATCAACTGGCTGTTCATCGTGCAGTTCGTGTCGTGCCTGGTCGTCGCGGCGGCACTCCTGGTGACGCGCCACTTCCTGGTCGC
This sequence comes from Mycobacteriales bacterium, assembly GCA_036267755.1. Classification (GTDB taxonomy): domain Bacteria; phylum Actinomycetota; class Actinomycetes; order JAFAQI01; family JAFAQI01; genus DATAVK01. The sequence goes on from DATAVK010000120.1 coordinate 762, forward strand.
GCTCGCCGGCGCCGGGCTGCTGGCCGGCACGATCATCGGCTTCATCATCTCCCGCACCCGAGGGATCTTCGGGTTCCATCTGACGTTCTCGTCAACGCTTGCGAACGAAGCACTCGTCGTTGAGGCCGTCGGCGTGGTGCTGCTGACCGTCACGGCGTGGCTGTTGTGGCGACGCGACTAGCCGCGGCCTCGATCTGCGCGTTGACGCTGGCGGCGGTGACGGCGTGTGGCGCTAGCTCGAGCAGCGACCGGCCTGCTTCGAGTGGTGTCACCGCGGCCGCGCTCACCAGTTACGTCAACGCCGTACAGAAGGTCCGGTTGCCAGTGAACGCGCTGCTCGGCGGAGCCGACGCGATCCTTGACCCGTACCACGACCACAAGATCTCGCCGAAGGTCGCCGCGACGCGGTTCGGCAATCTGGAGGGGCAGTTCGCGATCTATGCCCGCCAGATGCAGGAGATCACGCCGCCCGACGCCACGCTCGCGCGGATCAACAAGCCGTACGCGCAGACCTACTTCTTCGAGGACAGCTACCTCGCGACGCTCGCGTCGGACCTGCATGAGGGCGACTTCGACAACCTGCCCAACACCCAGGGCGCCCAGCGGCTCGCGATCATCAGGTGGCGGATCGCCCTCGAGGTGCTCGCCGACCGGTTGCACGTGACCCTGCCAGCGAACCTGCAGCAGGCCGGCCGCGGCGAGATCGCCCCCTCCATCGAAGGCAGCTGACCTTTCGGGAACGGCGCTAGTTGGGTGGGAGCTCGGTGAGCGGTACGTCGGAATCGGCCAACCGGCCGAGGTCGATCGGTACGCCGGCCGACACCACGGCCTTCAAATCGTCGATCACGTCCCAGGTGTTGACCGGCATCGCCGCGGAGACCACGCCGTCGCGGTGGTAGAACGCGATGAACTCTCGGCTCTCGAGGTCGCCGCGGATCACGACGTCGTCCCCGGGCGAGGAGTTTCCGGTGTACTCAAGACCGAGGTCATACTGGTCGGAGAAGAAGTACGGCAACAGCGTGTACGGCTCGTGCTGCCCGGTCGCGTTGGCGGCGGCGTGCGGACCCTGCTCGAGCGCGTTGGCCCAGTGCTCGATCTGCAGCCGCCGCTGGTACCTCGAGTGCCACGCCTCGGCGACATCTCCGGCTGCGTAGATCCCGGGAGCACTGCTCTGCAGGAACTCGTCGACGACGACGCCGCGCTCGACCGTGAGGCCGCTGTCACGGGCCAGCTCGGTGCGGGCGCTCACGCCGACGCCGATCACGACGACGTCCGCCGGCTCGACCCGGCCGTCGCTGAGGACGACCTCGGCGACCGAGCCGTTGCCCCGCAGCTCGGTGAACCCGACACCCAGCCGCAGATCGACGCCGTGGTCGGCGTGCAGCTGCCGGAACATCTCACCGACCCGCTCGCCGACGACGTGGATCAGCGGCAGGGCTGCCGGCTCGATGAGGACGACGTCGGCACCCATCTGCCGGGCGGACGCCGTGACCTCCGACCCGATCCAGCCGGCTCCGATGACGGCGACTCGCCCGGCTTGCCGGATCGCCGCGCTCAGCTGCTCGGAGTCCCCGACCGTGCGCAGGTAGTGCACCCCGTCGAGCGAGGTCCCGGGAAGGTCGAGCCGGCGTGGCGCCGCGCCGGTGGCAAGCAGCGCCGTGTCGAAGGCGATGCTGCTCCCGCTGGCGAGCTGCGCCGTCCGGGCCGCGACGTCGAGGTGGTCGACCGACTCGCCGAGCATGAGCTCGACGGACTGCGCGTCGTAGAACGCCGGGTCGTGCACCCGGGTGGTCTCCGGCTCGGCCTCGCCGCGCAGCACACCCTTCGACAGCGGCGGCCGCTCATAGGGCTGGGTCGCCTCCTCGGCGACCAGCACGATGCGTCCGTCGTACCCGCTGGTGCGGGCGCCTTCGGCCGCCTTCGCGCCGGCCAGACCGCCGCCGATGATCAGGAACGTCGTGTCGGTTGCCATTGCTGGCCTCCTCAGGATCGGTGTCCTACGAGGGCGAAGAACTCGGCCCGGCAGCGTGGGTCGTCCCGGAGCAGTCCCTGTAGGGCCGAGGTCGCGGTGAGCGCGCCTTCGGCCTGCACACCACGCAACGACATGCACAGATGCTCGGCCTCGATCACCACGCCCACCCCCTTGGGGTGTAGCTGCTCCTGCAGCCAGTCCGCGATCTGCATCGTGAGCCGCTCCTGCACCTGCAGCCGCCGCGAGAACAGCTCCACGACCCGGGCGAGCTTCGACAGGCCGAGGATTCGCTCGCCCGGAAGGTAGCCGATGTGCACCACCCCGCGGAAGGGCAGCAGGTGGTGCTGGCACAGCGAGTGGAATGGTACGTCGCGACAGAGGACGAGTTCGTCGTACTGCTCGTCGTTGGGGAATGTCGTGAGGTCGAACGGCCTGGCGGTGAGCAGCTCGGCGTAGGCCGCAGCGACGCGTCGTGGGGTTTCGTGAAGATGCTCGTCACCGACGTCCTGGCCCAGGGCGAGCAGCAGGTCGGCGACGGCACGCTCCGCGGCCGCGAGGTCGATGGTCCCCTCGTCGTGCACCACCCGAAGCGGGGAAGCCTCGCGGGTGGCGGCACTGGTCTCGGCGACACTCATCCAGGTCTCCTCTGTGGCGAACCGCCAACGCAGCAGTTCACGAGGGGGGTAACCAATCCGTTCAGTCGGTGCTTCCGGCGTGGCTTACTCGGACATGCGACGGCCCCGGCCGGAGACTGCTCCGGTCGGGGCCGACGTGCTTGTCGGATCGGTCAGCGAGTGGTGCTGGCCCTCGCCTCGCCGACGGTGATCACCGTGCCCTTGGACAGGCCGTCACGAGCCGTGGAGAGCACGAGCTCGATCATGCGGACCTGGACGCCGTTCTTGGTCTTGGTGATCCGGTCCAGGTACAGCGTCCCGATGCCGGGCAGCACGTGCTTGGTGTTGGCCGGCACGTTGTCGCCGATCGCTGGCGCACCGGTCACGGTGAGGCCGCCGAACGACGATCCTGCCGTGCTGCGGGCGATCCCCGATGCCTTGCGCTGCACGTGGGCCCGGGCGATGACCGTCTTGGCTTGCACCACACCGGCCAGCACGTTCAGGCCAGCCACTCGCTCCCGCGTTGTGGCCCACGGGTGCTTGCCGACGGCGCCAGCGACCGAGGAGGTGAAGGTTCCGTTGACGGCTGCACTGGGAATCGTGGAGGCGTCGACGCTGTGGCTCTCGGTCTTCCCGCCGGTCCCGTCGCAGGACAACAGCTTCTCCGCCGACTGACCCGTGGTCCCGCTGCCGAGGAACTTCGACTCGCTACCGATCGCCGCACCGTGGACCTCCACGGTCGTCGGTGTCGTCAGCTCCGCCGCTGAGTGGGCGAACGTGATGACCGAACCCTTCGGCAGGCCCATCGTGTTCGCACCGCTCGCGGTGATCTGCATGGCGTCGACCTGGATCTCACGGCCGCCGGGGACCTTCGACGAGGTCTGGTGGTTGAGGACCAGCGAGCCGACACCCGGCAGGGTGTAGGTCTGGTTCTTCGTCGGGTTCTGCTGCTGCTTCTGCCCGTTGACGATCAGCCCGACGATGGTGGTCGTCGCGGAGGAGTGGAAGCCAGTGCTCGTGTGCTTCTGGGTGGCGCTCGACCGGATCGACTTGGCGATCAGCTCACCGCCGAAGAGGTCGGCCGGCGAGATCCGCGCGCGGCTGGTCGTCTCGACGCCCTTGGCGCCGACCCGGCGACTCGCGCTGCGGGTCTTGACCGCACCGACGTCGCCCAGCTGAGGCGGCGTCGCTGATGCGGCGTGGTTGGTGGTGACCGCTCCGAGCTTTGCCTTGCACGGCAGCGGCGCGGGTGATGTCGGGCCGGACTGAGCCGCCGTACCGCTCGTCACCGCCGAGCCGTATGCAAGGGCGACGTAACCGAAGTGCCGCGTCGCCGCGTGTGCCGCGGAAGCACCGGACGCGGGTGCGACGGCTACCAGGCCGGTGGCCCCGGCCACGGCGGCGGAGAGCGCCGACAGGCCGATGAGGGTACGGCGGTGGGGACGTGTCATCACCAGGACTCCTAAAGGGGATGGTCGGGGTGCACCGGCGGGCTCGAAGCGGTGGGTTCCACAGGGAGTTATGCCCACGACAGGCGGGTTCTGTCACATCGGCGGGCACAATCACCCCATTGGCCCAAATCCGGACTAATCGGAGATCTCAGGCAGGAGATCGGGCCAAAGCCGCGAACCGAGAGGTGGTCGCCCTGGCGACCCCTACGGGGGCGTGTCGTCAGGGCGACTTCGGCTGCCCACCCCCCGCGCAGTACCGCTCCGGCGCCTCCACGGGGGCAGGGGCGCCGGAGCGGCACCGTCATTCTGCCCGGGCGATCTGCCCCTCAACCGTCTGGGGTGGCGGATTTGTCCGGCCGGGTCGCGGTGTCGGCGCCGGGTCAGTCGTGGCGCTCTGGCATCATCGACTCTTCAGCAGGCGACGTCGCGATGAGGGAGTAGGCACGCATTGGCCGTCCCTCGTCGCCGTGCCCTGACGGCGCTGACCGCACGTCTCCGCCGGCCCGCCGCGCCGCGATGGTGGCAGGAGCTGCTGCTCATCGCCGGCCTCTATGGCGTCTACACGCTGACCCGCGACGCCCTGCCCAGCCACAAGACGGCGGCCTTCCACCGAGCCGCGTCCGTGCTCTCGATGGAGCGCTGGGCCCACGTGGACGTCGAGCGCGCGCTCAACGGCCTGGTCGCCCGGACCCACTGGCTCGCCTACGCCTGCGACTACTACTACTCGACGCTGCACTTCATCATCACGCTCGGTGTGCTGGTCTGGCTCTACGTCAAGCATCCGGCGCGCTATCGCTCGATCCGGTCGGTCCTGCTGCTCACCACCGTGATCGCGCTGTTCGGCTTCTACTTCCTGCCGCTGGCCCCGCCGCGGATGCTGCCGGGCTACGTCGACACGGTGCTGCGCTTCCATACCTGGGGGTCGCTGGCGTCCCCCACCGTCGCGAAGGCCTCGAACCAGTTCGCCGCGATGCCGTCACTGCACATCGGCTGGTCGCTGTGGTGCGCGTTCGCCATCGTCAGCCTGGCCCGCCGCCCCTGGGTGCGCGTGATCGGGGCGCTCTACCCGGTGGCGACGCTGTTCGTGATCCTCGGTACGGCGAATCACTACGTCCTCGACGCAGTCGGTGGCGCCGTCGCGCTCGCGCTGGCCATCGCCGCACAGCGGGTGTTCTCCGGCCGTTCCGCCTATCTGGGCGACCCGATCGACCTCACCGACTTCGAGCCCGAACCGGAGCCCGGCCTGCTCGTCGCCTGACTGTTTACGGCCAGCGCCACCGTGCGTGGACCCGGTATCGACCGGCTTTCGGCAGGTGCAGCGAGATCTCGTCGTCCGGGGTGCGGAACACCGTCCCACCGGCGACCACGAGGTACGGCGACCAGGTCATCTTCACGTCGTACCGCCCGGCTGCGGGGACGTCGAGCACCAGCCCGGTGTCCTGCTGGACCACGACGCGCGCGGGCAAGGCGACCATCGCCGCCGGCCGGGACACGTCGTACATCGTCCAGTGGGCGTCCTGCCAGACCTCGTGCAGGTACGGCACGCCGTGCGCGATCAGCGCGGCCTCGCGGGTCGCGCTGTAGTCGAGCGGGACACCCCTCGCCACCACGACGACGCCGACCGCGTTGCGGTTCAGGAACCGCCGGTAGACGCGAGGGGTGAGGCTCCGCGACCCGTAGAAGACCGGGTTGAGCGACTCGTCAGACTGCCGCTCCCACCCGCGCGCCAGGCTGACGGTCGGAGCGAGGTACGTCGATGGCCAGTGGGTCGCCGTGTCGACGACCTCGACCCGGTGGCCGGTGACGTCCGGGTTGTTGGCGAGCTGGTGCTTCAACCCGGCGACGAAGGCGGTGGACCCGTCGTTGTGCGTCGTCGCCGCGAGGTCGTTGTGCAGCTGCGCGAGTGGCAGCAGCGAGGCCACCACCAGCGCGGCGAGCAGAGCGCCGCGACGCAGCCGCGCGCTCGCCGCGATCGCCGGCGCGGCGCCCAGGACAGCGATCCGTGTGGCGTTCGAACCGACGGCCGAAGGTACGACGAACGCCAGCAGCAGCCCGGCCATCACGACGAGGGTGACGGTCCGCACCCGCCGGCTGACTGGCGACAACGCGACCACCGCGGCGGTGCCCGCGGCCATCAGCAGCGACGTCACGCTGAACGGTTGATAGCCCGCGCCCTGCCCGCGGGCGAGCAGCTGAAGCACGGCGAGCGCCGCGACGACGCCCCCAGCCGCGAACAGCGCAGCCCGGCGGCGGGTCAGGTCGGCAACCGCCAGCCCAATGGCCACCAGCAGCAGGAGCACCCCCGCGACCGGGCTGGTCGCAGTCGTCAGAACCCCGACCAGCAGCGCGGCCACCCACCAGCCGCGATCGACGATCACCAGGCAGAGCAACGCGACCGCGGCACCCGCCGCGAACGTCGACCGGCCGGAGACGACATCGAGGCCGGCCGCCACGACCAGCAACGAGCTCGCCAGGAGCGGCCGCTGGGCGTGCCGCAGCAGCGGCCACGCCAACGCGGCCGTGACGACCAGGGACGCCGCGCCCAGCCCCACCGCGCCCAGCCAGCCGAGCAGCGGAGGCGTCACCAGGCTGTACGTCGGTGTCGCGACTCCGGCGTACCAGCGGGTCCAGAACGGCACGAAGCCGCTCTGCCGGAACAACTCGGCGCGCGCGGTCTGGGCGGCCAGGTCGGCAGTGTGCGGCGCGAGGAACAGGTAGCCGACGGCGATGGCAAGCCCGAGCCCGAGCGGCACCAGCGACGGCCAGGTGAGTCGTCGGATCACGGACCGAACACCCGCTCGTGCACGGCCCGGGCCCGGCGGGTCGCCCGCCGGTAGTCCTCGAGCAGCTCCCCCGTGTGCCCAGGGGCGTAACCCATCGCGCGGGCGACGGCCGCGAGCGAGCGCGGCTCGGTCGGCAATACGTCGGAGGCCCGACCGCGCGCCAGCATGGTGGCGTTGCGAACCCGGGTCGCGATCAGCCACGCCTCGCGGAGCACTTTCGCGTCACCGGCAGCGATCAGGCCGGCGTCGACCGCCGCCGCGAGTGCCGGCAAGGTCGACGTGGTCTGCAGCCCCGGCACGGTGGCGGCGTGCTGCAGCTGCAGCAGCTGCACCGTCCACTCGACATCGGTCAGGCCACCGCGGCCGAGCTTGGTGTGCAGCGCCGGGTCGACGCCGCGGGGAAGCCGCTCGGCCTCCATCCGTGCCTTCAGTCGGCGGATCTCGCGCAGGTCGGCATCGCTGACGCCGTCCTCGGGGTATCGCAACGGGTCGACCATCTCGATGAACCG